>JACRDA010000015.1 GCA_016212965.1 Myxococcales bacterium
CGCGGCGTCGTCGGCGCAGCCGGGCGCGGTGTCGCCGCGGGCACCGGCGTCGCGGCGGGGACGGCGCCGTGCTCGGAGGGCAGCGGCGTCGGTGCCGGCGCCACGGCCGCGCCCGGGACCGACGCCGGAGGCGCCTCCGCGCTCGACGTGCCCGCCTTGACGACGATGAGGTGGCCGCACTTGCGGCACTTCATGCGCAGCGTCTTGCCGGCGACCTTGTCGTCACCGATCTGGTAGTGCGCCTGGCAGCTGTCGCAGGTGAATCTCATGCGCGATCGGCCTGGGGGTGAACCCTCCCCTCGGTCAGCGAGACGGCGGCCCGAACAGCGACGAACCGCCGAGCCCCGGAGCGTGCAATCCACTCGCGGGGCGCGCTCCCAGCGAAGAGCGAGCCACTAGCATGCATCGGCGCGGCCGGAGGCGCCACCGCTTCGCGGAGAGCTCGGGTGGACGGGATGAGCAGGGCGTCGCTGTGCATGTGCCGCGTGAACGAGGGTCGAGTGCGCGCCGCGCCTCAGAGCAACGCCAGCAGCTGCCGCTTGATCGACTCGCGCGTGGCGTCGTCGGGCGCCGCCGCGAGCGAGCGCTCCCACATCTCGATCGCTTTGTTGCGGAAGCCCGCGTTCTGGTACAGGAACGCCAGGTTCTTGAGCGCCGGGAAGTAGCTCGAGCGAATGCCGAGGGCCGTCTCGAGCGACTGGATCGCGTCGTAGAGCTGTCCGGTCTTCGCGTAGAGCAGGCCGAGCTGGAAGTGGATGCGGAAAGCAAGCGGGTCGGTGCTGGTGCCCGCGCGCAGGTGCCCGGCGGCCTCCTCGTAGTTGCCGGCCTTGTAGGCGAGGATCCCCGCGCGCAGGCACTTCTCGGCAGCGTCGCTGAGCGCGTCGGGGTCCGCGCTGCGGTTCGACGGTGTCGTGAGGGCGGTCTCCACGGCGGCCACGACGTCCTGCACCTTGAAGGGCTTCTCGAGGTACGCCGACACGCCGTAGTTCGCCTTGACGTCCTCCGCGAAGCGCCAGCCCCGGTAGACCGCGGACACCATGACGATCGGGATGTGGCCGTAGCGCTCGGTGTCGCGGAGCCGCCGGGCGATGTCGAAGCCGTGGACCTTGGGCAGCATGGCGTCGAGCACCACCAGATCGGGCAGGTGCTTGCCCACCATCTGCAGGGCGGTCTCGCCGTTGTCGGCCTCGAGGGTGCGGTAGCCGCGGTCCTGGAGCACGCGGACGAGCAGGCGTCGCACGTCGGGCTCGTCGTCGACCACGAGGATGACGGGGGCTTCCCCGTCGACCTCGAGCTCGACGTCGTCCGCGGGTGCCACCGAGGCGTCCCCCACGCCGTCGTGCGTGGCCTCGACGAACACGTCGGGGCTCGGCAGCCCGCCGACCTTGCCGATGGCGTAGTCCACGATGACGGCGGCTCCGCGCGTGCCGGCGGGCCGCAGGCTGTCCTCGCTCATGAGGCCGCCGGCCTCGCGGGACGGCGCCGCCGCGCGCTGCGGCGGCGGCAGCGCACGCCGGGGAGCCGGCGGGCTGCCAGGCGCCGGTGCCTTCGGCTCGGCGGGCGGCGGCACCGACACCCCGGCCCGCTGGATGATCTCCGGCGGGCAGTTCGGTCCGACGTAGTGGCGCCGGCCCTGGGCCTTCAGGTCGAAGCACTCGCCGACGACGCGGAGCAGCGTGGCGCGCAGCGCGACGTAGGGAAAGACGCGGCGCCCGGTCGCGAACTCGAGCTCCTGCAGGGTGCTGCGGTCGCTCGGGCTCGCCATCGCGACGAAGATGCGGTCGTTCTTGACGAGCACCGGCAGGACGGCGCGCTGCTCGCAGATCTCGCGCGGCACCAGATCGAGATCGGCCAGACGGATGCAGACCTGGTGCAGATCGATCCCCGGCACGCCGGTCTGCTCGCTCAGGGTCTTGAGCGCCGCGAGATCCTCGCCTGCCGGCTTGCCGTCAGCCATGTCGCATCACGCCCCGCAGCGCGCGCACCCGAGCCGCCCGATCGCCCCCCGCGGGCGCTCGCCGTCGCAGACCGGGAAGCGAGCACGAGCGCAGCACGGGGCCATCTTAGACGCACGCCCCCCGGGCGCACAAGTCGCGCCGGGCGCGCCGCGCTCGCCGCCTCAGCCGGTCGGCTCGGCCGCGAGCCCCGCGAGCGCCGCCGCGACGTAGCGCGCGTAGCGACCCTCGCGGATGGCCGTCCGCGCCTCGCGCATCAGCGTCCCGTAGAGGTGCAGGTTGTGCACGGTGAGCAGCCGCATGACCAGGATCTCCTGCGCCAGGAAGAGGTGGCGCAGGTAGCCGCGCGCGTAGCCCGCGGTGCACGTCGGGCAATCGCACTCGGGGTCGAGCGGCAAGGGATCGTCCTTGTAGCGCGCCTGCTTCACGACGATGCGACCGTGGCGCGTGAGCGCCTGGCCGTTGCGCGCGTTGCGCGTCGGCAGCACGCAGTCGAACATGTCGATCCCGGCAGCCACGGCGCGCAGCAGATCGGCCGGCGTGCCCACGCCCATGAGATAGCGGGGGCGCTCGCGGTCGAGGTGCGGAGCGAGCTCGGCGAGGCGAGCGTGCATGATCTCGATGGGCTCGCCCACCGAGAAGCCGCCGAGCGCGATGCCGTCGAAGGGCAGGCTCGCGATGTCGTCCAGGTGCGAGCGCCGCAGGGCGAGGTCGCTGCCGCCCTGCACGATGCCGAACGCGGCCTGCCACGGCGCCTTGGCCGCGAGACAGCGGCGCGCCCAGGCGCTCGTGCGGCGGCACGCGAGCTCGACCTCGCTGCGCGGGGCGGCGCCGGGCGGACACACGTCGAGCTGCATGGCGATGTCGGAGCCGAGCTGGCTCTGGACGTCCATGGCGCTCTCGGGCGAGAGCGCCGCGCGGCTGCCGTCGAGGTGCGAGCGGAACTCGAAGCCGTCGTCGCTCACGCGGCAGTTGTCCGCGAGCGAGAACGCCTGGAAGCCGCCCGAGTCGGTGAGCACCGCGTGCGGCCACTTCATGAAGCCGTGCAGGCCCCCGAAGCGCGCGACGAGCTCGGCGCCGGGGCGCAGCATCAGGTGGTAGGTGTTGCCGAGCACCACGCGCGCGCCGGTCGCCGCGACCTCCTCGGGGCCGAGGCTCTTCACGCTGCCCTGGGTGCCGACCGGCATGAACACCGGGGTCTCGAGCTCGCCGTGCGGCGTGACGAGCAGGCCGACGCGCGCCTCCCCGTCGCGCGCGAGCTCGCGGAAGCCGAAGCCGAGGGTGGTGCCCCTCACGGCGCCGCGCTCCCGGTGCCGCCGGCCGACGCGCGGGCGCGAAGGTACATGGCGTCGCCGTAGGAGAAGAAGCGGTAGCGCTCGGCCACCGCGGCGCGGTACGCGGCGCGCACGCGCTCCGCGCCCGCGAAGGCATACACGAGCGCGAGCAGGGTGGAGCCCGGTAGGTGGAAGTTCGTCACCAACCCGTCGACCACCGTGAAGCGGTGCCCGGGCTGGATCAACAGCTTCGTCTCGCCGCTGCCGGCGCACACGTGGCCGGGCCGCGCCGGGTCGGCGGCGCTCTCGAGCGCACGCACCACGGTGGTGCCCACCGCCACGACCTCGGCCCCGCGGGCCCGCGCGCGGGCCACCGCCTGCGCCGTCTCCTCGGGCACCGCGAACGGCTCGGCGTGCATCGGGTGGTCGTCGAGGTCGTCGACGCTCACCGGCCGGAAGGTGCCGGGCCCGACGTGCAGCGTCAGGCGCGCGAGCTCGATGCCGCGCGCCAGGAGCCGCGCGCACAGGGTCTCGGTGAAGTGCAGGCCCGCGGTCGGCGCGGCCACCGCGCCGGGCACGCGACCGAAGACCGTCTGGTAGCGCTCGCGGTCGATGGGCTCGTCGCCGCGACCGAGGTACGGCGGCAGCGGCACGTGCCCCTCCGCGGCGCGCAGCGCCGCGATGGTGCGGAGCGCGTCGGCGGCGCCCACCTGCGCCGCCGGCCCGGGGTCGCGCGCGAACAGCGCCACCCGGCACAGACCCTCGTCGTCGGCGCGCCCGAGCAGGCGCGCCCCGAGCGCCGTCCCGAACCACAGGTCGCCGCCCACCCGCCCCGCGCCGCGCGCGAGCGCGCGCCAAAGCTCGCACGGGCGCGCGCGCGAACCGTCGCGCAGCTCCCCCTGACCCTCGCAGCGCACGAGCAAGAGCTCGGCGCGCCCGCCGGTCTCCTTCTTCCCGAGCAGCCGCGCCGGCAGGACGCGCGTGTCGTTCACGACGACGAGAGCGCGCTCGGGCAGCCACGTCTCGAGCGCGGCGAAGCACTCGTGGTGGAGCCGCTCGGGCTCGACCACGAGCAGACGCGCCGCGTCGCGCTCGGCGGCTGGGTAGCGCGCGATGAGCTCGTGAGGCAGCTCGTAACTGAGCTCGGCGGTCCGCATGGCACCCCGGGGCGACACGCGCTCTGCGGGTGGCAGAGAGCGCGCTCAGCTCTGCGCGGGTCCTTCCTTGATGCCGAGCCGCGTCATCTTGCGCCACAGGGTCGTCGCGCTGATGCCGAGGGTGTCCGCGGCCTTCTCGCGGTTGTTGTTGGCGCGCGCCAGAGCCGCCTCGATCGCCGCGCGCTCGGCCGACTCGACCACCGCGGCGAGGGTCATGCCGTCGGCGGAATCGCGCATGCCAGGCGTGCCGGACGGGCGGTCGACGGGCTGCATGTCGTCGATGCTGATGAGCTCGCCACCGGACAGCGCCACGGCCTGTTCGACCAGGTTCTCCAGCTCGCGCACGTTGCCCGGAAAGTCGAGCTGGCCGAGCCACTCCACCACGCCGTCGGCGGGCCGCGCCGCCTTGCCGTGCTTCCGGTTGTACTTGTCGAGGAAGAACTGGAACAGCAGCGGGACGTCCTCGCGCCGCTCGCGCAGCGGCGGCAGCACGAAGCGCACCACGTTCAGGCGATAGTAGAGGTCCTCGCGGAAGCGCTTGCCCGCGACCTCCACCCGCAGATCGCGGTTCGTCGCGGCGCACACGCGCACGTCCACGTGGATGGGCGAGTTCTCGCCGACGCGGCGGATCTCCTTCTCCTCGAGGGTGCGCAGGAGCTTCGCCTGGAAGGCGAGCGTCGTCTCGGCGATCTCGTCGAAGAAGAAGGTGCCGCCGTCCGCCTCCTCGAAGAGGCCCTTGCGCGCCGCCACGGCGCCCGTGAAGGCGCCGCGGGCGTGGCCGAACAGCTCGCTCTCGAGCAGCGTCTCGGCGATCGCCGCGCAGTTGACCGGTACGAAGGGCGCGTTGGCGCGCTTGCTGTTGGCGTGGATCGCCTTGGCGACGAGCTCCTTGCCGGTGCCGCTCTCGCCGGTGATGAGCACCGTCGCGTCGGTCGGCGCCACGCGCAAGATGCGTCCGAGCAGGCTGCGGATGGCCTCGGAGCGGCCGATGATGTTCTCGAACTTGTAGCGTTCCTTGAACTCGTGGGCGAGCAGCTGCACCTGCCCGGTGAGCCGCCGCTTGTCGAGCGCGCGCTCCACCTTCATGAGCAGCTCTTGCTCGGTGAAGGGCTTCTGGATGTAGTCGTGCGCCCCGAGCCGCATCGCCTCGACGGCGCTCTCGATGGTGCCGTAGGCGGTCATGACGATGACCTCGGTGACCCCGGGCGCGTTCTTCACGCTGCGCAGCACGTCGATGCCGCTCGAGCCGCCCATCCGCAGATCGGTGATGACGAGATCGAAGTCGCCGCTCGCGCCGAGCTCGATGCCCTGCTTGCCGTCGCTGGCCTCGACGACCTTGTAGCCGGCCGCGCGCAGCATGATCGCCAGCGTCGTGCGCATGTTGCGCTGATCGTCGACGACCAGGATTTTTTCCACGTCGGCGGGCCTCGCGCTCGAGCTCCGGGGCGGTGTCGGTCGTGCGGCTACGCGCGCAGCTGCTGCGCGAGGTACAGCGCCTCGCCGAGCTTGTCCATCAGGCCGAGCTGCGTCTCGAGCCAGTCGACGTGCACCTCCTCCGACACGAGGATCTCGCGCAGGAGCTCCTCGCTCGCGCCGTCGCCCTTCTGGCGGCACAGGTCGAGGCCCGCGTTCAGGCGCTTGACGGCCAGCATCTCGAGGGCGAGATCGGACTGGAACTGCTCGCGCACGTTCTCGCCGATGTTGAGCTTGTCGAGGCGCTGCAGGTTCGGCAGGCCGTCGAGGAAGAGGATGCGGTCGATGAGCTTGTCGGCGTGCTTCATCTCGTCGATCGACTCGGCGCGCGCGTGCGCGGCGAGGTATCCGTAGCCCCAGTTCGCCCGCATCTTGCCGTGCAGGAAGTACTGGCTGATGGCCACGAGCTCGCCGGCGAGCACGTCGTTGAGGAGTGCGAGGATCTGCGGATCGCCCTTCATCGCCCGAAAGCTAGTCCAATTCCCCGCGACCGCCACGTGCAAACGGCACGGCTGCCGCGACCGTGGAGCTCCCGGCGGGTCGCCCGAGCCCGACCTTCGCCGCACGCGCCCCGTACAACCGCGGCTAGGAGCCCGGCGGGGAAAGGTCGGTCGGGTGGGTTTGGGGGGCGGGCCGGTCGAGCCCGAGCCTGAGCCTGAGTTCAGGCACCCTCTGCCCCGCCCCCGCGGCTCGCACCGGGCACGGGCACGGACACGGACACGGACACGGACACGGACACGAAACACCGGCTCGGGCTCGGGCTCGGGCTCGACCGGCCCGTCTTTCCCCGACACGCTCCTGGCTCCGTGGCGAAGGGGCCGGCGCCTGCGTCACTTTCACCGGAAGCTCGTCGCGAGGAACTTGTTCGGTGCTCCAGCTCGGGCACTCACGCCGCGCGCACCGAGCCGGGCTCCGCGTCCACGGGCGCGTGCGGGAGCGAGCACGGGCAAGCTGCGCCGCGCGGGGGGCGCGCCACGCGCGTGCGCTTCGCGCTGGGCCGCCGCGCCGAGGCGCTCGGCAATCGCCGGATGGCAAGCGCCGCAGCAAGCCCCCGCACCGGTCGCCGCGCGCACGGCCTCGAGACTCCGTGCGCCGGCAGCGATGGCGCGCTCCACGTCGCGGTCGCTCACGCCGCGGCACAGGCAGACGATCATGGTGAAGTTGATTCTAGTTATCAACTAAGGCGCGTCAAGCGCGGATGCCGGCGCGCCGGCGCCGGCGCCCGCCGCCCCTCACATCGACAGACCGCCGTCGACGTCGATGGTGCGACCGTTGAAGTAGTCGCACTCGATGACGAACTTCACGGCGACCCAGATGTCCTCGGGCTCGCCGATGCGGCCGACGGGGATCATCTTGACGAGCGCCTCGCGCGCCTTGTCGTTCATACCGTCGGTCATCGGCGTCTTCACCATGCCCGGCGCCACGGCGCCGACGCGGATGCCGAAGGGCGCGAACTCCTGGGACCACGTCTTCGTGTTGGCGGCGAGCGCCGCCTTGGCGGCGGAGTAGTTCGACTGGCCGCGGTTGCCGTGCCGGGCGATGGAGCTCATGTTGACGATGACGCCGCGGCTGCCGGTGGCCGCCATCTTCGCCACCGTGTCGCGCACGACGAGCGTCGCGCCGGTGAGGTTGACGTCGATGACCGCCTGCCACTGGGCGCGAGTCAGGGTGACGATCTCGCCGCTCGTCCGGTCCTTCTTCACGAGCAGGCCGTCGCGCAGGATGCCCGCGTTGTTGACGAGGCCGTTGAGCCCGCCCATGGCCTGGTGCGCGAAGGCGACGAAGCTCGCGACCTCGCCCTCGCTCGACACGTCGAGCTTCTGCACGTGGATCTTGCCGCGCAGCGCGCGCGCCTCCTCGGCGAGCGCCCCGAGCCCGGCCTCGAGCACGTCGCCAGCCGCCACCTGGCCGCCCGCCTCCGCGATGCGGAGCGCGAAGTGCCGCCCCATGCCCTGCGCCGCCCCGGTGACGATGAACTTGCAGTCTTCGAGTCGCATGTGACCTCCGAGCCCACGCTGGTACCGTGGCGGCCCGTGCGTAGCACGGGGGCCCCTGCCCGCCCACCGAGCCCGCTCCGACCCTCGGGCGTGCATCACACCCCCCGCGCCCTCGTGGTGCCGCAGCTTGCCGCGGGGATCGCGCCTGGCTATCCATTCGCCATGCGCCCGCTCGCCTGGAGTCTCGTGCTCGCCGCCGGGCTGGCCCTCGCCGCCTGCCGCAACGACGGGGCCGGCGTCGGCCCGCCGCCGCCCGCCACCTCCGACCCCGAGGGCAAGGACCTCGTCGAGGGCGCCGTGGTCGCGGCGACTGAGAAGACGGGCGGCATCCGCATCCTCAAGGTGATGGAGGTGAACTTCTTCCCGCCGCCCATGGGTGACGAGATCGTCTTCACCGCCTTCAAGGAGATGGCGAACGACTTCCAGCACGCCTCGGATCTCTGGACCACGCGGCGCGGCAAGGGCCTGATGACGGTCGAGATGACGAAGATACGCGTCCAGCGCCAGCAGTTCCGCCAGCGCGACTACCGCGTCATCGCGGCCGAGCCCGTGACGCCCGAGGAGAAGCTCGCCGCGCCGGATGCCGGCCGGTTCAAGGACCTCGCGCCCCGCTGAAGGCCGTGGCGGCGCCGCGTTTTTCGGTGCACGGGGTGCCTCGCACCTGGTAATGGTCGGGCTCTTCGCGAGCGACTGCATGGGGCGCCGACGGACGGGTCGAACCACGGAAGGCTCCGCAGGTCGGGGCGGTGTCGACGCCGGCCGTCCGCCGGCCGCCGGGCCCACCCGGCTCGAGGACGAGCGCCGCATCCGCGAGGCGCTGCCGCTCGTACCGATCGTGGTCGGCAAGCTGTGCCGCCGGCTCGCGCCGCACGCGGACGAGGACGAGCTCACGAGCCTCGCGCGCGCGGCGCTCGTCGAGGTGGTGCGACGTCACGATCCCGAGCGCGCGCCGCTCGTGCCGTACGTGATCCGGCACCTCGAGTGGGCGGTGCTCGACGAGCTGCGGCGGCTGACGCACGTGCGCGCCATCAAGGCCCGGGTGCTGGCACTCGAGACGGCGTCGCGGCTGCTCGCCGCGCGCGAGGAGGCGGACGCCGCCGGGCCACCGGCGGGCACGCCGTCCGACCCGCTGAGCCTGCCGTCGCAGGAGGACTTCCGCGCCCGGCTGCGGGGCCTGCTCGCGTCGCAGGCGAGCGCCCTCGCGACGGCGCTCGCCGCGGGTGGAGGCGAGCCGGCCGACCCGGCCGACAACCCGGAGCAGAAGCTCGCGCGCGACGCCCTGGCGGCGCGGGTCCGAGCCTCGGTGGCGGAGCTCCCGGAGCGCGAGCGCGTGCTGGTCGAGCGCCACTACTTCGGCGAGGAGCGCTTCGACGTCATCGCGGCGGACCTCGGCCTCAGCAAGAGCTGGGCGAGCCGGCTCCACGCGCAGGCCATCGAGACCCTGGGACGCAGGCTCCGGCGCGAGGTGTGAGCGGCGCCTCACATCAGGCTCCAGGCTCCAGGCTGCAGGCTGCAGGCGCCGGGATCGACAGAGGCTGGCCGGAGGCCGCCTACCTGCGTGTGCCGCGCGCGGCGTACCTTCGACCCGAAACCCCGCCGTAGCCAGAAGCCTGCGCGCATCCCCGCCGGCCGCGTGGGATCCGCGGCCCGCGTCGCACGAAACGGCAGACCGACGCGGGCTACGGGCGACAGGCCCCAGGCTCCAGGCTTCGGGTGGGCGCGCGGGACGCCACAGGGATCCACGCCACGGCCTCTGCGCCTGAAGGCTGAAGCCCGTAGCCTGGAGCCACCGGCACACTGGAGCCGGGTTTCCTGCTAGCGGCGGCGCTTGTCCCGCGCGGCGGCCTCCTCGGCCAGGGCGCGCAGGCCCTGGGAGCGCACCCGCTCGCCGCTCTCGTCCACCTCGGGCCGGGGGTGTGCGGCGGCCAGCAGCGCCTTGGCGGCCGGCTCCTCGGCGAGCGTGTCGGCGAGCTGATCGCGCATCCACTCGAGCTCCGCCTGCGGCAACACGCCGAGGTAGGGCTTCAGTGCCGCTTCGATTTCCGCGGCGACGAAGGGGTCGGCGCGCAGGGGGTGGGCCATGGGGTGGACGGTCCTCAAGAGGAGGCCGCGGGGGCGCCGCGGGCTGCGGCGCGGCGAGGCGGCGCATGCTCATTGTGCCGCAGGCCACGGCACCGGACAATGCCAGGCGCAACCGCGGCGACGGGCCGCCGCCGGGGCGGCCACCGGGAGCCGGGGCGAGTGCCGACCCCGGCAGGGGCGAGGGAGAGGTGCATGGCGGTGAAGGTGGAGGTTCTCGCGGTGGCGTGCTTGAAGGACAACTACGCGTACGTCGTCCGGGCGGAGGGGCACGATCGTGCCCTCGTCGTAGATCCATCGGATCTCGGACCGGTCCAGTTGCGCCTTTCCAGCCTGGGCCTCGCGCTCGGGGCGATCCTGGCGACGCACCACCACGCCGACCACGTGGGCGGGATCGAGGCGCTGTGCGCGCGGCACCCGGGGGTGCCGGTGTACGCCCACCGTAGCGATCTCGGCCGCGTACCGGGGCAGACGCACGCGGTCGACCACGGCGCGACGTTCTCGGTCGCGGGGCTCGCGGTCACGCCCCACCACGTGCCGGGTCACACCCTCGGGGCGGTGGCCTACCACATCGGCGACGCCCTCTTCACCGGGGACACCCTCTTCGTCGGGGGCTGCGGGCGCCTGTTCGAGGGCACGCCGGAGCTCCTGCACCACTCGCTCTGCGACGTGCTCGCCCGCCTGCCGCCGGCAACGCGGATCTACTGCGGTCACGAGTACACCGTGAAGAACCTGCTCTTCGCGGCGAGCGTCGAGCCGGACAGCGCGCCCGTGGCGGGCAAGCTCGCGTGGGCCGAGGCGCAGGCGCGCGCCGGCGTGCCGACGGTGCCCTCGACCATCGCCGACGAGCTCGCGACCAACCCGTTCCTGCGCTGCGCGGAGCCGGCGCTCGCCCGGCGGATGGGCACCGAGTCGCCCGTCGCAACCCTCGCGGCGCTGCGCCGCGCCAAGGACGCGTTTTAGGCGCGGCAGGCTCCTCTGTCACTCGCCCCCAGCTACCAGAAAGAGACAACCACGGAGACGCGGAGACACGGAGGCTGCACGGAGCCGGCAAGGTTCCGTGTCTCCGCCGTGTCACGCTCCGTGTCTCGGTGCCTCCGTGGTTCTGCTCGCTCCGCTCGATCGAGCCACCGCCTTGGCCCGCAGTGCGGAGCTCCTGGTGGGCTCGCGCGCGTACGTGAAAATCAGGGCCAGCTGTCGCCGGCGGCGAGCGCGAGTTCGACCGACTCGAGGTAGAGCCCGTGCGCCGGTGCGGTCACCCCGGCGTCGCGGCGGTCCCCGGAGGCGAGGGCCCGCGCGATCGCGCCGCGCGCCAGCCGGTCGCGCGCGACGTCGACGGCGGTGCCGACCAGGATCCGGACCATGCGGTGCAGGAACGCCGTCCCCACGATGTCGATGGCGACGAGCGCCGCGTGGCGATCGCCCTGCCCCGCGCGGAGGGCGCCTCCGCCGTGGCCGTCCGCGACGGGCCTCACGAGCGCGAGGTCGATGGTGCGCTCCACGGCGGCGCGGGTGTCGGCCGACGAGCGAAAGGCCCCGAAGGCGTGTGTCCCGACGGCGGCGGCGAGCTCGCGCTGCATGAGCCCGAGGGCGCGGCCCGACGCGAGGCCGGCCAGGCGCCAGGCGCGCCCCTCCCAGTGCGGGTCGCGGACGGGGCTCGCGAGCAGGAGGTAGCGGTAGTGCTTGCGCCGCGCGGCGAAGCGCGGGTGCAGCCCGGCGGGCACGAGGCTCGCGGCGCGGACGGCGATGGTCGCGGGCAGCGCGCGCGCGAGCGCGAGCACCCACGCGCGCGGGCCGAGGTCGCGGCGCGTGTCGAAGGCCACCCGCTGGCCGCGCGCGTGGACGCCTGCGTCGGTGCGGCTCGCACCCCGCACCTCGGTCACGGCCGGATCGACGCTCTGCACGGCCGCGAGCAGCGCGCCGGCGATCGTGGCCTGGCCGGGCTGCGGCGCGTAGCCCGCGTAGCCGCCGCCGTCGTAGGCCACCGTCAAGAGGACGCCGCTCGCGACCGAGCGCGCGCCGGGCTCGACGTCGCCCTCGGTCAACCCCCGGTCCCGCCGCCGCCCGGCGCGCCGCCGGCGCCGCCCGTGCCCGCGGTGCCGCCCGCGCCCCCGGTCTGGGTGCCGCCCGTGCCGCCGGTCCCACCCTGGCCTGCGCTGCCGCCACTCGAGATCGTCGGGTAGCTCGTGGTGGTGCCGTACACCGGCGGCGCCTGGCACAAGCTGGCGAGGCAGATCTCGCTCGCGCAGTCGCTGTTGCGCATGCAGGGCTGCCCGTTGCCGCGGTGCCGGGAGCACGCAGCCGCCGCCGCGGCCACGACCAGAGCGACGAGACCGGCCGTCGCGATCCGTCCGCTAGATGCCACCCGCGCCTCCCGTCTGCCCACCCGCACCACCGGTGCCGCCCGTGCCGCCGGAGCCGCCACTGCCGCCCGTGGCTCCCGAGCCGCCCGTGCCGCCGTCGATCAGCAGCCCGCCCGCCATGCAGCTCGCGTACATGTACGCGGCCCTGCCGCAGGCGCTCGGAACCGAGCCGAGGTCACAGGCGGCGTGGCCACCGCCCGCGCCGCTGCACTCGGTCTGGTACTGGTCGTAGGTGACCTCGTTGCCCGCGCAGAAGCCGAACTCCTGGCGCGCGACCTCCTGGCAGCACGGGGCCTCGGCCTTGACCCCGCCGTTGCCCGGATCGCACGTCGCGACCTGCAGGCATGCTTCCTTCTTGTCGGGCGCGGCGTTGGGGTCGCACACCGGCACGAAGCCCTCGCCCAGGCTGCACGCGCTGTAGGCGACGCCGGCAGCGAGGCCGAGCGCCACGGCACCCAGAACCTTGAAAGCGACTCTCATGCTGTCCGTAGCTTACTTCGCGGCGAAGGCGATGGGAACCTGCAGAACCACGCAGCCGCTCGTGGGCCTCGGGTAGGTCCGACCCTGGAACTTGCCGAGCACGCAGCTCGCGATGGCGCTCGAGCCCACCGTGTCGCTGACGATGCTCGTGCCGCAGACGCTGCCGTCGGCGCCGACGGACACGGCCACGGTGAGCGTCCCCGTGGGCGCCGCGTCGTCGCGGAGGGCCTTCTGGTAGCAGCCGCGCGCGAGCCCCGCCTGCGAGCGCACCGCCCCGGCGAGGGTGGCGTTGTTCTCGCCGGAGCCGCAGGACCCGCACACGCCGCCGCCCGCGACGGGGCCCCCGGGCGCGGCGGAGGCCCTCGCCGAGGCCGACGCGGAGGCCGACGCGGAGGCCGACGCGGAGGCGTCCGGGCCGGCGTCCGCGAGCTCCTGCTCGGTGGGCGGCGCCGGCGGCGACCGGTCGAGGTAGGACGTCGGCGGGATCTTCGAGCTCGGAACCGTCGCCGGCGTCTGCGGCGCAGTCTCGCTCTTGGAGCAGCGCCAGTACGACACGAGCGCGACCGTCGCCCCCGCGAGCGCGACGATCCCGATGAGGTAGGGGGCGTTGCTCGACGACCGCCCGGGAATGCGCGACGACGGCGGGACGGACGACGGGGGCTGGGAATCGCGGGGCTTGGGGGACACGGGTGCTGCCGGTTGCGGACTTGGCGCGTGGACGATGTCGGGGAACGCGCACCGCAGCGCGACCCTCGGAAGCGGGGAGTGTACAGGGCAACCCGGGCCTTGCGAAGGACGTCGCGGACGAGCGCGCTCCGCGGCCCCCCGGGTCCGTCAGCCGGAGCCGACCTCGAGCCGCTCGTAGAAGGCGAGCGTGGTGTCGCCGTACCTGCGGACGTCGGGCGCACCGAACCCGACGAAGCTGGGCGTCGCATCGCGCGCGGCGTGCTCGAGCACGAGGCGTGCGCCCGGCGCGAGCACGCCCGGCGTCGCGAACAGTCGCTCGAGCGCGCGCACGGCCTCGCCGCTCGCGACCGCGTCGTACGGCGGGTCGGCGAGCACGAGGTCGTAGGGCCCGCGCTCCGCGAGGGCGGCGCCGACCTCGGCCACCGCCCCGGACCAGACGCGCGCCACGGGCTCGAGCCCGAGCGCGACGAGGTTGTCGCCGAGGGCCGCGAGCGCCGGCCGCGCACGCTCGACGAAGGCCGCGGCGGCCGCGCCCCGCGACAGCGCCTCGATGCCGAGCGCGCCGCTGCCGGCGTAGAGGTCGAGCACGCGCGCGGCGGCGACCGAGCCGAGCACCGAGAACAGCGCCTCGCGCACCCGGTCGGGCGTGGGCCGCGTGCCCTGACCGCGGGGTGCGCGCAGACGCCGCCCGCGCAGCGAGCCCGAGATGACGCGCAAGCCGCTCAGTACGTGCCCACGAGCGCGAGTGCCTGGGTGTCCGGCCCGAGCAGCGGCACCAGCGTGACGCGCGCCGTGCTCTCCGAGTCGCCACCGGCGAGGTTGCTCGTCCCGAGCAGGTAGGCTCCGACCCCGATGGCCACCGCGGCGACCGGGAAGGTCACCGCCTGGATGATCTCGCGGCTGCCCGCGCGATCGCACATGTCCGCGATGCGCTCCGGGTCGATGGCGCCGAGGCCGGGGGACTTCACGCCGTCCTTCGCCTGGTCGCAGGCGTTGAGGTTCGGGGGGAAGATGGCGCGGTAGGCGTCGAAATCGGGGTCGTTGCGGATGCTGTTCACGTCGAGCGCGGCCCAGAGGCCGACCGCGCCGGCCGCCACACCGAGACCGATGCTCACGAAGCCGCCGATCATGCGGCCGTCGATCGAGGTGTCGGTCGGGGCGTCGACCAGCGTGATGTTGACCTCCTCGGTGGCGGAGGGCTTGACCGTGGCCGTGGTCTCGGCGTCGCTCTTGCCCGGGGCCTTGACGACGATGCGGTGCGGCTTGCCGCTCTCGAGCTGGAACTCGGCGCCCTCGGCGGGCAACGCGCCGACCGCCTCGCCGTCGATGAAGACCTGGCCGGCGATGCCGCCCGCCTTGATGCGGACCGCGCCCTTGGGGGCGCCGCCGGTGACGGTGGCGAGCGCCTCGCGCGCGACGCGCAACAGGGCGTCGTCCTGCGGCTCGGTGAGGTTCGCGCTGTACTTGAGCTCCGCCCGGTTCGTGCCCTTGCCGCGCACGAACATGTGCACCTCGCCGACGACGTTCGTGCCGTCGAGCTTGACCACGGTCCAGATGAACCGATCGGCTTTGATGACGTCGGCGATGCGCGTCTCGCAAGCCGCGTCGATCGGCTCGGCGCACTTCATCTTGACCGTCAGGTACTCGAGCGAGTAGTCGCCCTCGCCGAGCGACCAGCCGTCCGCGTCGCGCACCACCTTGCGCAGCGACTGGGTCAGGGCCTCGGCCTGGTCGAAGGCATCCTCGGTCTTGACGGTCACGACCGTGATCGGGAGCGCATCCGGTCCGGGATTCGCCGCTGCGGCGACGCCCGCGCCCGCGACGAGCGCGCCCGAAGCGGCCAGCAGGGCGACGCCCGACCGGACGATGCCGCACACGAGCCGGGAAGATGCCGCCTGGGACTTCGGAGTTCGTGCCATCGGGCCCAAGTTAGCCCCGCTCCGACCCGGATCGCAATGCCGAGCGACGCCGCCTCGGACGGGCGCGGGCGGCGCGACGCGGGTCGTGCTCGGCACCGCTGGCGGGGCATCGCCGAGGTGCGGTATGCTCGCCGCCATGCGAGGACGTGGGCCCTGGTGGGTGCTGGTGGGACTGGTGCTGGGCGGCTGCGGGAGCGCCGACCCGTGCGGCGACCTCGCCGAAATCTGCGCCTCTTGCCCTCCGCAAGGCCTCGGCCCGGTGGCGAAGGACTCGTGCGATCGCACGGTGCGCACGGCCGACGAGGACGAGTGTCAGACCCGCCTCGACGACCGGACGTACGAGTTCCTCGGCGGCTGCGTCACCGCCGACGAGTGAGGCCGAGCGAGCGGCGCGCAGGCGCCACCGGGGTGCCCGCCGAGGCGGTCGCGGCCGGATGGGCGCGCGCGCGCCCGCCTGACTCGGGCCGGCCGACGCCCTGCCGGCGCTTTTTTCCTGCGCAGTGAATCGACGCGCCAGCGGGCCCGTCGAAGGAACAAGAGGCGGCACGGAGCCGCTGCGCAGCTCCCGCAAGGGACGTGCGCAGACCCGGCCTCCCCTCGATCCCCGTGGACGCGTTCGCGTCCCCGCACACTGGCCCCACGCGCACCTCACAGGACTCACGACCATGGCAAACGTCAAGCTCCTCCTCCAAGCGGCCCTCGGCGCAGCCGTTCTCGCGGCCTCCTCGGCAGCCCTCGCGCAGCCGCTGCCCGTGAACGTGACCCAGATGCCGTCGTGGCTCGCCGGCGTGGACGGCATGCCGAGCTTCGACTCCGCCACGGCGCGCCTCTACCCGCCCCCGGGCGGCACCGTCATGCTGTACGACGGCGACACCCTGGTCGGCTGGTACATGCAGCCCGGCTTCGTGAACCTCACCCCCGACCACGTCTACGGCATCGCCGTCATGAGCGGCACCACGATGCAGTTCAACTCGGGCCTGCTCGTGCGCAAGGGCATCACGGACGTGCGCTTTGCGGCCAGCGGCTACCCGACGCTGCAGTACTACCCGTCGCCGGCGGCGCTCTACGGCTACGGCGGCCAGGGCTACGGCTACGGCGCTCCGGGCTACGGCTACGGCGCTCCGGGCTACGGCTACGGCGCTCCGGGCTACGGCGCCCCGGGCTACGGCTACGGCGCCCCGGGCTACGGCTACGGCGTGCCCGTGGCGAACCGGCCGTACCACACGCCGGCCGCGCCCCCCGCACAGCACGACGTCGCGGCGCCGCGCGACACCCGCGAGGCGGCGATGAGCGACCGCGAGATCGCGGCACTGGCCCAGCAGATGAACGGCATCGTGACGGATCAGAAGCGCATGGCCGCGCTGACGAGCGCCACGAAGGGTATCGAGCTGCGCGCCGCGCAGGGTGCCGAGCTCGTGCGCCAGTTCCGGACGCACCGCTACCGTGTCATCGCGGCGGCCCACCTCAAGCACCAGCTGCGCGACCCGCGCAACGCTGCCGCCCTCGACGCCGCCGTCGGCCGCGACGTGAGCCCTCGCCCCGTGGCACTGCCGAGCATCGGGTCGCGCGTGCGCTTCGCAGCCGGCAAGTGACGCCACACCCCCGAGCCACGCCATCGATCGAGCCGCGCCGCGGGGTGCCCACCCCCGAGGCGCGGCTCGCGCCTTTTGTGGCGCCTCGACTCCGAGCCGCCGCGGGTGCGCGCGCGAGGCACTTGCCGGCGCGGGCGGCGTGCGGTAGCAATCGGCTCCGCCTGCGAGGCCCCGGGCCGCGCGAGCGCGGGCGCATAACTCAGCGGTAGAGTGCGTCCTTCACACGGACGAAGTCGCAGGTTCAAATCCTGCTGCGCCCACCGCGACCGTGCCGCCGTCGGCCGCCCTACCGAGCGGTCGAGCCCTGCGCGAGCGGGCGCCCGCCAGTCATCTCGTCGACGCCCGACAACGACGCGGGGCCGTGGCGACCCGCGAGCTCCTGGCGCAGCGCGTCCTCGAACGACCCGGCGCCCGCGGGCTCCGGTGCCTCGAGCCAGACTTGCTCGAAGGTGGTCGTCGTCGCCAGGCGGAAGATCCCGCCCGCGATGATCGCGGCGGCGAGGAGCGTCAGGATGCCGGCGCAGCACTGCGCCACCGTACGCCCCCCCAGGCGCCGGCAGCGGACGGCGAGCACGGCGCGCGCACGCGCCCGCAGGCAGCGACCCGAGGCGGACGAGGCGGCGTGGGGGAGCATGGCGCAACTGTATGTAGATGTAGGCACATGGGCCAAGAGACCCACGCTTCGCTACCTCTAACGCCCCGGCACGCGGGTCTGTGCCCGCCACGCGGCTCCCGGCGCGGCGGACGCCTACTCGATCGAGCGGAGCAGGCCGTCGAACGCGGAGCGCACCGACTCGACGGTGTCGTTCGGCCCGGCCAGGTGGAAGAACCAGCGCCCGCGGTCGAGCGTCTGCACGGCGGCCGCGAGCATGCGCCAGTCGCGCTTCACCACGGCGACGGCGTGCCGGCCCGTGCGCCCTACCGGCGGGCCCATGCCCACCTTGAAGGTCCCGGCAGCCTCCACGCGGTGCACCTTGATGGTCCCGAGCTCGAGCAGCGAGCGACGCACGGTCGGCGCGGCGTCCGCATCGAAATCGCCCACCCACACGCGGAGGTTCTCCTCGAGCTCGCCCGCCTTGCCCGCGGGCGCGGAGGACACCACGAGCTCCGCGGGCTCCTTGTCCGCGCCCGAGGGCTCGACCCGGTAGCGCCAACCGCGCAGGCTGCGCTTCGACTCCTCGCCCTGGGGCAGGAAGATCGCCGGGGCGGTCCAGCGCAGCACACCTGCCGCGGGCTCGACGCCGGAGCTCTCGGTCGAGGCCGCGGAGCTCGCCGCGCCGCGTGTACCCGTGGCGCGCACGGTCACCTGCTCGGGGGGCGGCTCCGAGCAGGCCCCGACGAGCGCGAGCGCGGCAGAGGCCACGAGTGGGGCTTTCCGTCCCATGCCCGTTTGTTAGGGTCGGGGCCGGGCCCGGGCAAGGCGTAAGCCGAAAGCGGCCGCGGTCCGTATGGACGGAGGCTCATGGAACAGATCGGCGAGTACATCGTGCGGCGGCTGGTGGGCGAGGGCGGCATGGGCCGCGTCTACGAGGCCGAGGAGCGGCTGAGCAAGCGCCGCGTCGCCTTGAAGGTGCTGCGCGACGAGCTCGCGCAGAGCGAGCACGCGCGCGCGCTCTTCCTGAACGAGATGCAGATCCTCGCGCACCTCGAGCACCGCAACATCGTGCGCAGCCTCGCCAGCCTCGAGACCGAGGGCAAGCTCGTCACGGTGCTCGAGTACCTCGAGGGCAAGACGCTGCGGGTCGTCGCGAACGAGCGCGGTCGGCTGCCGTGGGAGGAGGCGGCGTACGTGGCTGCAGAGGTCGCGCAGGCGCTCGGCGCGGCGCACGGGCAGGTGCCGCCGGTCATCCACCGCGACCTCAAGCCCGAGAACATCATGGTGCTCGAGGACGGCAGCGTGAAGGTGACCGACTTCGGCATCGCCAAGCTGATCCAGGAGCTCAACCAGCCGAACACGCAGAGCGTCGGCACGCTGCAGTACATGAGCCCCGAGCAGATCGACGCGACGAGCATCGATCACCGCTCCGATCTCTACTGCCTCGGCCTGGTGCTCTACGAGCTCTTGGCCGGCCACCCGCCCTTCCAGAGCGGCTCGCCACGGGTGCTGCTCAACCTGCAGTGCACCGAGCCTCCGCCGCCGCTCGCGAACGAAGTGCGCGCGGGCCTGCCGAAGGGCGTCGAGAAGCTCCTGTTCGCACTGCTCGCCAAGGCGCCGGCCGATCGCCCCGCGACCGCGACCGAGGTCGCCGAGCGGCTCGAGGGCTTCGTCCCGGAGCGGAGCTTCGCGGGGCTCGGCGATGGCGCGAAGAAGCTCGCGCCCGCGGCGTCGCCGGCCGGCAAGACCGTCGCGGCCGAGCCGAGCACGGGGGTGCCATCGGGCGACACGCTCGTGTCGGCGTCGGCGGAGGGACGAGACACGCCGCGCCGTGCGTCGCGCCCCGAGGGGCGCGTACCGAGCGAGGGCGAGACGCGCAAGGACACGGTGGCACTCGTCGAGCGCGTCGGTCGCCGGCGCGAGAGCCCGACCGCGGCCGCCGTCGCCATCGTCGTCGGGCTCGCCGTCGCCTCCGCGGTGGCGACCTACTTCATCGTGCGCGCGAGCGGAGCGCCGGGTCCGGCCGCGAGCGCGACCGCGAGCGAGCCACCCGCGCCGACGTGGGTCGCGCCGGCCGGCGGCCCGAAGGGTCGTCGCACCACCCACGCCACGGCGTCGCGCTGACGCGCGCGCATGGAGCGCCACGACCAGCCGGATGCCCGCACGTGGCAGCGGCTCGCGCGCGTCGGGCGCGCGCGCCGCCTCGGCGCGGCGAGCGGCGAGGAGCTGTGGCGGCTGCCGGCGGCGGACGAGGCCCGCGCCGAGCGGCTGCTCGCCCTCGGCCGGCAGGGCCTCGGGGGCTTCTTCGACGGCGGCCGCGACGAAGAGGGACCGTGGCTGCGACGCGCGCCGCTCGAGCCGACGCTCGCCGCGCGCCTCGCGACGCGCGAGCCCATGCCGTGGCGCGAGGCGCTCGGCATCGCGGCAGCGCTCGCGCACACGCTCGCCGCGTGCGAGGCGGCGAGCCTGTTTCCGGGCCCGCTCGTGCCCGAGGCCGTCGTGTGGGGGCCCGCGCGCTCGGGCACGGACCCGGTGCCGCGTCCCTTCGTCGCGGCGCAGGCGCTCGTCGGCGCGCTCGTCGGGGGCGACCCGGGCCGAGCGCGGGCGGGCCCGTCCGCGACCGAGCTGCGGCACGCGCCGCCCGGACAGGACGCAGGCGCCGCGTGGGACGCGGCGGCGAACCGCTACGCGCTCGGCGTCCTGCTCTACGCGCTCGTCGCGGGCGAGCACCCGTTCGGCAGCTCCGGCCTGCGCCACGCGCTCGCGGAGGCCGAGACGCTCGACGCGCCGCCCTTCGCGCCGTCGATCGCGAGCGCGCTGCCGCTCGGCCTCCAGAGCTACTGCCTGCGCCTCGTCGACCGACAGCGCGCGCGACGCCCGGCGGACGCCGCGACGATCGCGCGCACGCTCGAGGGCGTGCTCGCGCGCGGCATCGTCGACGACGCCGCTCGGCGCGCGGAGGCGCCGGCGGAGCGCGCTCGACACGACCACGAGCACGAGCCAACCGCGACCCGCGCCGGCGCGCCGGTCTCGCGGCGAGCCACCGCGGGCACCGCCGAGCGCGA
>JACRDA010000050.1 GCA_016212965.1 Myxococcales bacterium
CGCTGCTCGACGCGACGCAGCGCGCTGCGCTCGCCGACGCGCTCGAGCAGAAGGGCGGCATGCCGAGCGAGGGCGGCGAGCCCGGCCACCGCAGGGGCGCGCCGCGCGGCGCCGAGGGCGGCCACCGGGGGCCGCGGCCGCCGGCGGAGCGGTGAGCGAGCGAGGGCGGCCGCGCGGCGGCGACCAGGATGAAGAGGCACGGTGACGGTCGAGCTCGGCTTGGTGGCGCGACGCGTGGCGGCAGGAGATGCCGCCGCGTTTCGCGCCATCGTGGAGCACACGGAGGTGCGCCTCTACCGTGTCGCGGCCCGCGTGCTCGGCGATCTCGCCGAGGCGGAGGATGCCGTGCAGGAGGCCTACGTGAAGGCGTACCAGGCCCTGTCGGCGGGTCGCTACGACGGACGCGCGGAGGTCGGCACGTGGCTCTACCGCATCGTGACCAACTGCTGCCTGGACGCCCTGCGCCGGCGCGCGGCCGGCGCCCGGGCGGCCGAGCGGGCGCCGCGCTTCGCGGAGCAGGCGAGCGCGGAGGTGCGCGTGGCGTTGCGCGAGCTCGACGCCCGGCTCGCGACCTTGCCGCCGGCGCAGCGCGTGGCCGTGGTGCTCACGGCGGTCGAGGGCCTGTCGACCCGGGAGGCCGCCGAGGTCCTGGAGTGCACCGAGGGCGCCGTCGAGCAGCGCCTGCAACGCGCGCGCGGCGCGCTCCGCGCCGAGGGGCGCGACGAGGGGAGCGACGAGGGGAGCGGTGATGGCTGACCGAGACCGATGGCAGGAGCTCCTTGCGCTCGGCGACGCGACGGCGGAACTCCGCCCGGACGGTCGGTTCGCCGGTGCGGTGATGGACGCCGTTCGACAGGCCGAGGTGGCGGCGGGGTCCGCGGACGAGCTCGTCCGCGCCGCGCGGGCGACCGCGGAGCTGCGCCCCGCGCCGGGCTTCGTGGACGCCGTGGTCGCGGCCGTGGCCGAGGGCGCGCTCGCGCCGCCCGCCCGCGCCTCGGGCCGTGGCGACGGGACGCGGTCGCGCTCGCGTACGGTACGCGCGGGCCTCGCGGCCCTCGGGCTTGCGGCTGCGGCCGCGGTCGCGGGCCTTTCGTGGTCGTTCGTCGCGGAGCGGCAGCTCGACGAGGCGTGGATCGCGGTCGGCGACCCCGTCGGAGGGCTCGAGTGAGCGCGCCCGGCAAGGACCCCGGCAGCGAGCGCCCGGTGGCGCCGGCCGCGCGGCGCGGCGGCGGTTTCTGGAAACCTGCGCTCCTGTTCCTCGGCGTGTTCGCGCTCGGCGGCGTCGCAGGGGGCGGCATCGTGCGCGCCTGTACGCTGTCCGAGCTGCGCGCGGCGATCCGCCGCGGGCCGCCGGCGCAGGCGTTCGCGCGCTTTCGCATCGAGGCGCTGCGCCGCCACCTCGAGCTCGGCGACGAGCAGGTCGAGAAGATCCGCGCGATCCTGGAGCAGGCACAAGAGGAGCAGCGGCTCGCGCTCGCGAGCTGCAGCCCCGACCTCGAGGAGCGACGGGCGCGCGTCGACGCGGCGATCGCCGAGGTGCTGACGCCCGAGCAGCGGTCGGCCTACGCAGAGCTCCAGGCGCGCGAGCCGCCGGGGCCGGGGCCTCGGGGGCCCCACCGCCCGCCGGGCCATCCGCCTCGCTGAGCCCGAGCGCCGCGGCCGTTGCCTCGATCGGGCCAGGGCGCGCCGGATCTGGTAGCCTCCTCGGCGACGACGGGCCGCGGCACCGCCGACGGTGCCGGCCCTCGCTCCTCGCGATGCCTCGAAAGCGAAAGTCCCTCGATTGGCGAGCGTGGCTCTTCGGCCTGCTCCCGGTGGTGCTGTTCGGCGCGGTCGTCACCGTGCTGCACCTGCGCGCCGAGCAGGCCGAGGCGGCCGTCGGCACACCGAGCTCGCCCGTCGTGCTCGTCCTGTCGCCCGACCACGGGCGCGAGCTCAGCCGCGACGAGCAGCGACAGCTCGCGGACCTGCTCGGCGCCGAGAGCGGCCTCGCGGTCGAGGTGCGCGTCGCGGCGTCGCCGCTCGACGCCATCGAGGCGTTCGGCGGGCGGGCGGACCTCGGCCTCTGCAACCTCTTCGAGTACCTTCTCGCCCGCGAGCACTACGGCGTGCGGGCCCGGCTCCGGGCGCTGCGCGAGGGCGAAGCAGCGGCCTACGCGGGCGAGATCCTGGTCCGCAGCGACAGCCCGGTGACGTCGCTCGCGGAGCTCGGCGGCGCCACCATCGCGTACGTGGACCCCTTCTCGACGAGCGGCTTCGTGTTCCCCGCGCGGCTCGTCGCGGCCTCGGGCGCGCGCGTGGTCCCGGAGTTCGCGGGCAGCCACGCCGAGGCGCTGGCGCGCTTGCGGGCGGGGCGGGTGGACGCCGCCGCGACCTTCGTGGGCGCGGCCGCGGGCGACGCCGGCTTGCGGGCGCTGGCGCGCACGGACGACATCCCGAACGAGCCCGTGTTCGTCCGCGCGGGCCTTGGCGCCGCGAAGGCGGAGCGCCTGGTGGCCGCGCTGCTCGGCCTGGCAGGGACGACCGAGGGGCGCCACCTGCTCGCGAAGATCGCGGGCGTCACCGGCTTCGAGCCCGTCCGGGACGACGCCTACGGCGACGCGCTCGCCGCCATCCGCGCCGCGGGCAAGACCGTCTACGACGTGGTCCCCGAAGGCGTCTGGATCGACGCGCACCGGCGCAACATCGACTACGTGCCCTGACCCTTCCGCTTGCCGTCGCGCGCCCCGCTCGTTACACCCGAGGGCCATGGCTCAGCCAGCCCAACCCGCCCCGCTGCATCGCCGCCTGTGCGCCGTCGGTGAGACCCTCGAGCAGCAGTTCATCGGCAAGGACGAGGTCATCCGGCTCATGATGGTGGCGGTGGTGGCTGGCGAGCACTGCGTCCTGCTCGGCCCGCCCGGCACCGCGAAGAGCGCGCTCATCCGGACCTTCTCGCAGCTCCTGCAGGCGCGCTACTTCGAGTATCTGCTCACCCGTTTCACCGAGCCGAACGAGATCTTCGGGCCCGTGGACATCGCCGCGTTCCGCGAGGGCGTGTACCGGCGCAACACGGCGGGCATGCTGCCCGAGGCCGAGATCGTGGTCCTCGACGAGATCTTCAAGTCGAACAGCGCCATCCTGAACGCCCTGCTCACGCTCCTGAACGAGCGGCGCTTCGCGAGCGGCGGCCAGGTCATGGACTGCCCGGTGCTGAGCGTGTTCGGCGCCTCGAACGAGGTGCCGAGCGACGAGAACCTCGGAGCGATCTTCGACCGCTTCATCCTGCGCGTGCAGTGCAACAACCTCGACGCCTACCACTTCAACGAGCTCCTGCTGCGCGGTGTCGATCTCGAGGTGCGCCAGCTCGCGCGCACCCAGCTGCGGCCCCTGGTCGACGCACGCGAGCTCGCCGAGCTGCGGCGCCAGTTCGGCCAGCAGATGCGCTTTTCGGACGATTTTCTCGCGACCTACAAGGGGCTCGTCTTCCAGATCCGCGCCGAGGGCATCGGCCTCAGCGACCGGCGCGTGGTCAAGCTCCTCAAGCTCTTCGCGGCCAGCGCCTACCTCGACGGCCGGCCCCAGGCCGACGCGAGCGACTTCTTCGTGCTCAAGCACATCTGGAACAACCAGGAGCAGGCGGCGCTGCTCGACGCGCTCGTGCAGCCGGTGCTCGACGCCTTCTACCGCGAGAACCCGGACCGCCGGCGCGTCGGCGCCGTGGGCGTCGGCATCGAAGCCCTCGAGGCCGAGGTCGAGCGCATTCGCTTGGTGTTGACCGGCGGGGCGGCGCTCGGCGACGTGCAGCTCTTCAGCCAGCTGAAGGCGCTCGGCGAGATCAAGAGCGCCGTGGGCTCGCTCGGCGGCGATCGGGCGCGGGGCCTCGAGCAGCGCGTGCAGCAGCTTCTCGAGGCGTCGTTCCGGACCGGCCGCTTCGCGCAGGTGTAGGTGAGCCGCGCTCCGGACGCGCCCCGGCAGCGCGGCGCGGCGCGCGCTCCGGTCGCGGCTCGGCATCGCGCCCGCGCGTGCGTGCTGCGTCGCGCCCGCGCGTGCGTGTCGCGTCGCGCCC
>JACRDA010000048.1 GCA_016212965.1 Myxococcales bacterium
CCGAGCGACCAGGCGGCGCTCGCGCGCACGCGCGGGTCCGGATCGGCGAGCAGCTTGCCGAGGGTGGGGCTCGCCGCCGCCTGGCCTCCGAGCGCCTCGGCGACCTTGCGGCGGTCGTCGGCGTCGGCGGCGAGCGCGAGCTCCGCGAGCGCCGCCTCGGCCGCCTCGACGCGCATGCGACCGAGCCCCTCGATGAGGGTGTCGCGCGCGGCGGCCGGCGCGCGCGGCAGTGCGGCCTGCACTGTGGCGACGAGCCCGGGGTCGGTGCTGTGCCCGAGCGCGCCCGAGAGCGCGAGCCCGATGGCGCCGCGATCCTGCTCGGCCGCGACCTCGAGCTGCGTGAGGAGCGCGCGCGCCGCGTCGTCGCGGGCCACGCGCGAGAGCGCCGTGGCGGCGGCCGTGCGCACCTCCTCGCTGCCGTCGGCGAGCGCCTCGATGAGGACGGTGTCCGCAGCGGGCGAGCTCTGGCCGAGGGCGCCGAGCGCGCGCAGGGCCGCGAGGCGCAGCCCCGGCTGGCGCGCCTTGGCGAGCGCGACGAGCGGGTCGAGCGCCCGCGGCGACCCCGTGCGCCCGAGCAGGGCGGCGAGCGCGATGCGCTCCGCGAGCGGCGTCTCGAGGTCGAGCAGGCGCGGCACGACGGGATCGACCGCGCGCCCGTCGGCGTCGCTCGGGCGCACGAGCTTCTGCGCCACCTCGACGGCGAGCGCGCGCACCTGCGGGTCGGGATCGTCGAGCCGCGCCAGCGCGAAGGGCAGCGCCTCCGCGTCGCCGAGCCGCGCGAGCGCGCGGAACCCGGCCGCCACCGGCACGGCGCCGCGCTCGATGGCGCGCAAGAGCGAGGGCAAGGCCTCGCGCGCGCCGAGGGCCGCGAGCGCCGCCGCCGCTCCGGCCGCGAGCGCACGCGAGCTCGAGGCGTCGAGCGCCGCACGCAGGGCGTCGACGGCGCGGGGCCCGGCCAGGGCGATGGCGCGCGCGACCGGACCCGGCTCGTCGCTCGGGCTCTCGTGCTCGAGCTCGTCGACGAGCAGCTTCACCGCCTCGGGGGTCGCGATGCGCCCGAGCGCGACGAGCGCCGCCTCGCGCAGCAGCTCGGGGGCGACGCCACCGGCCCGCTGATCCTCGGCGAGGAGCGACGCGATCGCCGTCACCGCCTGCTCGGCGTGCAGGCGACCGAGCGCGTCGAGCGCCTGCAGTCGCACGGCGGGCGCCGTGTCCTGCAGGGCGAGCATCAGGGTCGCCACCGCGCGGCCGTCCCCGAGCTCGCCGAGCGCGCGCACCGCCGAGCGGCGCACCTCGGTTTCCGTGTCCTGGATCTTGGCGACGAGCGGCAGGACGGCGCGCGCGTCGCCGATGCGGCCGAGGGCGCGCACCACCTCGAGCCGGACGACCACCTCGACGTCGTCGAGGTGGCCGAGCAGCGGCTCGACGACGACCGGCATCCCGCTCGCCCCCATCGCCGCCGCGGCGGCGCGCCGGACCTCGGCCTTGCTGTCGGAGAGCACGCGACCGAGCGCCGTCACGCTGGCGGGCGTCGGCGACGCGTCGATGACCTCGCAGGCGGCGGTGCGCAGGCGCACATCGGTCTCGGCGAGCCAGCCGACCACGCGGTCGCCGAGGCCCGGAATGCGCAGGGTGGCCGCGGCGTGCGCCGACAGCAGGCGCACGTCGAGATCCGGGTCGTCGAGCCCGCGGACGGCGAGCTCGCGCGCGGTCGCGGCCGGCAGCTCGAGCAGCTTCTGCGCCGCACCGCGACGCTCGGCGTCGTCGCCGGACGCGAAGGCGCGCGCGATGCGCTCGTGGCCCGCGGGCCAGATGTCGGCGCGCGACGGCCCGGCCGCGCACAGACAGCCGAGCCCGAGCGCGACGGAGAGGGCCAGGAACCGCACGCGCGAAGCGTAGCCCGTGCGCCCGCGCTCGTCTCGGCCATCCGCGCCCCCGCTCACCTGGCTCTACCGCCCGACGGGGGGAGCCCGTATCCTCGGCGCGTGCGACCCCTTCGTCCACCTGCCCGGCGCCGCTCCGCCGGTGCCCCGCTCCGCGTCCTCGCGAGCGCGCTCGCGCTCGGGCTCGGGCTCGTGGGCGCGACCTCGACCGCCCGCGCCCAGCAGTACCGCTTCCCGGGAGACGACGCGGACTACGGCTTCTTCTACCCCACGGCCTACGTCGATCACGGGGGCGTCGACTGGAACTGCGGCGACATCCGCTACGACGGCCACCGCGGGTCGGACTTCGGCGGCGGCAGCTGGGCCGGCATGGCCGCGGGGCGACACATCGTGGCCGCGGCCGAGGGCGTCGTCACGGCGACCCACGACGGCGAGGCCGACCAGTGCTCGACGGGCGACTGCCCGGGTGGTGGGGGCTACGGCAACCACGTGTGGCTCCGTCACCCCGACGGCAAAGCCACGGTCTACGGCCACCTGAAGACCGGCAGCGTGCTCGTCGCGCCGGGCGACTACGTCGCGTGTGGCGCCGCGCTCGGACAGATGGGCTCCTCGGGCTTCTCGACGGGGCCGCACCTGCACTTCGGCGTGCGCTCGGCCGACGACGTCTTCGAGGACCCGTTCCTCGGCAGTTGCTCCGCGCCGCCGAGCTACTG
This sequence comes from Myxococcales bacterium, assembly GCA_016212965.1. Taxonomy (GTDB): domain Bacteria; phylum Myxococcota_A; class Polyangia; order Polyangiales; family Polyangiaceae; genus JACRDA01. Next base: position 2,597 of record JACRDA010000048.1, read on the forward strand.
GGTGGAGCAGGGGGCCTACGCCGAGCTACCCGGCACCGCCTGCGACGGACCGGCACCGCCGTGCGCCGCGCTCGAGCTCGTCGGCTGCGGCGCAGTGCTCGGCTCGCGCAACGACGCCGCGGGCTCCACGGACCTCCACGGCTACTACGGCTGCGGGCTCGACTGGGCGTACAGCGGGCGCGAGATCGCCTGGCGGTTCGCGACCGACCGCGACGAGCCGGTCGACGTTGCCCTGACGGGCCTCTCGGCCGACCTGTCGCTGCACGTCCTCGCGAGCGACGCCTGCGACACGCGCGACTGCGTCGGCTACTCCGACGGCTCCGCGAGCTCCGACGAGGCCGCGACCTTCGCGGCGGTGGCCGGGCACACCTACGTCATCGTCGTCGACGGCTGGCAGGGCGCGACGAGCGACTTCACGCTCACCGTGAGCTGCACGGGCTCGCTCCCCGCGGCGGGTGGGAGCGGCGGCGGGGGCAGCGGTGGAGCCGGGACCGGAGGCGCCGGCAGCGGGCTCGGCGGCGCAGGCGGCGCCCCGCCGAGCGGCGGCGCACCGGGCACGGGCGGCGCGGAGGCCTCGGAGGCGCGCGCCGGATGTGGCTGCGTCCTTCCGGCCGGAGCGCGGCGCGACGGCGCGGGGCTCGTCGGGCTCGCGGCGCTCGCGGCTCTCGCGTGGCGGCGCCGCCGTCACGGGCACGCCGCGGCTCGCGTCGGGGGGGTCCCGGCCCACGGCCGCGCGAGCTGACCGAGCCCGACTTCCTCGACAAGGCCCCGGCCCCGTACTACAAACACGCCGTCTCTGCGTGGCGCGGGCCCAGTCGCCCGCTCGTGTCGCCGAGCCCCCAACCAGCCGAGCGACCCGCGAGCGACCCCGACGACCCTCGTTGCAGAGCAGCCGACGCCGGCTCTCGTCAGCGGCCTTTTGCCGTTGCGAGCCGCGGCCACCGAACGGCGCGCCCCCCGGCGCGGCAGCGCCGACCCATCGAGCCCGTCGCAAGGCGACGCGGCTCGCGAAAGAAACGACCCCTTGGAACTCACCCGATTCTCCGAGCTCGAGCTCATCGCTCCGCTCCTGCGCGCCGTGGCCGACGAAGGCTACGACACCCCGACCCCCATCCAGCTCCAGGCGATCCCGCACGTGCTCGCCGGCCGCGACCTGCTCGGTTGCGCCCAGACCGGCACCGGCAAGACCGCCGCCTTCGCGCTGCCGATCCTGCAGCGCCTCGCCGCGGCCCCCTCGCCCGCCGCGACCGAGCGGCGGCCCCGGCCCATCCGCACGCTGGTCCTGACGCCCACGCGCGAGCTCGCCGCGCAGATCGGCGAGAGCTTCGCGAGCTACGGGCGGCACCTGCGCCTGCGCCACACCGTCATCTTCGGAGGCGTCGGTCAGGCGCCGCAGGAGCGCGCGCTCGCCGCCGGCCCCGAGATCCTGGTCGCCACGCCGGGCCGGCTCCTCGACCTCGCCAACCAGCGCAGGGTCGATCTGAGCGGGCTCGAGATCTTCGTGCTCGACGAGGCCGATCGCATGCTCGACATGGGCTTCAACCACGACGTGCGCCGGGTCAACGCGCTCCTGCCCGCGCGGCGCCAGACGCTGTTCTTCTCGGCGACCATGCCGGCCGAGATCAGGGACCTCAGCGCGCGCATCCTCGTCGATCCGGCGCGGGTCGCGGTGACACCGGAGGTCGCCACCGCCGACAACATCGAGCAGCACGTGTTCTTGGTCGAGAAGGCCGACAAGCGCGAGCTGCTCGTGCACCTGCTCCGGGACCCGGCCATCGAGCGCGTGCTCGTCTTCACGCGCACCAAGCACGGGGCCGACCGCGTCGCGCGCCACCTCGAGCGCGAGCGCATCGGGGCGGCCGCGATCCACGGCAACAAGGCGCAGAACGCGCGCGAGCGCGCGCTCGCCAACTTCAAGCGCGGCACGACGCGCGTGCTCGTGGCGACCGACATCGCGGCCCGCGGCATCGACGTGGAAGGCGTCACCCACGTCATCAACTTCGATCTGCCGAACGTGGCCGAGAGCTACGTGCATCGCATCGGCCGCACGGCCCGCGCCGGTGCGTCCGGCATCGCGTTCTCGTTCTGCGACGCGGACGAGCGCGCCGACCTCGTCGGCATCGAGCGGCTCATCCGCTTCTCGATCCCGGTGGTGCCGGAGCACCCCTATCGCTCGACGGTCGCGGCCGCGCCGCCGCCTCCGCCGCCGCGCCACGCTCGCCGCCCCGCCTACGACGGCCGCAACGGGCGCCGCCACGAGCCCTCCTTCGGGTCCCGTCCCGCGCCGCGCCACGCCGAGGCCCGCACGCCGCAGTTCGCGCCGCGCGAGCCGGCGCATGCCACGACGGGCGCAGCGCCGACCTCCGCCACGACGCCGAGCGCGACGGGCGGTCCCGCCGCGCCGCTCGCGCCCCGACGCGCCCGCTCCTTCTCGCCGCGCGCCCGCAGCTTCTAGCCCGGCGCGGGCGCGGGGGCGCGGTCCGCCACGCCTCTCGTGGTAGGCTGCGCACCTGGCTCGGGCCATGAGCACGCGCGACGAAGACTCCCCCGCCGACGCGGGCACCGGGGCGCCGCCCGGCGCCCCGGGCGGACCACCGGGCGAGCGCGCGGCGGCACCATCCGACCCCGCGCTCGCACCAGCGGACCGGAGCGCCGCCGTGACGCTGCTCGGCGAGGGCACCAAGCCCTCGCTCGTGGCGAGCATGCTGGTCGGTCGCGGCTATCGCCCGGTGCCGCGCGCTCCCCGACCGCGGGCCTCGCCAACATCCTCTTCGGTCTCGTCTTCGTCGTCGGCGGCGCCTCGGGCCAGCTCGCGCTCCGCGGCACCGGCAGCTCGATCGCGCTCATCGCGGTCGGCGTCGGGCTCCTCGTCTGGGGCGTGGCGCAGCGCTTCCGCTGAGGGGCCGCACGCTGCGGCCCCGGCACGTTCGGCGCGGCCTCAGCGCTGCACGGACGCCGGCAGCGCGGACGCCGGCTCGGGCGCCGGCGGACCAGGCGCGGGCAGAGCCGGCGCGGGCAGCTCGGGCGGGGCCACGAAGCGCTCGCCGTCCCACACGAGGAAGCGGTAGCGCGGCGACGAGAGCGGCTCCGGGAAGCGGAAGCGCACGCGCCGGAGCTCGCCGTCGGGCGTGAGCTCGTCGATGATGGCCTGGAAGCGGGCCGTCGCGATCACCTGGCCGACCGCGAACTTGTCGCCCGTCGTGTAGAGCTCCTCGAAGAGCGAGGTGAAGTACGGGCCCTCGGCCGGCGCGAGCGCGATCTCGTGCTCGTCGACGACCTCGACCTTCACCGGCCCCTGGACGAACGACAGGGGGTAGTAGTGGATGCGCTCGTGCGCGAGACCCCACTCGAGCTTCTCGGGGTAGGTCATGTTCGGGTCGCGCGCGAGCGGCCCGTAGTCGTCGATGCCCGAGGGCAGCGTCTGGGTGAGGTAGAGGCCGAACAGCGTCGACATCTCGCGCTGGTGGTAGTTCAGGAAGAAGACGTCGGTGCTCGGGTCGCCGAGCTGGGAGAAGTCGACGGCGGCGGCGACCGACGAGGCGAGCGCCTGGTAGCGCGCGTCGAAGCTCTTGACGACCTGCACGTTCGCCTCGGCCAGGGCCGGCGCGACCAAGAGGTGCAGCCCGGCGAGCGTCCACACGAGGGCCCGCAGCGAGCGCGAGCGCGCGCCGTCGCGGCGTCGCCAGGCCTCTTGCATGACGCGCGCCGCGATGTACGCGAAGCCGAGGCTCGGCAGGAACAGCATGCGCGGGTCGGGGAAGGAGCTCGTGATGAGCGGCTGGAAGATGAGCATCCAGGCGAGGAAGAAGCGGAAGCCCCGGTCGTCCTTGAGCCAGCGCCACGCGAGCCACCAGAAGCCGGCCGTCAGCGCGAGCAGGATCGCCGCCGGGACGGGGTAGCTGAGCAGCGGCGAGTTGCCGAGCACGTGCAGCGGGACGCCCGTCACGAGGATGGCGGCGAAGTAGCCGCTCGAGCGCACGAAGTGCCCCAACCAGCCCACCGGATCCTCGAGCGGATTGAGGTAGTAGGCGCTGTTCGGCCCGAAGCCGAGCGAGAAGTAGATGGCGACGTACGCGACGACCACGAGGATCTGCGCGACGTGGAGCGGCGCGCGGGTGCGCACGCGCGCCCAGAGCCCGCCCGGCTGCTCCGGGAAGATGACCGCGTAGGCCAGGATCAGCACCGGCACGACGACGCTCGACTCCTTCGAGAGCAGGGCGCCCACCATGGCCGCGACCGACAGCGCGCCGTTGTAGCGCCCCTTGCCGTCGCGCAGCCGAAGGTAGGCGAAGAGCGACAGCAGCGCGAAGCTCGCGGCGATCATCTCGTTGCGATTCGCGACCCAGATGACGTCGATGGCGTGGGCGTCCTCGAGCGCGAAGATCGCCGTCGCCACGAGCAGCCAGTGGGCGTTCTTGATGAAGCGCGCCAGCAGGCGGTTGGCGAGCACGACCGTGCCGATGTACCAGCCGATGCTCATCAGGTGCGCGGCGGCCGCGTTGCGCCCGAAGAGCGCGAAGTCGAGCCAGTGCGTCAGCGAGGGGATCGGCCGGAAGAAGTTGATGCGCAGCTCGGGGCTCGACCACCACGGGATGAGGCCCCACCACTGCTGCGAGTGCGCCTCGGCGCCGCTGCCGATGAGCCCGAAGAGGTTGAGCTTGCGTGTGAACGTCTCGGGAAGCTTCTCCCACGCGAGCACGTGGACGAAGTCGTCCGTCATGTAGGGGGCGAGCAGGCTCGGCAGGTAGAGCAGCGCCGTCAGCACGAGGAGCGCAGGCAGGGCCAGGCGGAGAGCCAGGCCGCGAGCGGTCGCGCCGAGCTCGACCGCCGCCGGCGCCTTCAGGGTCGCCAGCTCCTCGCCGCGGACCGAGCGCATCATGTGGCTTCGACACCGACGACGGGCGCATCCGCGGCCAGGGCGCCGAGGAAGCGGCGGCTCACGCGGCGCTGCCAGGCCACCGCCACCAGCGCGAGCACCGTGAACGCCACGATGCGCAGGGCGAAGTACACCTCGAAGCGCCCGGTGACGCAGGCGAGCGTCATGAGATCCATGTGCGGCGCGTTGCCGAGCAACGCCCAGAGCCGCATCGAGGGCCGGTGCGACGCGAGGAAGCTCGCGCGCACGTCGTCGTCGACGGCGAGCGCTTGGTACCCGGGCGCGGCGGGGTTGACCCGCGAGAGGAGCCGGTCGCGGTTGCCGAGCTGCCACAGGTAGATGCGCATCACGAAGCGCGTCAGGCGCGGTCCGCTCGCGGCGCGCAGGCCGGCGAGCGCCGTCGCGGCCTGCTCGGGGTTGCCGCCCTTGTGCTTGCCGGCCGTGGCGAAGCGGAGATAGGTCGCCGCCTGGAAGTCGTAGAGCATCAGGTGGTTCGCCCAGCACAGGTGCGCGCCGAGGGCGAGGCCGGCGGCCACGAAGAGCGGCCAGCCGTGATCCGCGAGGTAGTACGCTGCCGCGGCCGTCGTGGTCACGTTCACGAGGTAGTCGGCGGCGCCGTCGATGGCGTGCCCGGCCTCGGACCCGCTGCGCGTGAGGCGCGCGATCATCCCGTCCACGCCGTCGAGGATCGCCGAGCCGAAGATGAGGCCCGCCGCGACGAGCAGGGTCACGGGCGTGCCGACCACGATGCACGCCGCCGCGCCGATGCCGCACGCGAGCGACAGCGCCGTCACCTGGTTCGGCGTGAAGAGGGCGCGCCGCACGCCCGCGGCATCGCGCCACGTCAGCAGGCGCACGAGCACGAGCTGCAACGGGCGATGCACGTGGAGGTTCACGGGGTCCTCCACGTCGGGCGACTTGATGACGTCGGTAAGCCTAAGCGGTGAGTTTTGCACGAGTTCGTCCGGCTGAATCGTCGGGCCTTGTAGTCCGTATCCAAGACGCATGCCAGCGCGGAGTGCGCGATCGCACGTTCTGCGCGCCATCTAATCGCCGTCCACCCCCTCGCCGGCAAGCTTCCTGCGGCAATTCCAGGCGAGACCGGCGCCCCGCGGGGCCTCGGGGAGCCCTTCCGGGCGCCCGGGCAGCGCCGCGCGGAATTCGTGTTCGCCAATCATTTCAAAATGTTGTAACACACGACCCGGCGGGCGCGCCGCGCGCCGGCGGGGCTCTGGATGTGGCGGCACCGTCACAGTGTGCCGTGGATTCACACCCCCGTGTGCGCTCTCAGACCGTCCGCACGCTCGCCGGGCCGTCGGCGCGGGCGGCGGCGAGGACCTCGCGGAACGCCCGCACGCAGCGGCGGTTGTCGTCGGACGCGCCCACGGTGACGCGCACGAGGTGCCGCCCCGCGCGGTGAGAGCGCAGCGAGCGGACCAGGATGCCGCGCTGCAGCAGGCCCTGCACGAGGGTCTCGCCGAGCAGGCCCGTGCCGGTCGCATCCACGAGCACGAAGTTCGCCTCGCCCGGCACCACCTCGAGGCCGGGCGTGGCCCCGAGCTCCTCGGCGATGAAGCTGCGCTCGCGCGCGAGCTCGGCGACGCGGGTGCCGAGCAGCTCCTGCTCGTCGAGCGCCGCCGCCGCGGCCGCGACCGCGAGGCTCGACACGTTCCAGGGCACCTTCACGCGCGTGAGCAGCCGCACGAGCGCCGCGTGGCCGAGCGCGTAGCCGAGCCGGAGCCCGGCGAGTCCGTAGGCCTTCGAGAAGGTGCGGAGCACGAGCAGGTTCGGCAGCTCGGACACGAGCGCCGCGGCGGAGAGTGCGCCCGGGAGCGCCACGCCGAACTCGTGGTACGCCTCGTCGACCACGGTCGGGAGCCCGAGCTCGAGCACGCGGCGCAGCTCGGCCTCGCCGAGGCGCAGGCCCGTCGGGTTGTTCGGCGTGCACAGAAAGACGAGCTTGGTGCGCTCGGTGATGGCCGCGACGAGCGCACGCACGTCGAGGGTGTGGTCCTCGCCGAGCGGCACGTGGACGGGGATGCCGCCCACCGTGCGCGTCCGCGCCTCGTACATCGAGAAGGTCGGCGCCGAGAGCAGCACCTCCTCGCCCGGCGCGACGAAGGTGCGGATCGCGAGGTCGATGAGCTCGCTCGAGCCGGCGCCGAGCAGCACCTGGTCGGCCGCGACGCCCTCGCGCTCCGCGAGCTTGGCGCAGAGCTCGGGCTCGCGCAGGGGGTAGCGGTTGCCCTGCACGGCCGCGGCCACGATGGCCGAGACCACGTGCTCGCTCGGCGGGTAGGGGCTCTCGTTGGCCATGAGGCGCGCGACCTCGGTGCGCTCGGCGGCGAGCTGCAGGTGGTCGTCGTTGTAGGCCTGGGCGGCGCGCACCCACGAGAGCGCGAACTGGTCGATGGCGTCCGCGGGCCGGACGGGCGCGTCCGCCGGCTCGTCGCCGAGATCGTCGCCGAAGACCTGGAGCATCGCCTCGGCGTGGCGCGCCGCCTCGGGTGTGTCGACGTCGATCCAGCGCGCGTCGCCGATGCCGCAGACGTGCATGCGGCCGGCGCGACTCAGCGCCGAGACGCCGTCCGAGAGCGAGCAGTCGCCGCGTTCGGCGTAGACCCGCTCGAGCTCGGCGACCAGGCTCGGGCCGATGCGGAAGACGCCCGTGTCGAGGGCGTTGTAGCTGTCGAGCTCCTTGCCGATGCGGCGCACGCGCCCCTGCTCGACCCACACCTTGGTGGCGTCGTCGAGGTCGAAGCAGCGCTCGATGTCGTGGTCGACGGCGAGCAGGCTCGCGTCGGACGGCAGATCGTAGGCGCGCACCCGCCGGACGAGCTCGGGCGAGTACAGGTGATCGCTCATGGTGAGCAGACACCCCTGGCCGATGAAGTCCTTGGCGGCGAGCAGGGACACGCCGTTCTTGCGCTCGTAGTGCGGGTTCTCGACGAAGTGCAGCCGCAGGGCGAGGGACGGCTCGCGGACGAGCGCGTCGCGCAGCTGCTGGCTGCGGTAGCCGACGATGATGACGGCCTCGCGCACGCCCTCGCTCTGCAGCGTGCGCAGGATGCGCACGATGAGCGGCACCGAGCGCACCGGCTTCAGCGGCTTCGGGAGGGTGTCGGCGTCGCCGGTCTCGCCCGGCTGGGGGGCGCCCGCCGACGGCGCGCCCGTGTACGCCGCCAGCCGCGAGCCCATGCCCGCCGCGAGCACGATGGCGCGCTGAGTCATGTCGAGCCGACGATCAAGCATGATGCCCCGAAGTTGGCGCCGTGTAACACGCCGTGGCTACGACTGCCATTCTCTTTGTGGTCTCGATACTTAGGCAACAAACGCGCGGGCGCGGGCGCGGGCGCAGGGGTGTGGCAACGATTTCACACTTGGCCCGGCCCGCGACGCGGCGCGCAGGCGAGATGGCCGCGTAGGTTCTCGAAACCACGACGCAGGAGCGACTGCTCGCAGCTCGACGCAGCAACGAGCGTGCCAGCCCACGCTCCTAGCTCAGCCGGCTCCCGCCCCACCACGCGACCAGGCGGGCGTGTCGGTGGGCGAAGAGGGCGCGCACGAGCGCACGCGCCGGGCGGGCGAGGGCCGACAGGCGGGGCTCGAAGGTCAGCCGATCGACGAGCTCCGCGCCACCGTGAACGGCGCGCACGGTGCGATCGTGGCGCCATACCCGCAGGCCGGGGAACGGCGAGCGCTCGACGAAGTGCCCGGGCTCGAAGCGCTCGATGCCGATGCGCCAGGCGACGAGCGGCACGACCCCGGCGAAGCGCAGCACGGCCCGCGGCGGGCGACCGGCCCGCGCCCGCGCGAGCAGAGCCGCGACGTCGCGGCAGTCGGGCGGCGCGCCGAAGGAGAGCCACGGGCCGAGCTCGGCGTCGAGGCCCGAGAGTCGCGTGGCGCGCGCCCACACCTGTTCCGGCGAGGCGAGCAGGCGCGAGGCGAAGACGAGCGTCTCTTCGTGCGTCATGGGAGCGCCGTGCGAGGTCTGCCGAGGCGGCCGCGCTGTAGCGCCCGTCGCGCTCGCGTGCAAACGCAGCGGCGCGCCCCTTGCACCCGAGCCGGCCGCGGGCGGACAGAACTCGCGGACGTGGAGCGTGCTTGACTTCGCGCCGTCGGGGCGTGAAACGCACGACCGCGGGCCGCCCCTTTCCCCCCGGCCGCAGCCTCGGATTGACATGATCCCACCGAACGCGAACACCATCAAGCCGGCCCAGGGCAAGCTCGCCGTCCTGCTCCCGGGTCTCGGGGCCGTGGCCACGACGACCATCGCGGGCGTGATGCTCGCGCGGCGCGGGCTCGGGCGGCCGATTGGCTCGCTCACGCAGTGTGCGACGATCCGCCTCGGCAAGCGCACCGAGAACCGCACGCCGGCGCTGAAGGACTTCCTGCCGCTCGCCAGCCTCGACGACCTCGTGTTCGGCGCCTGGGACATCTTCCCGGAGAACGCCTACGAGTCCGCGAAGCACGCCGAGGTGCTCGAGGCGCGCCACCTCGACCCCGTGAAGGACGAGCTCTGCGCCGTGCAGCCGATGCCGGGCGTGTTCTTCCCGCAGTACGTCAAGCGCCTGAACGGCACGCACGTGAAGGGCCCCGCCCGCAAGGTCGAGATGGTCGAGCGCCTGCGCGAGGACATCCGCGACTTCGTGCGCTCGAGCGGCGCGACGCGCGCCGTGGCCGTGTGGTGCGGGTCGACCGAGGTGTACATCCAGCCCGGGCCGGTGCACGAGACGGTCGAGAGCTTCGAGAAGGGCCTGCGCGAGGACGACCCGGGCATCTCGAACTCGCAGCTCTACGCCTGGGCCTGCATCGAGGAGGGCGTCCCCTTCGCCAACGGCGCGCCGAACCTCACGGTCGACTTCCCGGCGGCGCAGGAGCTGGCGCGGCGCCGGGGCATCGCCATCGCGGGCAAGGACTTCAAGACCGGGCAGACGCTCATGAAGACCATCCTCGCGCCCGGCCTCAAGGCCCGCATGCTCGGCGTCGCCGGCTGGTTCTCGACCAACATCCTCGGCAACCGCGACGGCGAGGTGCTCGACGATCCCGAGTCCTTCCGCTCGAAGGAGGTGAGCAAGCTCGGCGTGCTCGAGTACATCTTCCAGCCGAAGCTCTACCCCGAGCAGTACGGCAACCTCTACCACAAGGTGCGCATCGAGTATTACCCCCCGCGCGGCGACGCGAAGGAGGGCTGGGACAACATCGACCTCTTCGGATGGCTCGGGTACCCGATGCAGATCAAGATCGATTTTCTGTGCCGCGACTCGATCCTCGCAGCGCCGATCGTGCTCGATCTCGCGCTGCTGCTCGATCTCGGCCAGCGCGCCGGCCTGCACGGCATCCAGGAATGGCTGAGCTGCTACTTCAAGAGCCCGATGGCGGCGCCCGGCCTCTACCCGGAGCACGACCTGTTCATCCAGCTGATGAAGCTCAAGAACACGATGCGCTGGATGATGGGTGAGTCCTCGATCACGCACCTGGGTCGCGAGTACTACGACTGACGCGACCGGCAACGGGGCGGCGCGCGCGACGGCTCCGAGGCCCCCCTCGGGGCCGCTCGGCCCCGAGGGACGAGAAAAGATAGGGACTTCCGTCTCTTGTGCTGGACGTGCGCCCGGAGATCTTGCTAAGCCGGCCCTACGAGCTTGACGCGTGGATTGAGGCAGATGGCGAAGGCCCCGAAGCCCAGGAAAGCGACCCCACCGAAGCGCGCCGCGGCGCGTGCGGTGCCCGCGCGCAAAGGAGCCGTCTCCGGCGCCGCGAAGAAGGCCTCGTCGAAGGCGGCCGCGGTGAAGCGCGCCGCGCCGAAGGCGGCCAAGCGGGGCGCCGCGGCGGCTCGCCGCGCCGGCACCGGCCCGAGCGCCGTGGGCCCGAAGCGCCGCAAGGGCGGTGTACCCACCCCGGCCGTGGACGAGAGCCTCGACGCCGCCGGCGAGCTCGACGCGAGCGGCAAGCGCAACTTCGGCCTGCGTGGCGCGGCCCCCTGGGTGGCGCGCCACGCGGCCAAGCACGCGGCCGAGCTGCGCGCGCGCAACGCCCAGCCCCCGCCGCCGGGCAGCGCCCGGGCGACCCTGCGCGTGCCGGTCGACGCCGAGGAGATCAAGGCGAAGATCTCGCACCTGCACCAGCTCACGGGGCGGATCCGCGCGCTCCGCAAGCGGCTCGACAAGAGCTTCTACGAGATCGGCGAGATCCTCGCGCAGGTCCAGCGCGACGAGCTCTACGTCGTCAAGCGGTACGCGAGCTTCGAGGCCTTCCTCGACCGCGAGGTGGACTTCGGCCGCACGCTCGCCATGCGCCTCGTGCGCATCAGCCAGACCTTCGTGCGGGACGTGGCCTACGACTTCGGCCTCGAGCGGCTCGTCGCCGCGCTGGCCGCCCTCGACGGCGAGATCTCGCCGACCCCGGCCCCGTCGCAGCCCTCGAGCCGGAGCTTCTCGTCGCCGGCGCTGCCGCTCAAGCCGCCGATCCGCATCTCGGAGTGACCGGCCGGCGGGCCGAGCCGCCGCTCGCGCCCGCGCGCGCAACCGGCCGCAAGTGGCCCCAGACCTCCGGTCTACCCCGAGTTTCGGCCGCTTCGAGCCGCCTGTCGGGGCGAATCCTCCTCGTCTCCGCGGCCTGGCGGTTGTGCTCTCGGTCAGCCCAAGGCCGCGACGAGCCGCTCGCTCTCGTCCCAGAGCCGCCGGGCGAGCGCCTCGTCGAGGGCGAGCGCGCTCGGCCGCGCCACGTTGCAGTCGGAAAAGCACTCGCCCGACACGCCGGCGACGTCGGGGTGGCAGGCGACGTAGCACTGCGTGGCCGCCCCCTGCGGGACGGACTTGAGGAGCGCCCGCGAGGTGACGCTCCAGATGGCCGCGACGGCCGCGCCCATGCTGCGCGTGAGGTTCGTGCCGATGACGCCCGGGTGGATCGCGTTCGCGGTGCGCCGCGAGCCGGCGAGGCGCCGCGCGAGCTCCTTGGCGAACAGGAGGTTCGCGAGCTTCGAGCGGCCGTAGGCCGCCCACGGCGCGTAGCCCGTCTCGCCGGCGAGGTTGTCGAAGTCGATGCCCGCGCGCGGCGCGCGCCGGTGTGCGGAGCTCGACACGAGCACGACGCGCCCGTCGTCGGCGAGCGCGTCGACGAGCTCGGTGACGAGCAGGAAATGCCCGAGGTGATTCGTGAGGAACTGCAGCTCGAGGCCGTGCACGATCTCGAGCTTGGGCAGCGCCATGATGCCGGCGTTGGCCACGATGGCGGCGAGCGGCGCACCGAGCGCCTTCACCGCGGCGACGCAGGCGCGCACCGAGGCCGGCTCGGAGAGCTCGCAGGCGAGCGGGATCGCCCCGGCGGCGGAGGGCCCGCAGGCGGCGATCGCCTGCCGGGCCTTGTCCTCGGTGCGCGCGGCGGCGAGCACCCGGGCGCCGCGCAGGCCGAGCACGCGCAGCGTCTCGAGCCCGATACCGGAGTTGCAGCCCGTGAGCAGGAACGTCTGGCCCGCGAGGTCGAGCCCGCGGGTGACCTGCTCGGCGGTCGAGGAGGCGCCGAAGCCGCTCGGGCCACGGGGCTTGAGGGACGCGAAGAGACCCATGGCCGGCAGGTGTGGTCCGGGACGCGCGGCGGCGCAACCCGTGCCCGCGCCCGGGCGCCCGGGCGCGCGGGCGACTGTGATAGCCTCGGGCTCGGTGGTCGCGTTCGGTCGAGGTGGCGCCATGGGCAAGGCAACGGGTAGCGGCTCTCTCTTGGTGTCGACGAGGGGCGCGCGGGGCGCGCTGCGTCGGGCGGTCGCGCTCGCCGCGGTGCTCGGCACGGCAGGCCTGTGCACCGAGGCCCTGGCGGCGCCGTCGCACGTGCGCGTGTCTTTCGTCGGGCCGACGCACACGACCTTCGGCGTGACGTGGAACACGACCGCCGCCGGGCAGAGCCTCGTCGAGTACGGCGTGAGCCCGGGCAGCTACGGGCCGGCCGTGAGCGGCAGCTCGTTCGTCGCGAACGGCGCGCTCGGGATCGTCCACGAGGTGGTGCTCACCGGCCTCGCGCCGAGCACGACCTACTACTACCGCGCGGGCAACCCGGCCGACGGATGGTCGAACGAGTACTCCTTCCGCACGGGCCCCACACCCCACGCCGAGTGCGGGAGCTTCCGCTTCGCCTACCTCGGCGACAACCGGCCCGATCCCATCTTCGGCGGCGGCGAGAACTACGCGGAGATCCTGAGCCAGGCCATGACGCACGCGCCGGCGTTCGTGCTCAACGGCGGCGATCTCGTGGTCGACGGCGACGCCATCGACCAGTGGCAGAACTACCTCACCTACAACGACGACGCGGCCGCCTTCGTGCCGAGCCTGGCCTCGCTCGGCAACCACGACACCGGGCCGGGCCAGGGCGACGGCGCCAACTACAACCAGCTCTTCGCCCTGCCCCGCTCGACCGGACCGAACGGCAGCGACACGGAGGACTACTACTTCTTCCGCTATGGCAACGCGATCTTCGTGGCGCTCTCCACCGAGACCTACAAGGACGGGCAGCCCGCCTTCGCCAAGCAGGCCGCGTGGCTCGACGAGGTGCTGACGCAGAACCCGGCGCGCTGGAAGATCGTCTACCTCCACAAGCCCATCTACACGCACGAGGTCTGGTTCTCGATCAGTCACCCGCCGAACGAGGAGGGGCAGAACGCCGCCCTCGTGCCCGTGTTCGACGCGCACCACGTGGACGTCGTCTTGGCCAGCCACAACCACTGGTACGAGCGCTACGCGCCCTCGGCGTGCGCGACGCAGGGGGATCCGGGCTCGAACGACGCGTGCCCGGTCGGCGACCCCGCGGCCGGGACGGTCTACTACGTGTCGGGCGGCGCCGGGGCCTTCACCATCCCGGGCTTGCTATGCGGCAGTGCGACGGGGCGCGAGATGTGCTCCGGCGACCACCACTACCTCGTCTTCGACGTCGCCGACGAGAAGCTCGACATCGCGACCTGGGGCGCCTACCCGCAGCAGAATCAGGTCTTCGACCTGTACTCGATCACGAAGCCCGCGGTCGACTGCACGGGCGTCGGTGGCTCGGGGGCCGGTGGCGCCGG
>JACRDA010000021.1 GCA_016212965.1 Myxococcales bacterium
CCCCGCCTGCGGCGTGCACGGCCGGCGCGGGCAAGCCCCGCACGGCCGGGGTGGCGGGGTCGGGCCCGGGGCCCTGGCTCGCCGGGCTCGGCCACTCCACCAGGGGACGGTGGCGGCGCAGGACGCCGAGCAGCTCCTCGACCGCGCCGCGTGCCTCGAAGGAGCGCACGAGGGCGCGCGCGAGGGCGTCGTTCGACGCCGCCGGCTCGTTGACGCCGAGGTGCTGCGCGAGCTCCACGAGCTCGGAGGTGGTGAACGCGCGCGCGACGAGCCGGCGCAGCTCGCTGAGGTCGTGACCCGACATGCTGGCGTGCCCCGAGCCTACGCCAGATCGGCGCCCGGCGTCCCGGTCGAGGGGTACGCCGGTCGTGCGTCCGCGGCCGGGGGCCCGGATCGGGCACCCGCGCTCGGCACTTGTCTCGGCCGGCCGGAGAACGTAGCGTCTGCCGCGGCGCGGCGCGTGGGCCGAAGGCGCCCGACAGGAAGAAGGGGACTCGCAAATCGTGGAGAAGACTGGCTTCGGTGCCGCCCAGCACGCGCGGCCACCGCTCGTCGGGCGAGAGGAGGAGCTGGCCCTGCTGCGGCAGGCGCTCGCCGACGTCCAGGCGAAGGGCGTGGTGCGCATCGTCACCGTGCTGGGTCCAGCGGGCATCGGCAAGACGCGCCTCCTGCAGGACTTCATCGTCGAGGCGCGCGCGGGCGCGGGCGAGGCCGGGCTCAAGGTGTTCCGCGGCAGCGCCCGCGACACCGCTGGCAGCTACGGGCTCTTCGCCCGGCTCTTGCGGGGCCGCTTCGGGCTCGCCGAGGGCATGCCCGAGGACGCCGCGCGCGCCCAGGTGCGGGCCGAGGTCGCCAAGGTGCTCGAGGACCGCAAGGTCGGCGACGTCCTGTACTTCCTGGGGCAGTTCCTCGACCTGCCCTTCGAGCAGAGCCCGCTCACGCGCGCGCTGCGCGACGACCCGCAGCAGGGCGAGCTCTTGCGCCGCGCCGTCTTCAAGGTGTTCATCGAGGCCGACGCGGCGCGCGCGCCGATCGCGCTCGTGCTCGACGACCTCCACCAGGCGCACGACGATTCGCTCGCGCTCCTGCGCTACCTGCTCGAGTACCTGCAGGCCCCCGTGCTCATCCTGTGTGCCGCGCGCGACGAGCTCATCGCCCGCTACGAGGACTGGGACCGGGTGGCCGAGGAGCGCCACCAGCTGCTCGAGCTGCGGGCGCTCGACGACGCCTCGGCCGCGGCGATGATGCAGGCGCTCTTGCGACCCTGCGTCAAGCCCGTCGGGCCGCTGGTCGAGGCTGCGACGAGCTTCGCGGGGGGCAACCCCGCCCTGCTCGAGCAGATGCTGCGCATCTTCCTCGACACCGGCGTGCTGCGCGACCTCGACGCCCTCGCGCCGACGCCGCGCTGGGACGTGGACCTCGCCAAGCTGTCGACGGCGCGGCTGCCGCTCACCATCGACGACGCGGTCAACGCGCGCATCGCCGCGCTCGAGCCGGAGGAGAAGGCGCTGCTCGAGTTCGCGTCGGCCATGGGCAGCGTGTTCTGGCGCGGTGGGCTCGTGGCGCTGCAGCGCGCCGACCAGCAGGCCCCGGAGTTCTGGAACGCCTCGGAGGGTCAGGACGAGGGGCGCGTCGACGAGATCTTGCTCGGCGAGCTCATGGAGCGCGACTACATCCTGCGGCTGCCGGACAGCACCTTCGTCGGCACCGAGGAGTACATCTTCAAGCACAACAAGGAGCGCGAGGCGATCTACCTGCGCATGAGCACGACGCAGAAGCGCCGCTGCCACCGCGTCATCGCCGACTGGCTCGAGCAGCAGAGCGGCACGTACTCCAACGAGGAGTACATGGCCATGCACGGGCGCCATCGCGAGGAGGCGGGCGACTCCTTCGAGGCCGGGCTCGCGTTCCTGCGCGCCGGCGACATGGCACGGTCCCGCTACGCCAACACGCGGGCGAGCGAGTACTACGAGCGCGGGCTCGAGCTGTGCGACGACGGCGCGGTCTCGCAGCGCATCGAGGCCCTGCACAACTACGGCGACGTGCTGCAGCTCACGGGGCGCGTGGACGACGCGCTGGCG
Organism: Myxococcales bacterium; assembly: GCA_016212965.1. Taxonomy (GTDB): domain Bacteria; phylum Myxococcota_A; class Polyangia; order Polyangiales; family Polyangiaceae; genus JACRDA01. The sequence goes on from JACRDA010000021.1 coordinate 2,082, forward strand.
GCCTTCGGCGAGATGCTGACGCTCGCCTACCGACTCGACCTCAAGCGCAAGGGCGGCGCCGCGCACAACCGCATCGGCCGGCTCTACCGCGAGATCGGCTCGCTCGAGGAGGCCGGGCACCACCTCACGACGGCCCTGGCGCTCTTCCAGGCGGCCGGCGACGAGCGCGGCGTCGCCTCGACCATCGACGACATCGGCAAGCTCCACTGGCTCAAGGGCGAGTACGACGTCGCCCTCGGAGAGCTCAGCGAGGGACTGCGCCGCCGGCAGGCGCTCGGCGACCGGCGCTCCATCGCGCTGTCTTTGAACAACGTCGGCCTGGTGCTGCAGGACTCGGGCGACTTCAAGGCGGCGCTCGAGCGCTTCCACGAGGCGCTGCAGATCCGGCGCGAGATCGGCGACCTCGTGGGTGTGGTCATCACGCTGAACAACCTCGGCACCGTGGCCCGCGACCAGCAGAGCTACGCGCCCGCGCTCGAGCTGTTCAAGGAGGCAGAGGAGGTCGCGCGCGAGATCGGCGACCGCAACCGGCTGGCGCTCATCCTCACCAACGTGGGCGAGACCTACGAGACGCTCGGTCAGCCGGAGCAGGCCATCGAGGTGCTGCGTCAGGCCGAGGAGCTGTGCGACGAGCTCGGCGACAAGCTCGGTCTCGCCGAGGCCCTGCGCGGGCTGGGCAAGGCGTTCATGCTGAAGGGCGACCTCGTGCGCGCCCGCGACTGCATCGGGCGGGCCGTCGACCTCTTCGCCTCGGTGCGCAGCAAGGTGCACCTCGGCAGCGCGCTCCGCACGCTCGGCGAGATCACCGCGGCGGGCGGCTGGGGCGCGGCGCACACGAAGAGCGCGCGCGAGTACTTCGCACGCTCGGTCGCGATCTTCGAGCAGACCGGCAACGAGCTCGAGCTCGGCCGCACGCTGCAGGTCTACGCGCGCTTCCTGCTCACCGAGCGCGACTTCGCCGAGGACGACGGCGCGCGCGCCGAGGCCGAGCAGATGCAGGCCCGCGCCGAGCGCATCTTCGCCAAGCTGAAGACGAGCGCGCCCGACGTGCGTCGCTGACGCGCGCCGACCCACCGCCAACCGGCAAGGCGGGTGGAGCCGGCGCGCAGTCAAGCACAAACGCTGCGGTGCGCACGGGCATTCCCCGGTCCGCCACGCGGAGGAAATCGACGGCGGGCGGGCCGATTTCACGTGCGCGGGCTTGAAGATGCGGTGTTACGATGAACATTGGATGCGTGGCGTTGCCGTGCGCACCGGGCCCTTTGCGGCCGCCGAAAAGCGGTCGTCTCGGAGCGCAAGACGAGCGCCACGTCGCTGCGAAAGGGCGCGCGGGGTGCGGTGGCTCGCGCCGTCGCCCGGCTCGCGGCACCGCTCGTGCGGTGCCGGTGTCCGGGTGAACGTGCGGTCCACCGGCAGTGCGAGGCCTCGCGCGTCGAGCCAGAAAGGTGCGTGCCGATGAACATTGCGATCACCTTCCGACAAATGAACGGGACGGACTCGGTCAAGGCGTACGCCCACGACAAGATCGCCAAGCTGCAGAAGTTCCTGCGCCAGCCCATGACGGCCCAGGTGACGCTGTCGCAGGAGGGGACCTCGCATGCCTGCGAGGTCCACGTCTCGTCGGGTCCGACGCACATTCACGGCAGCGAGGCCGGGGACGACGTCCACGCGGCCATCGATCTCGTGGTCGACAAGCTCGAGAAGCAGATCCGCTCGCACAAGGGGGCTCACGTCACGAAGAAGCGCCGCGGTCCGAGCGCCGGCGAGTTCGCGGCTCAGCAGCCGGCGGGCTCGCAGCGCGGCACGCGCGGCTGAGCGCGCTCTGCCCCACCACGCGCGGCGGCGGGCGCGGGCCCGCCGCCGCGGCGCTCCCTCCGGCGCGGCACCACAATCGCGACCTCGTGCGACCGAAGGGCTGGCATGCCTCGGCGCCGTTCGTTAGGATCCGCCGCGTCACGGGTGGGGGACCGGTGCCGATTCCATGGCCGTACTCGAGGTGCTTGCCGTCGAGCGAGTGAGCGTCGCCAACGAGGCGGAGGGAGTCGTACGCACGAAAGAGGCGGCGCTGCAGCGGCTGGCTGCCCTCCTGGCGCACGGTCGCAGCGACGTCAGCGAAGCGGAGGTGCTCGCCGCGCTGAGCGAGCGCGAGAAGCTGCAGTCGACCGGCGTGGGTGGGGGTGTCGCCGTTCCGCACGGCTCGCTCGACAAGCTCGACCGGCAGCTCGGCGCCCTGCTCGTGTGCCCGCACCCCATTCCCTTCGATGCCATCGACGGAGAGCCGGTGAGCATCCTGTTCGCGCTGGTCGGTCCGAAGCGCGCGTCGGCCGAGCACCTGAAGATCCTGGCACGGGTCTCGCGCCTGCTGCGCAGCGAGACCTTTCGCCAGAAGCTGGTGCAGGCGGCTCACGGCAGCGACGCCTACTCGCTCATCGCGGTGACCGAGGCCGCGCCCGCATGAGCGGGCGGCGCCCCGCGGGCGCGGGAGCGCGGGGCCGCCGGCGCGGGAGCGCGGGACCGTGACCGAGATCCCGTTGCCCACGACGCCCCTCGGGCGGCGCAGCGTCACGGTGCGCGAGCTCGTCGAGGACCGCGCGCTCGCCGTCGGCCTCGCGCTCGTCGCCGGCGCGGCGGGGCTCGAGCGCCTGGTGCGCGGCGCGCGCATCCAGAAGTCGGGCCTGGCGCTCGCGGGCCACTTCTACGGCATCAAGGCCGACCGCATCCAGATCCTGGGGCGCACCGAGCAGAGCTACCTGGCGCTGCTCGCACCGGGGGCCCGCGCGCGCGCGCTCGAGCGCTTCTTCGCGCTCGAGCCGTGCTGCGTCGTGCTCACGGCGCGCTCGAGCCGCCGGCCTCCGCCGGGGGCCGAGGTGGGCTCGGACCCGGAGGCGGGCGCCGAGGTCACGCGCGCCGCGTCGGGCGAGGACCGCACCACCGTGCCGCTCGGCGAGCTCGCGGCAGCCGCGGAGGCCGCGGCGACGCCGCTCATCGTGTCGAGCGACCGCTCGAGCCAGACCATCGTGGCCCTGCACGCCCTGCTCGACGACCGGCTCGCACCCCGGGTGCGCGTCCACGGCGTCCTCGTCGACGTGTTCGGGGTCGGGCTGTTGCTGCTCGGCACGAGCGGCGTCGGCAAGAGCGAAGCGGCGCTCGACCTCGTGATGCGCGGCCACCGCCTCGTGGCCGACGACGTGGTCGAGTGCGACTACCGGCCCCCCGGCATGGTGTTCGGAGCCCCGGCGGACATGCTCCGCTACCACCTCGAGGTGCGCGGGCTCGGGATCCTCAACATCAAGGACCTGTTCGGCGTCACGGCGATCCGCGAGCGCAAGCGCATCGACGTCGTGGTGCGCATGGTCGAGGGGGCGGTCGACCACGAGCACGACCGGCTCGGCCTCGACGAGCGCAGCTGCACCATCCTCGGCGTCGACGTGCCCGAGCTGTGCATCCCGGTGCGCGCCGGGCGCGACAGGGCGTCGATCCTCGAGATCGCTGCGCGCAACGAGCTCTTGCGCGCTGCGGGGCACCACGCGGGCCGCTCGCTCACCGAGCGCATCGACGCGCTGGCCGCCGGGCAGCAGGTGGCGCGGCGCGGGCAGGAGTCCGCGTATCCACCCGCGCTCGGGCCGCGCGCGGCGCGCGCCGAGGACGGCGACGCGACCGCGACCGGCGAGACGCCCGCCGACGTCCGGCTGCCGAGCGCGCCGCGCGTGCCGAGCGGCGCGGCGCGGGTGCGCCTGCGCGGCATGCCGACCCCCGCCCCGGAGTCGCAGGCGGGGCGACCGCCGCGGAGGCGCCGATGAGCGACGCCCTCGTCGTCGTGACGGGCCTGTCGGGCGCCGGGAAGTCGACCGCGCTGCGCGCGCTCGAGGACCTCGGCTACTACTGCGTCGACAACCTGCCGCCGTCGCTCGTGCGCGAGACGATCCGCGTGTGCGACGAGGGCGGCGTGGCGCGCCTGGCGCTCGGCATGGACGTGCGCGTGGGCGCCTTCCTCGACGCGGCGGTGGCCGCCGTGGCGGGCCTCGGTGGGCTCACGCGGCGGGTCGAGATCCTGTTCCTCGACGCCGACGACGAGGTGCTCGTGCGGCGCTTCAGCGAGACGCGCCGGCCGCACCCGGTGCTGGCACAGCTGTCGCCGGCGGAGCACGCCGCGCTCGTGGCGCGCGCGCGCGCCGCCACCGGCCGGCGCGACATCGGCCGCGCCGAGACGCTGGCGGTCGTGGACGGCGTGCGGCTGGAGCGCGAGCGCCTCGCCCCGATTCGCAGCCGCGCGACCATCCCCATCGACACGAGCCACCTGTCGGTGCACGAGCTGCGCCGCACCGTGATCGAGGCGCTCGACCCCGATCGCCGCGGGCGCCCCCGGTTGCGCGCCCGCCTGATGTCGTTCGGCTACAAGCTCGGGCTGCCGCTCGACGCCGACCTCGTGCTCGACGTGCGCTTCCTCGACAACCCGTTCTTCGCGCCGACGCTGCGCGACTCGACCGGGCTCGATGCGGCGGTGCGGGATTTCGTGCTGCGCTCGCCCGGCTGCGCCGAGTTCGTCGACCGCGCGACGGCGCTGCTCGCGTTCCTCCTGCCGCGATACGAGGCCGAGGGCAAGAGCTACCTCACGGTCGCGATCGGCTGCACGGGCGGGCGCCACCGCTCGGTCGCCATCGCCGTCGAGCTCGCCGCGCGCCTCGCGCGGGGCGGCGCGCCCGTTGGGGGCGGCCCCGGCGCGGAAGACGCGCAGCGCGAGGGCGCCGCGGGCGCGGCGGCGCCGCGCGCCGAGCCGCTGCACGTCGGGATTGTGCACCGCGATCTCGATCGCGGCGGTATCATGAGCGGGCGGCCGTGCGACGACGCCGGTCGGGAGCCCGTACCCGAGCACGAGGCCGCGCCCGAACGGGTCGGGCGGTCCGAGGACCAGCGACACATCGAGGGGCACAGGACGTGAGCGAGGTGGCGCGCGGTCGCTTCCGCATCGTGAACGCACGCGGCATGCACGCGCGCGCCGCGAGCAAGCTCGTGCAGCTGGCCGCGAGCTTCCCGTGCCAGATCTCGCTCGCCGGTCCGAGCGACCAGGCGGTGAGCGCCAAGAGCGTGATGGGCGTGCTCTTGCTGTGCGGCGCCAAGGGCACCGTCGTCGAGGTCGAGGCGACGGGCGAGCGCGCGCAGGCCGCCGTGGACGCCATCGGGGCGCTCATCGCCAGCCGCTTCGGGGAGCCCGAGTGAGCGAGCCGGCCGACCCCGATCCCACGCCGACGAGCGGTGACGTGGCGTCTCCCCGCCGCGGGCTGCCGGCCGAGCATCTGCCCGGGCTGCAGGCCTCGCCCGGGGTCGCGATCGGCCCGGCGGTGGTGGTGGGCTCGGCCGGCGTGACGTTCCCGCGGCGCAACCTGCGCGCCGCCGAGATCGAGGCCGAGTGGCGCCGCTTCGAGCTCGCCGTGGAGAGCGTGCAGGACGAGCTGCGCGCGGTCACCAAGCGCATGCCGGGCACGGCGCGGGGCGCCCCCGGTAGCCCGGGCGCGTCCGGGACGCGCACCGCCGAGGCCTCGATCCTCGAGGCCTACGTGCTCATGGTGGGCGACGACGTGCTGGCGCGTGCGGTGCGCGACGAGATCGAGCTCCGGCGCCGCGGCGCGGAGTGGGCCGTCGACAGCGCGATCCAGCGGCTCGCGGGCGAGCTCGCGACGGCGGAGGACGCCTACCTCCGGGAGCGCAGCCACGACGTCGTGTTCGTGGGCGAGCGCCTGCTGCGCGCGCTCGTGGGCGCGGCGCCAGCCCATCGCGAGATCGTCGTGAGCCAGCCTTCCATCGTCGTGGCGCGCGATCTCTCCCCGGCCGACACCGCGGCCATGTGCCGGCAGCCGGTGCTCGGCTTCGTGACGGAGGTCGGCTCGCGCACGAGCCACACCGCGATCATGGCCCGCGCCCTCGGCATCCCGGCGGTGGTCGGCGTGGTGGGGGCGCTCGAGCGGGTGCAGAGCGGCGACCTCCTGGTGCTCGACGGTCTGCGCGGCCGCCACGTGGTCCACCCGTCGAGCGCGGATCTCGCCGACGCCCGCGCCCGCAGCGCCAGCTTCGAGCAGTTGAGCCGCGAGCTCGACGCCCATCGGGCCGAGCCGGCGCTCACGCGCGACGGCACGCCGATCGGGCTCTACGCCAACATCGAGCTCCCCGCCGAAGCCCCGGTGGCCCGCGAGCACGGCGCGCGCGGCGTGGGCCTGTACCGGACCGAGTTCCTGTACATCGACCGCGCCGAGCCGCCGACCGAGGACGAGCAGCTCGCGGTGTTCCACGACGTGCTCGGCGCGATGCCCGGGCTGCCGGTGACCTTGCGCACCTTCGACATCGGCGGCGACAAGTTCGTCACGGCCGTGAAGGTCCCGCACGAGCTGAACCCGATGATGGGCCTGCGCGCCGTGCGCCTCGGGCTCGCGCGGCCCGAGCTGTTGCTCACGCAGTTGCGCGCCATGGTGCGCGCGAGCGCCTTCGGCGAGGTGCGCATCATGGTGCCGATGGTGGCGAGCCTCGACGAGCTGCGGCAGGTGCGCACCCTGCTCGAGCGCGCCACGGCCGAGGTGCGCGCGGCCGGCCACAGTCACGCCGGCCACATCCCGCTCGGCGTCATGATCGAGGTGCCGAGCGCCGCCCTGCTCGCCGACGCCTTCGCCCGCGAGGCCGATTTCCTGAGCCTCGGCACCAACGACCTCGTGCAGTACACCCTGGCCGTCGATCGCAGCAACCGCGTCCTGGCGCACCTGGCCTCGCCCTTCCACCCGGCGGTGCTGCGCCTCGTCGTCGAGGTGCTGCGCGCGGCCGAGCGGCACCACCGGCCGGTGTCCTCGTGCGGCGAGATGGCGAGCGACCCGCTCGGCGCCGCGCTCCTGCTCGGCCTCGGGCTGCGCGACTTCTCCATGGATGCGGTCGCGCTCGCCGAGATCAAGGTCGCGCTCGGGCGGGTGAGCTGCGAGGAAGCGAGCGACGTCGCCCGGCGCGCCCTCGAGCTCCCGACCGCAGCAGAGGTCGAGCGGCTCGTGTACGACGCGTTCGCGGCCCGGTACCACGATCTGCTGCTCGGCGAGCCGGGCGCCAGCGTCTCCTCGGCCCGGCGTCGCCACGGCCCGCCGGCGAGCCGCTCGGGGCGCGGCGGCCCGCCCTCTTCGCAGTCGGGGCAGGGTGAGGGCGGCTGAACGAAGGCTCCAGACTACAGGCTACGGGCTCATCATCGATCGCGTGTTCCGCCTTGCTCAAGGGCGGCCATCGCGAGGGGCCAGCCAGCGACACCTGCTCGTTGTCGACGAACCGGTCGGTCCCGGGTTCGTCCGGCTGGTAACTCGTCCCCGGCCGACCCAGATAGGCCGACCGCAAAGGCGCCATGAGCGCCAATATGAGAGGGGGCGCGCAAGGCGCGCGGCAGAGCGGTGCGTGAGCCTTCTGCGTGGCCCTGCGCCGCGAGTCACTTGGCAGACGCCAAGGTCGCCAAGAGGACGACGAGGGGCGCGCGGCGCGCAAGACGGCGTGTAAGCGTCCGAGCCCAAGCAGAGTCCTCTCGACCTTGGCGCTCTTGGGGTCCCCGCGGCGCCGGAGCGAGCTGCGAGCGCAGGCGGGAACCGCGGGGCTGTCTTGGCGGTTGGCTTCCGGGTCCTCGGCGGCCCGAGCTACCTAGCAGGCGCTTCGCGCGCCGCGCGAAGTGCAGGCCGAAGCGCACGGAAGCGCGCGGCCGCTGTGCCCCGCGGAGGAAATCCGATATGGTGCCGGCGCTCCTTGCGGCGCGCCTCTCTGCGCCCGGGAAACCCAGAACAAACCCATGCGCCGCCGCTGCATTCCGTGGCTCTTCGCGCTCGCCAGCGCGCTGGCAGCCTCTCTCAGCGGTTGCCCTGAAAATCCCCCGGCGGCGGTGGTGCACGGCCAGAACAAGCTGACCCTGCTGCATACCGCCGACATCCACTCGCGCCTCTTCCCCTACAACCTGCAGATCGGGCACATCGACGCGCAGCTGGGGCTCGGCGCCACCGATTCCATCACCAACGTCGGGGGGGCCGCGCGCATCTCGCACATCCTCGGGCGTGAGCGTGCCCGCGCGGCGCGCTCGCTGCACGTGGACGGCGGCGACTGCTTCCAGGGCGCGCCGGTGTTCAACTTCTTCGACGGCGAGGCCGAGATCCGCTCGCTCGTGGCCATGGGCACCGACGCCATGGTCGTCGCCAACCACGAGTTCGACAAGGGCGCGCTGAACCTCGGCATCCAGCTGCAGCGCAACGCCTCGTACCCGGTGCTGGCGGCGAACTACTCCTTCGAGGATCCGTCGCAGCCCGGCGCCTCGCCGCTCGGCTCGATCGTGGTTCCCTTCGAGACCTTCGACGTCGACGGGCTGCGCGTGACGGTGATCGGGATGGGCAACCTCTCGAGCATCACCTCGATCTTCGACCAGCCGAACCGGCTCGGCATCCAGCCGCTCAAGACGAGCGAGGTGGCCCAGTTCTACATCGACCTCGTGCGGCCGTTCACCGACGTCATCGTCGTCGCGACGCACCTCGGGCTCGAGTACGACGAGCGCATGATCGAGGCCACGACGGGCATCGACGTCGTGCTCGGTGGTCACAACCACATCGTTCTGCAGCCGCCCAAGCGTGTCGCCGACTGCGCGGCGATCGACCAGAACGGCAACCACTACATCGAGACCGCCGCGCCCGGCGGCCAGGATCCGGACGAGCCCAGCGTCATGCAGCGGCGCTACTGCACCCCGCGCGAGGTGGTGCTCGCGCACTCGGGTGCCTTCGCCAAGTTCGCCGGGCGGCTCGATCTCGTCCTGTCGAACCACGCCGAGGATCTCGACGATCCCGCCGCCTACGACCCCCTGAACAGGTTCGAGGTCGCGAGCTACGACTACCGCCTCTTCCCGATCAACGACTCGGTCCCCGAGGACCCGATCGTGACGAGCCTGCTCGAGCCCTACGCCTTCGGCCTCGACGCCCTGGCGAACCTCGATCTGCTGGTGGGCTTCGCGCCGGACGGCTCGCGGCGCTTCTCCACGAGCGGCGGCGACTCGCCCCTCGGCAACCTCATCGCCACCGCGATGTGGCTGCGGCTCGGCATCCAGACCGATTTCTCGCTCACCAACACGACCGGCATCCGCGCCGACCTCGTGCCGGGCGCGGTCGACGTCGAGCAGATGTACAACATCTTCCCCTTCGACAATTCGATCACGAAGATGCAGCTCTCCGGCAAGGAGGTGCAGGAGCTGTTCAACTTCGTGGCGCGGCGCTCCTCGGGGCGCGGCTGCAAGAGCCAGGCGCAGATCGCCGGCGCGCGCGTGGTCATCGACTGCACGGCGCAGCCCGATCCGAACGTGGCACCCGGCATCGCGACCCACGTGTACATCGGCACGACGCCGCAGCCCTGCGCCTCGGATCTCGACTGCCCCGGCGCGGAGCTCGGCAGCTGCGACAGCAGCATCGGGCGCTGCTGGCTGCCCATCGACACCATCGCGAGCTACGAGCTCGCCACCTCGAACTACCTGGCGGCCGGGGGCAGCGGCTTCCGGGTGCTGCAGCGCAACACGACGCAGCTCGACACCAAGGTGCAGCAGCGCGACGCGCTCATGGACTTCATCCGCGCCGGCTCGCCGTGCGGCGCCGACCCGGCGACGGACGAGGCCTTCCCGTGCTCGACGGACGCCGACTGCGCGGGCGTCGGCATCGCGGGCGAGACCTACGTGTGTGCCTGCGCCGAGCGGGCGTGGGAGCAGGAGGGCGCGCTCTGTGGCTTCGACCCGGTCGTGGCCTGCGCCTCGAGCGGCGGTTCGCCAGAGCTCGGCGAGGGCGCGTGCGTGCTCCAGACCTGCGTCGACGCCGTGGCCAACTACGAGCGTGCCGTGTGCGCGCGCTCCCCGACGGAGGACTCGCGCCAGGCCTGTCTCGCCTCGCTGCGTCCCTGCGCGGCCGGCGGCGAGACCTGTAAGTTCCTCGCGTGCATCGACGGCTCGCTCGGCAACAACGCGGACGGGCGCCTGCGGATGCTGGGGCAGTGAGGAGGCACCGATGAGGCTCGGTCGTTCGCGCACAGGGTCGGCTCTGGCTGGGTGCTCGGTCCGCGCCCTCGCTCTGGGCGCGGTCGCGGCCGGCGCGGCCGCCTGCACGGCACCGGCCCAGAGGCCGAGCGACGCCGGCTTTCGCGTCGAGGTCACGCGCGTGAACGGCGCGACCCCGCCGACCGAGGCGGCGCCCCTGCCGGCGAACCTCGGCAAGACGACCGAGCTGTGGGAGTTCACGGCCGAGGCCTACGACGCCACGGGCGCGCTCGACCCGACCTTCGAGGGCTACGCGCGGGTGGGCGTCGAGCCGGGCTCGGTGCTGCGCGTGAGCGGGCCGGACGGCGTGAAGCGCAACGTGCACTTCGTCGCCGGCGTCGCGCACGGGGTCGCGGAGGTGACGACGGTGTTCGGCCCGGCGCGCCTGTGGCTCGACGACCAGGGCTACGTGCCGGTGCCGCCGGGCTTCCAGCCGTTCTGCTCCGACGGCCTCGACAACGACGGCGACGTGCTCGTCGACTTTCCCACCGACCCGGGGTGCGCCTTCCCGGACGACGACAGCGAGGAGACCGGCAGCGGCCGGGTCGGCGTGTCGCCGCGGGTGCACTACGAGCTGCCCACCCTCGCCGACATCCAGGGACGCGGCTCGGGGACGCCGTACCCGTCGATGTCGGTCCGCGCCAAGCTGTGCGATCTGGCCGACTGCTCGGACGCGCGGCACGACCAGGCGCAGTTCGACGCGCTCCGGGTCGTGGTGACGCGCGTGACCTCGACCGGCTTCTTCGCCAGCGACACCGCCGAGACGGCCGGCTACGGGCACCTGTTCGCGTTCAACTTCAACGCGCCCTACAACATGCGCGTCTGCGATCGGCTGACCTTGGTGTCGGGCACCGCGTCGGAGTTCTACGGGATGACGGAGCTGTCGTTCCCCTCGTTCGAGCTCGTGTACCCGAAGTGCTCCACGCTGCCGTGCGCCGACTGCATCGTCCCCGATCCGGTCGTGGTCGACGCCGCCGAGATCGGCAGTGACGTGACCATGGAGCAGCTCGAGAGCGGGCTCGTGCGGGTCGAGGGCTTCGCGATCGCCCAGAACTTCGGCCCCAAGGTCGCGGTGAACAACGTCTTCGCGGCCGACCAGAGCAACTGCGATCTCAACGGCGACGGGGTGGTCGACTTCGAGAACGACGCCGAGGGCAGTTGCGGCAACGCGTGCTCCGCCTCGCCGGACTGCAGCGAGTGGAACGGCTACGTGGCGCAGGGCAACTTCAAGGCCCGCAAGGGCGGGACGCTCATCCTGCTCAACGTCGACTCGGCCGCGGGCTTCGACCCGTTGGCGCACAAAGGCCAGGTGCTGACGTCCGTCACCGGCACCTTGCGCAACTTCTCGGGGGGCTCGCTCAACTGGACCGTCGAGGCGCGCTGCAACGACGACCTCGTGTGCTCGAGCCCCGGCTGCTCGAGCGCGGTCAAGGCGGCGAACGAGGCGTGCATCAACATCCGCCCCGAGCTCGACAACGACGAAGGCACCAACTGATCGCATGAGAACTTCACGCGTCCTCCCGTTCGCCCTGACCTTGCTCGTGTCGACCCCGGTGCTCGCGCAGCCGGTACCGGCGGCGCCGACCGCCACGGAGCTGCGCGACCAGGCGCGGCAGGCCCTCGCGGCCGGGGAGGTCGAGCGCGCGTGCGAGCTCTTGAAGAAGAGCGACGCGGCCGAGCCGGGGGAGGACGTGGCCTTCGAGCTCGCCCAGTGCCTGGAGCGCGCCGGCAAGCCCGCCGACGCCCGGCAGGTGTACGAGCGCATCGGGGCCCAGGGGGGCGCGCGCGCCGAGGAGGCCAAGCGCCGGGCCGAGGGGCTCGCACCCGCGCCCGTGCCGGCGGCGCCCGTGCCGGCGGCGCCCGGGCCCGTCGCCCCGAAGGCGCCCGAGGCGCCGACTGCGCCTGCGGCGGCCCCCGCGGCGGCCACGTCGACGCTCGGCGAGGACGTCAAGGCCTGGTACCGCGACTACGTCGACACGCGCCTCTCCTGGACCTTCGGCGACGACGACCTCATCCACCAGACGGGGCAGGCCCAGCCGCTCTCGCCGAACATCTCGATCGGCGACCGCAAGCAGTACCGCCTCTTCTTCGACAACCTGAACAGCCGCTTCGGCGGGCGCGAGAACCTCACGCACCTCGCCCTCTACGCCAAGGCGCCGGGCTTCATCGACCGGCTCGAGACCGAGGCCTCGCTCGTGCTGCGCTTCGACATCGGGGCGCTGTCGCAGAACACGAACAACGTGAACCAGGCGCTCTACGACGCCGGTACCTTCATCCGGCTCGCGGTGCGGCTCGGCGAGAAGGACAAGCCCATCCCGAACCTGTCCTTCACCTTCTGGCCGATCGACACCGACCGCTTCCGGCTGGGCTACCTCTACGACCTCAGCTGGGGCGGCACGAATGCCGCGATCAACCAGTCGATCTTCCCGCGCATCCAGGGCAGCTCGCCGGGCGCCAAGGTCCAGTTCGACTCCGAGGCGGTCAGCGCCTTCTTCGGGTTCAAGACGGCCACCATCGTGCAGCCGACCGAGACCCTGACGCCGGGCACGAGCGAGGTCGAGGTCATCCGCGTCGGCCAGACCAATTACGGTCTGCTCGGCGGGCTCGGCGTGCAGGCGCACGAGATGTTCCGCTTCGACCTCGGCGGCGGCTACTTCCAGCAGGGGCGCTTCGATCTCCCCGACGTGAGCGGTCAGGCGGTTTACACGGTGGGCGGCTCGGCCCGCATCACGGTGCACCATCCGGACATGAAGGCGCCGCAGTCGACCGATTTTCTGCTCTACCGGAACGACCCGCAGAAGCCGCTGCAGATCTTCAAGCCCGAGAAGTACGAGTCGGGCAAGACCCTGTGGCAGGTGCTCGGCGAGGGGACCGTGCTCGGGCAGAACCTGAAGGACTTCGACGTGACGGGTGCGACCCGGCTGCAGCCGGCCGTCGCCGGCGCCCTGCAGGTGAACGTGAAGAGCGGCTTCTTCCGCGTGAGCGCGACGGGCATCGTGCGCGATCTGCCCTTCGTGCTTCGCAACCAGCCGAGCTTCGTGCCCTTCGAGACGATCCCGAGCGAGGCGAAGGCCGGCCCCGAGTTCTTCGGCGCGCTCGCGGCCGACTACCACTTCGACGGGCCGAAGCTCACGCCGGGCCTCGGCTTCGGCGTGCAGCTGCCCGCGACCTTCAAGGCGAGCTCGGTCGACGCCGGCGGCAACGCCATCGACCGCGTCGTCGTGGTCCGCCAGCAGGGCAACCTCGCGATCTTGCCGGTGAACGAGAGCGCGCTGCCCATCATCCAGACGCGCGCCAGCCTGCGCTGGGACGCCTCGACGATCCTCTCGGCGCTCCTGTGGCTGCAGTACATGTACGACCCGAACGGCACCTTCGTGGAGCGCGATCCGAGCGAGGGCACCGTGGTGCAGCGCACCTTCATCAGCCCGAGCTTCTTCGGGCTCGGCACGAGCGTGCAGGCGCGGTTCTAGGCGCTCACGACGCGTCGATGCCGCCGAGCTCGCGGAAGCGTGCCGCGAGGTCGTGGTAGAGCGCCCGGTAGACGGCGGCGGTGTCGCGGTAGCGCGCGCTGAGGGACGGCTCCGGCTCGAGGCGGCTCGTCACGTGGACGAGCGCGTCGGCGGCCTCCGGCAGTGAGGCGAAGCAGCCGGCCGCGACTCCGGCACAGAGCGCCGCCCCGTAGCTCGGCCCCTCGGTCGAGCTCGTCAGGCACACGCTCGCCTCGAGCACGTCGCAGAGCAGGCGCCGCCAGAAGGGGCTCCGGGCGCCGCCGCCCGTGAGGCGCACCTCGGTCGGGGCGGGTGCCGTGCCGGCCGCGGCGAGCTCGCGCACGAGCGACAAGGAGTCGGCGAGGCCGTAGCTCACACCCTCGAGCACGGCGCGCGACACGTCGGCCTTGGTCGTGCGTGCCGTGAGGCCGACGAAGGCCCCGCGCGCGTGCGCGTCGTTGTGAGGGGTGCGCTCGCCCATGAGGTAGGGGAGGAAGACGACCCCGCCCGCGCCGGGCCGCGAGGTGGAGGCGGCCTCGCTGATGAGCTCGTACGGGTCCGCGTGGCGGAGCTCGGCCGCGAGCTTCTCGCCGTCGCACAGGGTGTCGCGGTACCAGCGCAGGGCGCCGCCGGCCGCGAGCATGACGCCCATCAGGTAGTAGCGCGCCTCGACGGCGTGGCAGAACGAGTGCAGGCGCATCTCGGGCTCGACGACGTGTCGGTCGGTGTGCACGAGGACGACGCCGCTCGTGCCGAGCGAGGCCATGGCGCGCCCGTCGCGCACCACGCCGAGGCCGGCCGCCGCGGCGGCGTTGTCGGCCGCGCCGCGCGCCACCGGAATCCCGGCCGGTAGGCCCACGTCGCGCGCCACGGCCTCGCGCAGCGTGCCGAGCACGGCCGTCGACGGCCCGGCGGCGGGGAAGAGGTCGCGGCTCACTCCGACGGCGCGGAGGACGGGCTCGCTCCAGGCGCGCGCCGCGGAGTCGAAGGCGAGGGTGCCGGAGGCGTCGCTGTCGTCGGTGCCCACCTCGCCGGTGAGGGTGAGGCCCACGTAGTCCTTGGGCATGAGCACGAGCGCCGCGCGGGACCAGAGCTCGGGCTCGTGGCGCGCCAGCCACAGGAGCTTCGGCAGCGTGAAGCCCTCGAGCGCGAGGTTGCCGACGTGCCGGCGCAGCCCGTCGCGCCCGAGCGCCTGCTCGATGCGCGCGCACTCGGCCGTCGTGCGCGTGTCGCACCACAGGATGGCTTTGCGGAGCACGCGCCGCTCGGCGTCGAGCACGACCGCCGTGTGCATCTGGCCGGTGAGGCCGATGCCGCGCACCTTGCGCCGGCGCGGTCCGAGCCGGGTCGCCACCTCGGCGAGGGCCGCCCGCGCGGCGGCGCGGTAGTGCTCCGGCTCCTGCTCGGCCCAGCCGGGGTGGGGCGTCTCGAGGTCGAGCTCGTGGGTGGCCGACGCGAGCGTGCTGCCCGCGGTGGCGTCGATGGCGAGCGCCTTGACGCCGCTCGTGCCGACGTCGATGCCGATGAGGATGCTCACGCCGAGCGCTTAGCACGCGGGAGCGAGCGCTCGAAGCGGCTCGGCGCGCCTGGCGGCCCGCGACAAGTGCGTGGCGCCCGCGCGCAAGCCGGCCCCGTCGCAGCCGAGGCACGGTCCGTGCATCGAGTCGCTCCGCGGGGCCGAGGGCCCGGGGACAGGAGTCGAACATGAAGCGCGGCGCGGCTCTCTTGGCGGTCGGTACGATGGTGCTCGCGCTCGGCTGCCACGGGGCGGCGCGGAGCGAGCTCGACGCGGCGGGGGGCAGCGCGGCGGCCGGGAGCGGCGCGGGCGGGCTCGGGCTCGGCGTGGGCGGTCAATCGGGCGGCTCGGACATGGGCGGCGCGTGCGCCGTCGCGACCGAGGCCCTGACCGCCCGCCCGGTCGATCTCGTCTTCGCGATCGACCAAAGCGCGAGCATGGGCGAGGAGATCCAGGGTGTCCTCGACAACCTCAACGGCAACCTCCTGACGATCCTGGCCGGCGCCCAGATCGACTACCGGGTGGTGTTGCCTGCGAGAAGCTGAAGACGAGCCCCGACGCGGCGGTCGAGATCAAGGTCGGCTGCGCGGCGCAGGTGAAGTGACGAGCCCGCGCCGCGCCGCGGCGGCCAAGCCGGTGGCGCTCGCCCGGGCTCACGGGGACAAGAGGGCGAGCATCACCTCGTCGCATGCGGCGAGGTCCGGGATGCCGAACGCCACGAGCACCATGACCTCGGCCTCGGCGACGTAGGCGACCGCGTGGCCTGCGGCCCGGTGCCCCGTGATGACCGCCGCGCCGAGCTCGGAGGCGACGCGCTCGGCGAAGACCGTGACGAAGCCGGCGTCGCCGAGGGTGAGCGTGAGCGTGCAGGACGTTCCCGTCGTGAGCCGCGCGCTCACGATCGACGCGCCGCGCGCCTTCATGCGCTCCAGGATCGGCCCGCAGCGGAGGTCCTTCACCCAGTGTGCCACGGGCGTTCCGTGCGCCACGAGCCCGGTCGTGACCAGGGTCTCGGCAAGGCCCGGGGCGCGTGCCACGGAGCCGGCCGCGGCGGGCTCGGGCGGCGGGCTCTCGCGCGCCGACCAGGGGTGGGTCAGCGCGAGCCCGAAGGCCGCGGCGCCCGCGAGGATCCCCGCCGCGAGCGCACGGGCGGTGAGGCTGCGGCGCGCGCGGCTTGCGACCCGCGGGCTCGAAGCGGTGTCCGAGGGCGGGGGCCCAGGCGGCGGGCTCGGGAGTGCCGCGGCCGTGGGTGCCGGCGGGCTCACACCCGGGCTCGGCCAGGTCGGCGCTGCGGGCGCTGCGGGGTGCGGTCGCGGGGCCGCGACCGGTGGGTCGGG
>JACRDA010000051.1 GCA_016212965.1 Myxococcales bacterium
CTGAACTTCGCCGGCTCCGTGCAGCTCTCCGTGTCTCCGTGTCTCAGTGGTTGTCTCTTCCAGAGGAGACACCGAGGCACCGAGAGCTGCACGGAGCCGGCAGGGCTCGCCTCAGAACGCGAGCGGCACGGGCGTCGGGGCCGCATCGGTCGAGCCGTTGCCGAGCTGGCCCGCGTCGTTCGCGCCCCAGCACAGGATGGCGCCCGAGCCCTCGAGGCGCACGCACGCAAAGTCCGCGCCGACCGAGAGCTGGCGCACGCGGCCGAGGCTCGCGACCGCCACCGGCGTCGACGACGACTGCGATTGCCCGTCGCCGAGCTCGCCGTTCTCGCCCGCTCCCCAGCAGTAGATCTTGCCGCCGGCGACGAGCGCGCAGCCGTGGCGGTCGCCGAGGCCGATGCGCTGCACACCCGACAGGCCGGCGACCGCCACGGGCGCATGGCGATCGGTGGTCGTGCCGTCGCCGAGCTGGCCCACGTCGTTCGCGCCCCAGCACAGCGCAGCCCCCGCCCCGGTTACGGCGCAGCTGAACTCCGCGCCCGCCGCGACGCTCGCGACGCCCGCGAGGCCCTTCACCTGCGAGGGCGCGTTCCGCGCGAGCGCGTCGCGCAGCTTCGTCTCGGCGGGGTCCGAGAGCGGCTCGTCCGGGTAGTAGCTCGGAGCTCCCCAGCACGCGAGGCCCCGCGAGCCGCGCAGGCAGGTCGCGTCGCCGAAGAGCGCGAGCCCGGACGCCTTGACGTCCTTGGCCTCGGTCGGCTTCTCTGCGCCGGCCGAGCCGCTCGAGAGCTCCGACATGGCGCCGGTGCGGTCGGCGGTGGGCTTGCCGGTACCGAGCTGGCCGCGCTCGTTCAGGCCCCAGCAGAGCACGTTGCCGCTCGCGAGCGCGCAGCTGTGCATCGCCCCGACGGCGAGCTCCGCCACGCCCTTGACCCCGGCGTCCACCGGCACGTCGGAGCCGTCGAAGTTGCCCGTGCCGAGCTCGCCGTAGTTGTTCGAGCCCCAGCACGCGAGCCCGCCGTCGAGCCGCTGGGCGCAGCCGTGGCGCAGCCCGAAGCCCGCCGCCTTGAGGCGCCCTCCCCAGTCCGGCGCTTGGCCGGCGGAGGCGTCGCTGACGAGCTGCCCCTGGGCATCGTCGCCCCAGCACCACACGGTGGAGTCCTCGAGGCGCAGGCAGCCGTGGTGGCGCCCGACCGCGAGCTCCGCGATGCCGATGCAGTGGTCCGTGCGGCACACCGGCGTCGTCGCCGCGCAGGGCACGGCCGCCCCCCACTTTCCCTCGGCGTCGCAGGTCTGCACCCCCTGCCCCTCGCAGCGCTTGGCCTCGGGCAGGCACACCCCGCAGCTGCCGTGGCCGTTGCACAGTCCGTCGAGCACGCCGTTGCTCTCCGGCCCGACGGCACAGGGCTGGCCCGCGGGCGCGGGGCTGCGCGCGGGCTGACCCGCTTCGCACGCCTCCACGGTGCAGGGCAGACCGTCGTCGGGCGGTGGGTCGCGCGGCGCCGAGCGCGCGATGGCGTTGCCGCCGCCGTCGCAGAAGATCGCGACGCAGTCGCCGGGCTGCTGCTCGGCCGCGGGCAGGAAGCCCGGCGGTGCATAGGTGTGGACGCACTGCCCCTCGTTGCACTGCGCGACCAGGCACGGCGTTTCGGGCTGCGGGCAGTCGGCCGCGGACTCGCACGGGTAGTCGCCGTCGCCGCCACCGCTGCGGGGCGCGCGGATCTTGCACGCCTCGGCGCCCACGAGCACGAGGCAGAGCGCGGGCGCGACGCCCACGGCGACCGAGCGCACGAGACGTCGTGCCACGCGCGCGTGTCCGCTCACGGGCCGCCTCCCCGCCGGGGCGCGCCGGCGCCGCCGCCCGGGGGCTCGGGTGGCGGCGCTGCGGCGAGCTCGGCCTGGATGCGCCGGGCCTCGGCGAGCAGGCGCACCGGCTCGTTGGCGGCCGGATCCTCGGTCACGACCTCGACGAGCGCGGCGAGCACCTCGCCCACGCGCCGCCCCGCGCCGAGGCCGAGCTCGCGCATGAGCGCGTGACCGTCGAGCGCCAGATCGCGCGTCGAGAGCGCCGCGCCCGCCGCGAGCAGCGCCCGGGCGCGCGCCTCGAGCTCGGCCATGGCGCCGACGTCGCGCGACGCGTCGCTGCCCTTGCCGCGCGCGTCCGCCACGGCGAGGCGGAGCAGATCCGCGACGCGCTCCTCGCGCACCCGGCGCACCCAGCGCCGCACCGCGGCGTCGGTCCACTCCGGCGCGTAGCAGATGAGGTGGTGCTGCACGAGCTCGACGATGCGCTTGCGGTCGTCGTTCGAGAACTTGAGGCGCTTGCAGATGTGGTCGCTCAGCTCCGCGCCCACGCGCTCGTGGTTGTAGAAGGTGAAGTCGCCCGTCTTGTCGGAGCGCTGGCGCGTGCGGGGCTTGCCGACGTCGTGCAGGAGTGCCGCGACGCGCAGGATGGCGTCGCCCTCGCAGGCGTCCACCACGGCGAGCGTGTGGCGCCACACGTCGAAGCCGTGCCAGCGGTTCTGCTCGCAGTCGACGCCCTCGCAGAGCTCCGGACAGGTGATGGCCAGCATGCCCGAGCGCTGCATGATCTCGAACGCCACGCTGGGGCGCTCGGCGGCCATGATCTTGAGCCACTCGTCGTGCACGCGCTCGGCGCTGACCCGCGCGTAGGTGGCGAGCGCCACGTCCGCGCCCATCGCGTGCTCGGTGGACGGGTCGATGCTGCAGCCGAGCGTCGCGGCGAAGCGCGCCGCACGCAGGACGCGCAGCCCGTCCTCGGCGAAGCGATCCGCGGGCATGCCGACGGCACGCAGCGTGCGGGTCGCGAGGTCGCGCTGGCCGTCGAAGGGGTCGATGAGCTGCCCCTCGATGGGGTCGATGGCGATGGCGTTGAAGGTGAAGTCTCGCCGCGCGAGATCCTCGACGATGTCGTCGAGGAACACGACCTCGTCGGGGCGCCGCCCGTCGCTGTAACCGCGCTCGCCGCGCAGCGTCGTGAGCTCGTAGGGCACGCGCCCGATGAGCACGCTCACCGTGCCGTGCTGGATGCCGGTCGGCACGACCCGCGGGAAGATGCGCTGCACCTCCTCGGGGCGTGCGTTGGTCGCGACGTCCCAGTCCTTGGCAGGCCGCGCCATGAGCAGATCGCGCACGCAGCCGCCGACCACCCAGCCGCGCTTGCCGTGCTCGCGCAGGCGGTGGCAGATCCCGACGACGTCGCGCGGAATCGCCTCGAGCAGCCGGTCGATCTCGACAGCGTCGCCCATGCGTGGCTCCTCGCCCCCTGCTCTACCACGGCGCCGCCGTCCGTGTCGGGGCAATGCGCCGGGGCGCCGCGCCCGCCAGCCACGCGCCGGCGCCTACTTCTTCTTGCCCCAGGGGTCCACGACGTCGCCGCCGGTCTTGGTGGTGGGCGGCGGCGGACGCACCGTCTTGATCGGCGGTGGCAGCGGCAAGACCGGCCGCGCCGAGCTCGCCGCGGCGGTGGCGCTCGCGCCCGCCGAGGCCGTGCCCGCCGGCTGGGCGCCCACGTCGGGCAGGAGCTTCACGGTGCGCCGCACCTCGCTGCCGTCGAGCGTCAGCGTCTGCGCGATCGAGCCCGGACGCAGGAGCTCGACCGTGACCTTGCCGCCCTCGGGTACCTTCACCATCGCCGGCAGATCGTGGCGCGCGCCGTCGATGACCGCGAAGGCACCGTCGCTCGGCTCGGCGGCGAGCATGACCTCGCGCACCGGCGCCGCGCTCGGGGCACTGCCCGCGCTCGTCGGCGCTGGGCTCGCGGCCGCCCCCGGCTCGTCGCCGCTCAGGCTCTGGCGGAGCACGAAGAACGCCGCGAGCGCGACCCCCGCGACGACCAGCGCGATCCACAGGATGGGCGAGCGCCGCGCGCGCTCGGGCGGCGTTGCGGGGAGCACCGCGCGCGACGCCGACTTGAAGTAGTCGGCCGGCACGTTGAAGTTGCCCGAGCGGGCCATCATCTCGTGCACGGCCTTCGGGACGCCGCCCGCCTTCAGCGTCTGGAGGTCCTCGGCGAGCTCCTCCATCGTCTGGTAGCGCCCGTCCGGCTTCTTCGAGAGGCACTTGAGGATCACCGCCTCGAGCCCTGGCGGCGTGTCCGGGCACGTCACGAGCGCACGCAAGGGCACCGGCGCCTTGTACATGTGCTGCGTGAGGATCCCCATGAAGTTGTCGGCGTTGAACGGGGTCTCGCCGCTCACCATCTCGTACATCATGACGCCGAGCGAATAGATGTCGGTGCGGTGGTCGACCGCGGCGCCGGCCGCCTGCTCGGGCGACATGTAGTGCGGCGTGCCGAACACCGCGCCCGCCATGGTGAGCTTCGTGGCGCTCGTGCCGGTCGAGACCTTGGCGATGCCGAAATCGAGGATCTTGCAGAAGTTCTTCTGCGCGCCATGCGTCACGAGCGTGATGTTGTCGGGCTTGAGGTCGCGGTGGACGATCTCGCGGGCGTGCGCCCCGGCGAGGCCGTCGCAGAGCTGGATCGCGATGTCGAGGATGAGATCGACCGGCAGCTTGCCGCGGCTCTCCATCAGCTGCCCGAGCGACAGCCCGGACAGGAACTCCATGACGAAGTAGGTGGACCCGTCGTCGAGCTCGCCGAAGTCGAGGATGTCGACGATGTGCGGGTTGCCGATGCTCGAGGCCGCGCGCGCCTCGCGCATGAAGCGCCCGACCGCCTCCTTGTCCTTCGCGAGCTCGGCGTGGAGCACCTTGATGGCGACGCGCTTGTCGATGATCTTGTGGTGCGCGAGGTACACGCGCCCCATGCCGCCCTCGCCGAGCACCTTGTCGATGAGGTAGCGCTCGCCGAACATCATGCCGATGTACGGATCGGCGTCGGGCTCACGCTGCGTGCCGTCCTCGTTCTCCGCGAAGACGAGCACCTGCGAAGAAGCGTCGGGGTCGAAGGTGCGGGCCTTGGCGGGCTTCTGCAGCGCCGGGGGCGGAGCGGGCGCCCGGACCGGAGCGGGCGCCGAGGCCGGGGTGGGCGCCGGAGCCCGCGCGGGAACCTCGATCGGCTCGTCCATCGCGAGCGTCTTCGCGAACGGCGACTCCGCGAACGCCGGCGGGGGCGTGGGCGCCGGGAGCGGCGAGCGCGACGCCGATGCCGCGGGCGGGCGAGGCGGCGGGACGCGCGGCACGCCGGGGCGCGAGGGCAGCGCCTGCCGCGCAGGGACACCTCCGCCGGTGGGGGTCCCGGTCGGACCACCTGGCGGTGACGCACCCTTCGGATCGACGACGGTCATGCAGAAGCGGGCGCAGCGGAGGCGCCAAGCACGTTCGAGACCATGATAGCAGCTCGTTCCCTGGCCGGGGAAACAACGCAGCACCCCGGCCCCTCGGCCGAGCGTAGCACGCGCGAAGCGGTCGTCGACGGCGTCGACGGCGTCGACGGCGTCGATGGGCCGGCCGCGGTCCGGCCCCCGGGCGCCGGAGACGCGCGGCGTGGCGGGCTCCGAGGCGTGGCAGGGCCGCCGGAGCCCGGACCGTGCGCGGCGGTACCACCGCGACCCGGCATGGACTAGAGGAAGCCCGAGATGGGCTACCCCCTGCAGTTCGCGCTCCGCTACCTCGGCTCCCGGAAGCGTGCGTCGATCTCGGTGGGCACGGCGTTCGCCATCCTCGGGGTGTCGCTCGGCGTCGCGGCCCTCGCCACGATCATGAGCGTGACCGGGGGCTTCCACCAGCAGTTCCGCGAGAAGGTGCTGGGGGTCAACGCGCACGTGCTCGTGCTCAAGTACTCGACCAACTTCGGCGAGTACCGCGACGTGATGGAGCGCGTCGCGCACGTCCGGGGCGTCATCGGCGTCGCGCCGTTCAGCATCAACCCGATGATGCTGACCCACGGCGACGCGACCGCGACCGGCGTGCTCGTCAAGGGCGTCGACCCGGAGCTGTCGCTCGGCACCGAGCGGCGCGAGACGAGCGAGTGGCCCGCGGAGTTCCTGCGGCTCGATCCCGTGCTCGACCTTCCGAAGTACATCGTGCGCGGCTCGTTCGAAGGCCTGCGCCGCCCGACCGCGCACCCCGCCGCGCCGAAGGGCTACGAGGACTTCGAGTACGTACCGCGCCCGTCCCCCCCGGCGACCGTGGGCAGCAACGGCTGGCCGCCCGCGCCGAGCGGCTGGCCGCCGTCGCCCACCCCCACCACCCCGGGCAGTGGACCGAGCGCGCCCGCGACCGCCGCAACGGCAGAGCCGGCGCCGAGCGCGAGCGGCGCACCCGCGACCACGCGCCCGCGCAACCCGACGCTCCTGCCCACGCCGATCGATCTGCCGCCCGAGCCCGCGCCCCCGCCCCATCCGACCGGGAGCGCGACGTCGAGCGGCCCCGCCGGCAGCGGCGCCGCGCCCGCGACCGCGAGCCCCGCCGCCCCGCCCCCCTCGACCACGGTGCGCATCGCGACGGGCGAGGGAGCCGGCGGCGGACCGAGCGCCCTGCCGGAGGAGGACGCGCTGCCCCCCGACCTCGACGCCGACCTCTGCTCCAACCCCGAGGCCGTGAAGGCCTTGCCGGGGATCGTGGTCGGAGTCGCGCTCGCCAAGACGCTGCGCCTCGACCTCGGCGACTGCGTGACCGTGACCTCGCCCATCATCGGCGCCTACTACGCGCAGGGCCGCGTGCGCCCGCCGGTCGCGGTGCGCTTCCGGGTCATCGCGAAGTTCGAGGCCGGCTTCGACCAGTACGACTCGAAGCTCGTCTACACCGATCTCTACGAGGCGCAGAACTTCTACAAGCACGGCGACACGGTCACGGGCGTCGAGATGCGGGTCGACGACATCGACCGGGCGCGCGAGATCGCGCGCGCGATCGACGGCCTGCTGCCGCAGGGCGTCTACCACACGATGGACTGGGAGGAGCTGAACCACGGCCTGTTCACCGCCCTGCGCATCCAGCAGGTGCTGATGAGCGGCGTGCTCGCGCTCATCATCGTCGTGGCGGCGTTCACCGTGGTCGCGACGCTCATCATGGTGGTGCTCGACAAGCGCAAGGAGATCAGCGTCTTGAAGGCGATGGGCGCCACCAACGAGGCCATCCTGCGCATCTTCGTCTACCAGGGCGGCATCATCGGCCTGCTCGGCACCGGCCTCGGGCTCCTGCTCGGCTACGGCGTGTGCAAGGGCCTGCTCGTCTACGGCTTCCCGCTCGATCCGAAGGTCTACTTCATCTCGCGGCTGCCGGTGCAGGTGCGCCCGCACGAGTTCGTGATCACCGGCGTCATCGCGATCGTGATCTGCCTCGTCGCCACCATCCTGCCGAGCCTCTACGCCGCGCGCCTGCGCCCCGCCGACGGCTTCCGGCAGCAGTAGCGTTGTCAGCGAGCGAGCCCTGGACCCTTGCCGCAGAAGCAAGCGGCATCCGGACCTAACTTTTCCCCACACCCCCCGGCCCCCTCTCCCGGAGGAGAGGGGGTGGTCCCAGTCGGGGACTCCTCGAAATCCGCCGCGGATTGTCGGCTCGTCCTGATGCCGCCTGCTCGGAGGCCAAGGCTCCAGGGCTGGCGAGTGGCCCGTCTTCAGGTGCTCGCGCTGCGCCGCTCGATGCCCGAGCGCCGCGCGGCCCAAGCGGTATTTGTCGCGTTGCTCCTTGTCAGCGTGTGCGGCGAGCAACCCGCACGCGGTTCGGTCGATGGACGAGCATGACTCGCCTCCGCCGACCCGAGACGCACCGCGCCCGGACGCTGCGCCGCGCCTCCACGCATGCCGAGCGCGCGCTGTGGCAGCTACTTCGCGGCCGACAGCTCGAGCACGCCAAGTTCCGACGCCAGCAACCACTGGGCCGCTTCATCGTCGACTTCTTCTGCGAAGCAGCTCGGCTCGTCGTAGAGGTGGATGGCGGCTACCACGACGACCCCAGCGTCGCTGCTCGCGATGCGGCCCGCGACGCCTTGCTTCGCGCCGCAGGCCTCACGGTCCTGCGCCTCCCCAACGAACAGATCCTCCACGACCCCGAGCGCGCACTCGACCGGATCCGCCAACCGCTCCGAGCGCCTCGCCGACGCGGCGACACCCGCTAGCGCGCTTCGTTTCCCGACCGCCAGCGACGAAAGCCCCCGACATGGACCACCCCCTCTCCCTCGGGAGAGGGGGCCGGGGGGTGAGGGAAATATGCTCAGGTCCGGATGCCGCCCGCTGCTTCGGCAAGAGTCACGGTCGCGTGCCGATTCGTGCTCACGCTCTGAGGACCGGGCGCGGCGTGCTCCTCCGCGGGCCTGTGGTAACCTGGGCATGGAGGTCCGCCCATGCGACTCGTGCTCCGAGGCATCGTCCTGGCGTTCGCGATCGGCACGCCCCTGGCGCTCACGACTGCGACGAGCTGCAAGACCGAGACCGACGACGGCGCCGGGGGCTCGACGGCGAGCACCACGACCGGCGGCACCGGTCAAGGTGCGGGCGGGACGACGGGCGGCGGGGGCAGCGGCAACGAGGGTGGCCAGTTCATCCCGCCGCCGCCCGTGAACACCGCGCCCTGCGGGAACCAGACCTACGACTGCGGCGACCTGCTCGACAACGACAACGACGGCCTCATCGACTACCAGGACCCGGATTGCCTCGGGCCCTGCGACAACACCGAGGACACCTACTACACCGATCTACCCGGTCAGACGGGCGGCGCCTGCGTCTCGGACTGCTTCTGGGAGAACGGCAACGGCTCGGGCACGGACCAGTGCTACTGGGACTGGCGCTGCGACGTGCTCGCGCCCGAGCCGGGCTGTCCGTACGAGCAGGATCAGATGGTCGGGAACTTCGACTGCGCGCAGTTCTTCACCACGCAGTCGCAGACCTGCCACGACGTGTGTGCCCCCATCGCGCCGAACGGCTGCGACTGCTTCGGCTGCTGCGAGCTGCCGGCGGGCAGCGGCGAGCACGTCTGGCTCGGCGTGCCGACCTGTGACCTCGGCTCGCTCGACGATCCGGCGGCGTGCCCGCCGTGCACGCCGGTGCCGGGCTGCGAGAACCCCTGCGACCCCTGCGAGCTCTGCCTCGGTCAGACGGAGCTCCCGCCCGGTTGCACCCCGGAAGAGCAGTGCCCGCCCGAGCTCACGCCCTGCGGCCTCGAGGGTCAGGCCCCGTGCCCGGCCGGCTCGTACTGCCTGACGGGCTGCTGCATCGTCATTCCGAACTGAGAGCGTGGGGCACCGACCCTGCCGAAGCAGCAGGCGGCATCCGGACCTGAGTTTTCCCCTCACCCCCCGGCCCCCTCTCCCGGAGGAGAGGGGGTGGTCCAAGTCGGGGATTTCCGTCGTTGGCGGTCGGAAAGCGAAGCGCGACCGTGCCCGCGTAGACTTCTCTTCTCCAACTCTGCGGCCTCTCTCCCCTCTGCGGCCTCTGCGGCCCTCTGCCTTCTTCGTCTCGCCCGCCAGAGTCGGCGATGGGAGCTGCGCCAGGGACGAGTGACCAGCCGGACGAAGCGAGTCGCCGCCTACGTCGCGTCGCGCGCCCGCCGCAGCTGCGTGAGCTCGGCGCCGGGCGTCGCGGACCACGCGCGCTCGTAGTAGTAGCCGAGGAAGGACGGGCACGCCTCGCGGTAGAGCTCGTCGGCGAAGGCGTCGGCGGCGTCGATGAAGGCGCCTTCGAGCTCGCAGAGCGCGGCCGTGATCTCGCCGAGCTGCCCGGTGAGAGCGAGGTGGCGGCAACCGCAATGGCTCTGGCACCGGTCGCGGAGCTCGCAGGGCGCGCAGGTCTCCTCCACGCGGTCCTTCTGGTGCTGCAGGCGCAGGCGCGCGTCGACGTCGAGACCGGGGTCGACGTGGCCGATGCGGAGCGTCGGATCCTGGTCGGTACCGACCATCTGCGCGCAGGGGTAGATGTGGCCAGCCGGCGAGACGCACCACTCGGCGCCGCCGATCTGGCAGCGGCTCGGGCACGGCATGCCGCCCTTCAGGTGCGAGAGGATCTTGGCGTGGAAGGGCTCGACGCCGAGGGGCGTGCCGGCGCGGAAGAGATCCTTCAGGTGCGCCGTCGCGTCGGCGAGCCCGAGGCGGAGCTCCGCGACGGCGTCCTCGGTCCAGTCGGCGCGCAGATCGGGGCTCAGGTGGACGCGCTCGGCGCCGAGCGGAGCGAGCGCGCGCACGGTGGCGCCCGCGCGCCGGGCGTTCGCAGGCGTCACGACCGCGAGCAGGTGGAAGGGGATGGCCGCGGCCCGCAGGCGCGCGAGCCCCGCCAGGGCATCGTCGTGACTGCCGCGCCCGGAGGCGTGCACGCGGTTCTCGTCGTGCGTCGCGCGATCGCCGTCGAGCGACGCGTAGACCGAGAAGTGCGGCGGGGCCATGAGCGCGACGGCCGCGTCGTCGAGGAGCGTCGCGTTCGTGTTCATGAAGAAGCGCGTGGGCGGGCGCGGGTGCGGCAGCGCCCGCACGGCCTCGCCGACGTAGGCCATCGTGTCGCGCACGAAGTCGGGGTGGAGCAGGGGCTCGCCGCCGAAGAACGAGACGCCGAGCCGGCCGGGACGCGTCGCGAGCGCCAGATCGACCGCCCGGCGCATCGTGTCGAGGCTCATGCGGCGGGTGAACTTGTCACCCGTGTAGCAGTAGCGACAGCGCAGGTTGCACTGGTGGTCGACGAACAGCGTGAGCTCCATCGGCGCCTAGTTTGCCGGTCACTGGGCGCCGGCGCCACCGGCGCCGTCACCCGGGCTCGACGGCAGGTCGCGCCCACCCGTGCCCTCGCCGCCCGCGCCGCCCGCGCCTCCCTCGGCCGTGCTTCCGCCGGCGCTGCCCCCTCCCGCGCCGCCGCCCGTGTCCGAGGCGCCGGCACCGCCGGAGCCGCCGTCGCTGGCGCTCGTCCAGCTCGTCGTCGTGGTGCCGCTCGGCGTGCCCCACGAGCCGCCGGCGCCGCCCTTCGAGGCCGCGCTCGAGCTCGAGCCCGGGAGCTCGCCCGAGCAAGCGGTCGCGAAGCCGAGCGCGAGCAGGCACACGGCGCGCGGGTACGCGGGGGTCGCGGCGGCAGCGCGGGGTCGGGGCGGGGCGGCTCGAAGGCTCATGCTCGGATCCTCTCGGTGGGGTCGACAGGGAGGCTTTGCACGGGCCGCGCCAACTGCGGTTCCGCTGCAATCCCGGCGGGATGCGCCCCGGGCGCGAGCGCGGACGTGCCAGACTGTGCCGCGGCGCGCGCGCGCGGCTAGGATGGCGCCATGGTGTCGACCGAGCCCGCCCTGCCCTCGCGCGACACGCGAGCCGAGGCGGATCTGCGCGCGCTCGGTCTCTGGTACCGGCTGCTCGCGCTCGGGCTCGCGCTCGTCGCCGTGGTCGGGGTGCCGGTGCTCTTTCTCGTGGGCCGGATCGCGATGGGCCTCTTCGGCGCGGGCGAGCTCCCGCTCGGCTGGTTCGTCGCCGCCGGGGTGCTCGGCCTCGCGGTCGCGGCCGGCCTGTTCGCGGCGGGGCACCACCTCGACGCGCTGCGGAGCTCCGCGCGCCTCGTGGCGGTCGGCCTGCTCGCCCTCCTCGCGATCCTGGTGCCCTTCGGGGTGGTCGAGCACCCGCACGCGCGCGGCATCTTCCTCGGGGCTGCACACCTCGTGTTCGGCGCGGTGCAGGTGCGCGTCCTGCTCGGTGCGCGGTGGCGGCGCGTGTGCGACCCGAGCTACCGGGCGCGCCACCTCGGGCTCGGGGTGCGGCCCGCGCGGATCACCGCCTCGCCGTGGCTCTGGCTCGTGCCGGCGTGCCTCGTCGGGGTCGAGCTCGTCGCGGCGCTCTTGCCGACGAGGCGCTGAAAGAGTCGGCCGAAGGGGTCGAGGAGTCGAGGGGTCGAGGAGTCGAACGGCACGCTCCGCACCCCGTTGGGCTCGACCGTGTCAGTACGGATCGTTCGCTTCGCCTTCCGCCACTTCTTGCCACAGCTCGAGGAACATGGCGCGCACCCACGGATCGAGCCGGTCGGCGAGCTCGCGCGGCAGCCTTGCGCTCCGGATGAGCTCCTGGACGTCGGTGAGATCCTTGCGGCGGTGCCGCGCGACCATCCCGGACGCGAGCTTCAGCTCGATCCAACGCTCGATCGGCAAGAGTGCGAACGGCGCCCCCCGGATGGCGGTCGTCGCCGGGTCCGGGAAGGCGATCGGCTTCGGCTTGTCGTCGCCGGGAAACCTGCCCGTGCTCAGCACGTCGACGTTCACGCCGAACTCGGTGTCGATGAGCTTGCCGGTACCCGGCACGCGTTCTGCGTAGCCTTTTGCCAGCCAGCGAGACTTGAAGGCCTGAAGGTCTTCCTCGCGCATGACGAGATCGATGTCCACGGTCACGCGCCGGTGACCGTACTCGTTGAGCGCCAGCGCACCGATGATCGCGTAGGGGATCCCTTCGCTCTCGAGGATCGCGACGAGCTTGCGAACCGCCCTCTGGACCTCCGCCTCTGCCACGAAGAACCTCCAGCAGTAGTCCACGCTCTGGCTGAGCCGAGCCTCCGCCTCGGGCGTTCGCCAACCGGCGCCCCAGGTGCGCGACGGCGTGGGGTCCGGCGGCGTGTTCCGCTCCGTGGCCGTGGTCATGGTCGCGCGAACAGGATGACGTACGCACGCAGGCCTGACAAGCCCGCCGCGGTGAGCCGAATCCGGCGGCAGGCATGCGGCCGCCGGGCGGGGCCGACGCGGCGCTGAGCCGGGCGCCACGAAAAAACCGGGGGCGGTCACGCTCGGCACACGTGCCGAGGGCGCCGCCCCCGAAAGGGCCGCAGGCGGGCGGCCTGCGGCCAAGTGCGAGCCTACTTGCCGGGCTCCTCGGCCGGATCGCCGCTCGGCACCGCGGCCGGCGCGCGCTCCTCGTCGGCGTCGCCCTCGTCCTCGGACGCGCGCGCGGCGTCGAGGGCGCGGGCTCCGCGCTTCGACACACGGGCCGTCGGGGCCGCCACCTGCTCGCCCCCCTCGGCCTTGATGCGCATCCCGTAGAAGGAGCGGTAGACGAAGATGGCGGACGCCACGAGCATGACGGCGGCGGCGATCTGCGCGATGTCGCCGTGACCACCGCTCTTGAGCTCGACGGCGAGCTCGACCGCGAGCAGCCCGAACAGCGTCGTGAACTTGATGACCGGGTTCATGGCCACGCTCGAGGTGTCCTTGAACGGGTCGCCCACGGTGTCGCCGACCACGGTCGCGGCGTGGAGCTCGGTGCCCTTCTCGTGCAGCTCCACCTCGACGAGCTTCTTCGCGTTGTCCCAGGCACCGCCGGCGTTGGCCATGAAGAGCGCCTGGTACAGGCCGAAGATCGCGATCGAGATGAGGTAGCCGATGAAGAAGTACGAGTCGAGGAACGCGAAGGCGAGCGTGCCGAAGAACACGGCGAGGAAGATGTTGATCATGCCGCGCTGCGCGTACTGCGTGCAGATCTCGACCACCTTCTTCGAGTCGGCGATCGAGGCCTTCTCGGCGCCGCCCTCGAGCTTGATGTTGCGCTTGATGAACTCGACCGCGCGGTAGGCGCCGGTGACGACCGCCTGGATGGTGGCGCCGGTGAACCAGTAGATCATCGCGCCGCCGGCGATGAAGCCGAGCAGGAAGGGCGCGTGGAGCGGCGACAGCTTGAGGATGGCGGTCTGGTCCTCGAGGCCGTTGGTGAGCACCATGATGATGGAGAAGATCATGGTGGTCGCGCCCACGACCGCCGTGCCGATGAGCACCGGCTTGGCCGTCGCCTTGAAGGTGTTGCCGGCGCCGTCGTTCTCCTCGAGGTAGTGCTTGGCCTTGTCGAAGTTGAGGTCGAAGCCGAACTCCTTTTTCACCTCGGCCTTGATGTTGGGCAAGGTCTCGATGACGCTGAGCTCGTAGACGCTCTGGGCGTTGTCGGTGACGGGGCCGTAGGAGTCGACCGCGATGGTGACCGGGCCCATGCCGAGAAAGCCGAAGGCCACGAGGCCGAAGGAGAAGACCGGCGCCGCGACCATCGCCGCCGCCGCCGTGCTCGAGGCGAACAGGGGCAGGATGCCGCTCGACACGTAGTAGGCGACGGCCATCAGGCCGATCATGACGGCCCCGAGCCAGTAGGCGCTGAAGTTGCCGGCCACGAGGCCCGACAGCACGTTGAGCGAGGCGCCGCCCTCGCGCGAGGCCGTCACGACCTCGCGCACGTGGCGCGACTCGGTGGAGGTGAAGATCTTCACGACCTCGGGGATGATGGCGCCCGCCAGCGTGCCGCAGGTGATGATGGTCGCCAGGCGCCACCACAAGCTCGAATCACCGGCGACCACCGGGATGAGCAGGTAGCTCCCGAGGTAGGTCATGCCGACGCTGATGAACGAGGTGAGCCATACGAGCGAGGTGAGCGGCGACTCGAAGTTCATCTTGTCGGCGTTGCCGAAGCGCGCCTTGGCGACGGCCTCGTTGAGCAGGTACGAGACCGCGCTCACCAGCACCATGACGATGCGCATCACGAAGATCCACACGAGCAACTGGACCTGGATGGCGGCGTTGACCCCGACGCTCGCGGGGATGGCGAGCAGGATGAAGGTGATGAGCGCGACGCCCGTCACGCCGTAGGTCTCGAAGCCGTCGGCGCTCGGGCCGACCGAGTCGCCGGCGTTGTCGCCGGTGCAGTCGGCGATGACGCCCGGATTGCGCGCGTCGTCTTCCTTGATGTTGAAGACGATCTTCATGAGGTCGGAGCCGATGTCGGCGATCTTCGTGAAGATGCCGCCCGCGATGCGCAGGGCCGAGGCGCCGAGCGACTCACCGATGGCGAAGCCCATGAAGCACGAGCCCGCGCTCTTCGGATCCACGAACAGGAGGATCGTGAGCATGAGGAACAGCTCGGTCGAGATGAGCACCATGCCGATGCTCATGCCGGCCTTGAGCGGGATGGCGTAGGTCGGGAAGGGCTTGCCCTTCAGGCTGGCGAAGGCCGTGCGCGAGTTGGCGAAGGTGTTGATGCGGATGCCGAACCACGCGACGCCGCAGCTGCCCGCGATGCCGATGAGGCTGAAGGCGACGATGAGCGCCACCTTGTCGAGCGGCGTCTGCTGCAGGACCGCGTAGTAGACGACGATGACGGCGCCGATGAACAGCCACAGGACGAGGATGAACTTGATCTGCGTGACGAGGTACGTCTTGCAGGTCTCGTAGATGAGCTCCGAGATCTCGCGCATCGCGCGGTGCACCGGCAGCCCGCGGAGCTGCACGTACATCACGATCCCGAACACGAAGCCGAGCAGGCTCACGCCCATGCCGATGAGCAGCAGGGTGTGGCCATCGAGGCCGAAGAACTTCTGGTCGGCGAAGTTCGGCAGGACGAGCTTGGTCTCGTCGGCGCGGGCGAGCGAAGGGGTGAAGAGGGCGACGAGCGCGGCCACGAGGGGGGCCCAGGCGAAGGATCGCCCGCGCCCGCTCTTGGAGGGAGCTTCGGCGGCGCGGCCCCGGGGCGGCCAGCTACGGCGTGCTTGCATGAACGTGTCTCCTGGTTCGAAACCGCCCCCCCGGCACACGCGTGCCGGTCGGGCCTGGACCACCGTGAGGTGGTCTGTTCCGAGGGGTTGGCCGCCAGCCTGGAGCTCGGAGCGCGTCAGCCGCCGAGGGGGCACGCGCTACGAGCCGCGCGCCACCGCGGAGGTGCGCCTGGCTCCCTGCGGACGCTTCAGCACAGCCTCGCCCTCGCCGGAGCCCCCGGCTCGCCCTTGCGAGGCGCGAACGAGGAGGGCCGACGAGGCAGCGCTCCCCTATCACGAGCCGGCGGCGGGAACAACCCGGTCGTACATGGTCCTACCCCGACCCACCCGGCGCTGGCATCCGGCGGCGCGCCCTGCTAGCGAGGGCGCTCGGCCTGCGCCCGCGAGCGAGCGCGCACGCCGCAATGCGTCATGAGCAAACTGATCGACATCTTCCTTCACCTCGACGCGTACCTCAACACGTGGGCGACCGACCTCGGCGCCTGGCTGTACGCCATCCTGTTCACGGTGATCTTCGCCGAGACGGGGCTCGTGGTGACGCCGTTCCTGCCCGGCGACTCGCTGCTCTTCGCCGTGGGCGCGCTCGCCGCCAGCGAGGGCTCGCCCATCAACGTCGGGCTCGTGCTCGTGCTGCTCTCGCTCGCCGGCATTCTCGGCGACGCGACCAACTACGCCATCGGGCGCATCCTCGGGCCCAAGGTCTTCAAGCGCGAGAGCTCGTGGCTGCTCAACAAGAAGCACCTCGAGCGCACCCAGCACTTCTACGAGCGCCACGGCGGCAAGACGATCATCCTCGCGCGCTTCGTGCCCATCGTCCGCACCTTCGCGCCCTTCGTCGCGGGCATCGGCCAGATGCGCTACCGGCGCTTCGCGTCGTTCAACGTCGTCGGGGCGATCGCGTGGGTCGGCATCTTCGTCATCGCGGGCTACGCCTTCGGCCTGACCCCGGTCGTGAAGCGCAACTTCCAGCTCGTCATCATCGGCATCATCCTCGTCTCGGTGCTGCCGATCGCGATCGAGATCTGGCGGGCGCGCCGGGCGAGCAAGGCGGCGCCCGTGGCGCAGCCGGTCGCCGCCGACCCCGCGAGCCCGGAGCCCGCGGCGCGTGCCAAGGACGAGCCCGAGCCCGCGGCCCCCGAGCCCGCGGCACGCGCGGCCGACGACCCCGAGACCTGAAGCGAGCCGCGCGGCGCCGTGTGGTACTTCCTCTCGAACGCGCTCACGAAGCTCTACCAGGGCGCGGGCCCGCAGCCCGGCGCGCCGGCCGGCTCGAGCACCCACGACGTCGTGCTGCGCGTGTGGCGCGAGGTCGTCGAGCCCGAGGAGATGTCCCTCGCCGACGCCCCCGAGGGCGTGGTGTTCCTGCTCGCGGGGTCGTGGCACGGCCACCCGTGCGAGCTCGCGCTCGTGCGGGTGAAGGGCTCGATCGTGCCGCGCACGCGCGTGCGCTCGAGCGCCGCGAGCGCCGAGGCGCGCCTGCGGGTCGCACCGCGAAGCGCGTGGCGGGGCCTCGCGGCGGGCGTCACCGGGCAGCGCGTGCGCACCGGCGACCTCGACTTCGACCGGGCGTTCGTCGTCACGGGCGCCGCCGGCGCGCGGGCGCTCGACGCCGCGAGCCGCGAGGTGCTCCTCTTCGAGCGCGCGCGCGAGCCGGAGCTCCGCATCGCGCGGGGCGAGCTCGTCTTGCACATGGAGGGCGCGGAGCTCGGCCACGAGAGCGTCGCCGCCCTCCTCGACGCCTGCGTGCGGATCGCGCGCGCCGCCGACGCCGACTGACCATCCGCCCGAAAGCGGAACGAGCAGAACCACGGAGGCACCGAGACACGGAGCGTGACACGGAGGGGCCTCTGAACCCTGCCGGCTCCGTGCAGCTCTCCGTGTCTCCGCGTCTCTGTGGTTGTCTCTTTCTGCGTGGTAGCGTGCGCGCGTGAGCACGAAGACCCTTCTTCCCGCTGTCCTGTCCGTCGCCGCGCTCTGCGCCTGCGGAGGGCCGCCCCGCGCGGACGTGGTGCCCACGCCCCCGCCGCACGCGTCGAGCTCGGCGCCGCGGCCGGCCGAGAGTGGGCTCGCGGCACCGGGCCCGAGCGCGACGCCGAGCTCGACCGCGACGCCGAGCGCCGTGGCGCCGGTGCCCGCCGTCCCGTCCCTCCCGATGTACGCCGTCGTGCGCATCTACTCGCTCTTCGAGGTGGTGGAGACCGGCGGCACGATCGAGATGCGCCTCGGCTCGGACCCGGGCGGTGGCATGTCGGGCCATTTTCGCTACGCGCCGATCGTGCGGGGCCTGCCCGATCTCGAGCAGGAGACCGCCGGCCGCTTCCACGCCGACACGACCCCCGGCTTCATCGAGCTCGCGGGCCGCCGGCCCGACCTCCTGTTCCACGAGGTCTCCGGCTTCCGCAGCGGGCAGAGCGACCGCTACGAGACGCTCGACGCGTTCAATCGCTGGCGCGGGTACGCCGACGGCTCCGCGTCCGGGCTCGGCTGGGGGATCTTCGCGTGGTCGAAGGACCGCCTGCTCGAGTGGCGCGGCGAGGATTTCTACGCCGAGTCGCGCCAGCAGGGCATGCTCCCGCGGCTGCGGGTCGTCCGCGGCAAGGACCGCCAGGCGCCCGAGCTCTCGGCGGCGCTCGCCAAGCGCCTCACCGACGCGGGCTTCCTCACCGAGACGGTGCGCGCCTTCCCCACGGGCGAGGTCGTCGCAGTCGGGAACCTCCTGCGCGGCACCGGCATCGGCACGGTCGTGTGGCGCGACAAGCTCCGCGAGCCGGCGTACTTCGAGTACACCGAGCCCTTCGTGGGCAGCGCCGATCTCCGCATCCTCGGTGGCAGCTCGCTCGCCGACGTGCGCTTGCTCGCCGGGGACGAGGTGATGCGCCTCGAAGGGGCCGCGTGGGTCCGCGAGAGCACGGTGACGCCGGGCACGCCGCCGGACGTGTGGTTCGGCACGCCCATGGTCGAGCGCACCGACCAGGGCTGGTGGGCACGCGTCGAGGCGGGCGCCCCGTGGCAGCCGCTCGCGCTCGCGTCGAAAGCCGATCCGGGGGACGAGCGCTCCTATGCCGTCGACGGCGACGGCGTCGTCTGGGGCACCGAGGGGGACCTCTTGGTCTCGAGCCGGCAGCCGAACGAGCGCATGAACGACGTCTCCGAGGCGGACCTCGTCAAGGCGCGCAAGGCGAGCATCTTGCGCGGCGGCTCGGACGACGTCACGGGGGAGCCCCCTCAGACCTTCGGCACGCGCACGTGCAGCCTGCACTACGTGCTGCTCGACGAGGCGCCCGCGGCGACGGCCGACACGAAGGACTACCCGCGGATCCGGGCCGCGCTCGCGGGGCACCCGGAGCTCGCCGGCGTGCGCTTCATCGTGAGCCACGAGAAGGGGCAGCAGTTCTTCGGAGCGCTCGTGCCGACCTACGACAAGGCGTCCGAGCTCGAGAAGCTCGTGAAGAAGGGCGTGAAGGGCTCGGCCCCGGACGTCCTCTGTGCCGAGCCGCCGGCCGTGCGCGAGATCAAGATCGATCTCGGCACCGGCAAGGTCGTGCCCTGAAGGCGGCGCGTCACCGCGGCGTGAGCTCGCCCTCTGCGAGCAGGATGGAGCCGTCGACGGTGGCGCCGCCCGCGTAGCCGCCCGGATCGGCCACGCGCTCGTAGTGGAGCGCGTAGTGGAGGCGAGCTCCGGCCGGCAGCTCGGTCGCGAGGCCACCCACGACGAGCGTGCCCGGCCCCGCGCCGACGCCGACCCGCAGGTCGGCCTCGAGCACGCGCTCGGGCGGCGCGTTCGGCGCGCGGCGGAAGCCGAAGCGCCGCTGGAAGAAGCGCTCCTGCCGCGCGAGCACCGCCCCGCCTGCGTCCCGGAGCTCGATGCGGAGGGCCAGCCTGCGCAGCATGTCCCCCGTCGGGAAGGCGTGGCCGACGAGCCCCGGCCGCACGGTGAGCGTGAGCGTGCCCTGCTCGAGCCGAGCGCCCTCGACGACCACGGCGCTCCGCACGAAGGCCTCGTCGCGCGAGGCCGAGAAGGCGTGGCTCCGGTGCGCGCCCCGTCCGCTCCCCGCCACCTCCGGCATGTGGCACGAGGCGCAGCTTCGGCTAGCGAACGGGGACGCCGCGTGCTCGCCCACGGTCGACTGCATCAGGAGGGGCTGCGCCGCGCCGCCCTGCCCGGGGAAAGCGAACTCGTGGCAGCCCGCGCAGGCGGTGTCGGCCGCGAAGTCCGCCGTGCGCGTCAGGGCGTGGGGCACGCGCTCGGCAGCGGCCACCGCATCCTTCGGCGCCGCCAGGATCCGGTCCCCGACCACGTGGCAGGTGACGCACCCCACGCCGAGCACGCTGAGCGGCTCGGGCACCGGTGAGGTCGGGTCGGCCTCGGGCGCGTGACACCCCGTGCAGAAGGGCAGCGGCTCGTGCGCGAACTGCGACACGTAGACCGGGTCGCGATGGGCGCCGGCGTGAAGGGACGCGCGCCACTCGCGCGCGATGTCGGTGTGGCAGCTCTGGCAGCGCGCGTTCACGGCGACGACGTCGAAGGTACGCCGCCGGGGCGCGGGTCCAGGGAGCACCGGGGCGTCGGACGACGCCGGCGGCAGCACGAGCTCGTCGCGTGGCGCGCCCGGCGTCACGGCAGCGCAGGCCGCGCAGAGGAGCGTCGCGCCGAGGGTCGGGAGCTTGGACACCGAGTGATGGTATCCTGCCCGACCTTGAGCTCCTATCGCGTGACCTACAGCGACTTCGCCGGCGTCCGGGTCGTGGCCGGAGACGGGCCGATCCCGATGACCGTCGAGGCCATCGTGGCACTGATGGACGAGATCCTCGTCGAGCCGGGCAGCTTCGTCAGCCTGACGGACGAGGCCGGGCGCATGCTGCAGCTGCTCGTCGACGACGACGGCGGTCTCGTCATCGACTTCCCGTCGCCGCGCGAGCGCGGGAGCTACGGCGGGCGGATCGACGCCGACGCGTTCAAGACCGCTCTGCGCACCATGAACGGGGAGCTAGAGCGCGACGGCATGGGCGAGCTCGCCTTCGAGCCCTGGTGAGCGCGACGGCCGCCCCGCGCCCCGGAGGAGCGGCCGGGGCTCAGCGCGCGGCGCGAAACGCCTCGTAGGCCCGCTCCGGATCGGCGAGCGGCTCCCAGCGCATGACGGCGAGCGCGTCCTCGACGTAGGGGACGGCCCGCATGCCGAGGAGCACGGTCGAGACGCCCGGCGTGCTCGCCAGCACCCAGAGGGCCTTCCGGGCGAGCGAGGCGTCGTGGCGCTCCTTCGGCAGGGCGGGCGAGAGGAGCGCGCCGAGCTCGGCGCCGCGCTCGATCGCGCGCACGGAGGCGGCGTCGCGCAGGGCGGCGAGCACGCCCTCGAGCGCCTCGGCGTAGGCGTGACGCCACGCGAGCCACTTGTCGCGCACCTCGGCGGCCACGGCGCGGTCGACGAGCATGAAGGCGTGCTCGGTGCGCGGCACGATGAAGCGCTCCGTGAGCTCCTGGCAGTGCTCGAGGCTCTCCATCCCCTCGTCCGCGCCGGCGAGCTCGCGGCCCCAGACGAAGAGCTGCGCAGGTGGCGGCACCTTCGGCTGCGGGGCGACGCGCGGCGCGAGCTCGCGCGCGAACGTGGCCTCGAGCTCGCCGAGGCGCTTGCGCCCCTCGGCGAACGCCGGGGCGCCGCTCCGGTACGGTGCCGCCGGCGCCGCGAGCCGCTGCATGCCGGCCCCGACGATGGCGTTGAGCGGCCGGTTCGCGAGCACGGCGAGGCCCGCCGCGCGCGCGTGGGCGAGCACGGTCGCGCCAGCGACGACCGGCGCGAGCACGCCCGCCGACTCGTACAGGTTCACCGGCAGCTGCAGGACGCGAAAGTGGTGCTCCGTGCCGCCGGCCTGCTCGGCCGCGGCGAGCAGGCGCGCGAGATCGGTCGACTCGGAGTCGCCCTCGCCCTGCGCGACCGTGTTCGAGGACACGCCGTACCAGCCGATGCGCCCGGCCGAGACCTCGCGCTCGAAGTGCGCGAAGGCGCGCGCGACGCGCTCGTAGAAGCGCGCGCGGAGCGCCGCGTCGACCGGCTGCCCGCGCTTCTTCGCGTCGGAGAGGAAGTACTCCGGGTTGTGAAGGAGGCACACGTCGAGCGTCTCGAGCCCGAGGCGCTCGAGCG
The DNA here is from genome assembly GCA_016212965.1 of Myxococcales bacterium. Taxonomy (GTDB): domain Bacteria; phylum Myxococcota_A; class Polyangia; order Polyangiales; family Polyangiaceae; genus JACRDA01. The sequence continues at coordinate 21,524 of JACRDA010000051.1, forward strand.
AGCGGTCGAGCTGCTCGGCGAGGAACTCGGGGTGGATGCAGTGCCAGCAGCCGTCGCCGTACTTCACCATCTCGGGGTACGGGCGCCCCGCGGCCTCGCGCGCCTCGGCGAGCTCGAGGTTCTGGCCCTGCGCGTAGCCGATCTTCGAGACCACGACGACTTCGTCGCGCGCGAGCTCGCCCGCGGCGACGAGGCGCCGCAAGGCGTCGCCCACGGCGCGCTCGCTGGCGCCGTCGGTGTAGTTGGTCGAGGTGTCGACGAGGCCGACGCCGCCGAGGAGCGCGTGCTCGAGCGCCGCCACGTGCGCTTGCTCGCCGTCGTCCACGCGGTAGCAACCGAAGCCGAAGGCGCTCGTGACGAGGCCGGTCGTGCCGAGCGGCCGGTAGGCCCCGGCGTCGAAGCCGGGCGCGAAGCGGGTGGCGCGCCGCCCCGTGCCCTCCGGGGTGGCCCGCCCGGCGAGACGGCGACTCTGGAGCGCCGCGGGACGCCGGTCCGTCGCGCTCGCGAGGGTCTCGCCGAGCGCGGCCGCGAGCCCCTCGGGCGCCGTCGCCGGCGCGCGGCAGGCGAAATCGCGGCACACGTACACGGCGGGCGCTCCCCCGACCGGGTCCTTGCCGAGCACGAGCTCGCGCGGGGCGAGAGCGTCCGGCGCCGCGCCGCCCTGCGGGGCCGGAGCGCGCGTCACGAGGATGCGGTTCGGAAGGTAGTGGCGCGCGAGCTCGCGCCGCAGGGCCTCGGTGCGCGGGTCGGCGGGATCGCCCGCGACCACGATCTCGGTCGGCCCTTCGAGCAGGAGATCGACCACGTTCAGGGTCGCGAGAAAGGCGCGCGGCTGCTTCTCGATCGCGCGCCCGTGGGCCCGGGCGGCCGCCTGGGCCACGTCGCCGAGGCTCGCGTCGCCGGTGTGCCAGCCGAGGCGCGCGAGCGCGCGCGCCGCGACGGCGTTGGGGCTCGGCAAGGCGTTGTCCTCGGCCTCGCGCAGGCGCACGACGAGCGTTTCGTGGCCGTGGGCCGTCGCGAAGAAGGCGCCGGTCTCGGGGTCGTGGAAGTCGGCGAGCATGCGCCGCGCGAGCGCGCGCGCGCGCTCGAGGTGCCGCAGCTCGCCGCTCGCCTCGTAGAGATCGACGAGCGCGTCGGCGAGGTAGGCGTAGTCCTCGAGGTAGGCCCCGAGGTGCGCCTTGCCGGCGCGCGCCGTGCGGTAGAGGCCGCCGTCGGGCCGCACGAGCGTCGCGTCGAGGCAGTCGGCCGCGCGCACCGCGGCGGCGACGTAGCGCGGCTCGCCGAGGATGCGCCCGCACTCGGCGAAGGCGCCGAGCATGAGCGCGTTCCACGCGACGAGCACCTTGTCGTCGAGGAGCGGCGGGACCCGGTCGCGCCGCGCGGCGTAGAGCTTGTCCTTCGCGCGCGCGAGCGTGGCCTCGAGCTCGGCCGGGCTCGTGCCGAGCTCCTCGGCCACGCGCTCGAGGCTCCGCGGCGTGTGCAGGATGCTCTTACCCTCCCAGTTCCCGCCGGGCGTGACGTCGTAGTAGGCGGCGAAGGCGCGCGCGTCGGCGGGCGGGAGCACGGCCGCGAGCTCGGCCGGCGTCCAGACGAAGAACTTGCCCTCCTCGCCCTCGCTGTCGGCGTCGGTCGCACTGTAGAAGGCGCCGTCGGGCGAGGTCATCTCGCGGAGCACGTAGTCGAGCACCTCGCGCGCGACGCGCGCGTAGTCGCTCCGCCCCGTGACGACGCTCGCCTCGGCGTAGCTCCGCGCGAGCGCGGCGTTGTCGTAGAGCATCTTCTCGAAGTGCGGCACGAGCCACGCTTCGTCGGTCGAGTAGCGCGCGAAGCCGCCGCCGAGGTGGTCGCGCACGCCGCCCTTGGCCATGCCGTCGAGCGTGACCGTCACCATCTCGAGCAGCGCTGGGTCGCGACTCCTCCGGTGTCGGCGCAGCAGGAGCTCGAGCGCCATGACCGGCGGGAACTTCGGCGCGTGACCGAAGCCGCCGAAGGTCGCGTCGAAGGTGCGCCGGAGCTGCGCCTCGGCCGCGGCGAGCGCCGCCTCCCCGACGGCCATGGGCCGCTCCGCGGCGGCGAACAGGCGCAGGTGGGAGGTGAGCTCGCCCGCCTGCCGCACGACGGCGTGCCGCTCCTCGGCCCACAGGCCCGCGATGCGCGTGAGCAGGCGCGGGAAGCCCGGGCGGCCGTGGGCGTCGTGGGGCGGGAAGTAGGTGCCCGCGTAGAACGGCTCCCCGGCCGGCGTCAGGAACACGGTCATGGGCCAGCCGCCCGAGCCGCTCATGGCGAGCGTCGCCTTCATGTAGATGTCGTCGAGGTCGGGGCGCTCCTCGCGATCGACCTTGATGCACACGAAGTGCTCGTTCATGAGCGCCGCGGTCGCCTCGTTCTCGAAGCTCTCGCGCTCCATCACGTGGCACCAGTGGCACGCCGCGTAGCCGATGCTGAGCAGGATGGGCCGGTCCTCGCTCTGCGCGCGCCCGAGCGCCTCCTCGCCCCACGGGTACCAGTCCACCGGGTTGTGGGCGTGTTGCAGCAGGTACGGGCTCGTCTCCCCGGCGAGCCTGTTCGGTCGTCGCGCAGCCGTCATGGGCGGCATCGTGGAAGCAGGGGCGGGCGCGCGCAAGCGGCGGGAGC
>JACRDA010000049.1 GCA_016212965.1 Myxococcales bacterium
CGCGCTCCGGGCGCGGGGCCGGCGCTCGGGCGGCGCCACCGCGCGGTTCGGCGGCGCGCGCGCGTCCCCCGGCGGCGCGGCGCGGGCGCACGGTGGTCGGGGCGGCTCTGTCCTTCGGCTGCACGATGTTTCGCATGCGAAATATTCGCGTGCTACAGGCGCGTCAAGCGCGGTCGGGCGCGACGGCCGGACGGCGGGGCGAGCCGCGCCGAGGCGGGCGCCGGTCAGCCGGCGATGTCCTCGAGCGCGCGCAGCTCGGCGGGCTCGAGCGCGAAGGAGTCGCAGGCGACGTCCGCGCGCATGTGCTCGGGGCGCGAGGTGCCCGTGAGCGGGATGATCCCGAGCGCGAGCGCGAAGCGGAACACGACCTCGGGCAGGGTGCGCCCGGTGCGCGCCACGATGCGCCCGACCGCCGGTGCGGCGAGCTCGCGGCCGTTCGCGGTGAGGAGCGAGAAGCCCTGGTAGAGCAGGCCGTGGTCGCGGCACACGGCCCGCACCTCGCGGTCCCAGCCGCTGCGCGCGAAGCAGCGGTTCTGCACGAAGGCGGGCTTCACCCGCGCCCCGCGCAAGAGGAGCACGAGCTGCTCCGGCGACACGTTGGACACGCCGAGGAGGCGCGCCTTGCCGCTCGCGGCGAGCTCCTCCATCGCGCGCCACACCTCCCAGTCCGCCGCGCCGAGCCCGCGGCCGCTCGCGGGGCCGTGGAGCAAGTAGGAGTCCACGAAGTCGACGCCGAGGTGCGCGAGCGAGCTCGCGCACGACTGCGCCACCTGCTCGGCGAGGGGCGCGCGCGGGTCGTAGGGGAGCCGGTGATCTTGCCCCTGCACGTAGGTGTACTTCGTCTGCAGGAACAGCCGCGCCCGCGCGCCGGGCTCGCGCAGGAGCTCCGGGGCGAGCGCCTCGCCGAGGGCGGCCTCCAGGTAGTGGCGGCGCTGGTTGGCGGTGTCGAACGCGACGAAGCCGGCCGCGCGCGCGAGCCGCACGAGCTCGGCGGTGCGCTCCTCCTTCCAGGCGGTGCCGTAGAAGAAGGCGGGGACGACGACGTTGTCCACGGTGTAGCTCTGCATGGCTCTGTCTCGTGCGCGCCGGGAGCGCGCCTCCGGAGCGAGCTCTAGCAGAGTCCGGCCGCAGTGCCGCTCGCCGGCGCGTGACGGCGCGGGCTCACGGCTTGCCGGGCGCGCCGCTCTTCTCGAGGGCGTCGAGCTCGGCGCGCGCCACGGCCACGCGCGCGTCCTTCGGATCGAGCGCCGCGGCCTTGTCGAAGCAGGCGCGTGCCGGTGCGAAGTCGCCGCGCCGCCCGAGCGCGTTGCCGAGGTTGAGCCACGCGCTGCCGAGCTCCGGATCGAGCTCGGTGGCGCGGCGGTAGCGGGCGAGGGCGTCGTCCGCGCGCCCGAGCCGCTCGTAGGCAAAGCCCAGGTTGTTCAGGTACTCGGCCCGCTCGGGCTCCTTGGCGAGCGCGCGCTCGAGCTCGGCGGCGGCCTCGGCCGCGGCGTCGCGCGCCAGCAGGGCCGCGCCGAGCTGCGCGTGGTAGCGCGCCTCGCCGGGCGCGAGCGCCACGGCCGCCCTGAGCTCGCGCTCGGCCTCGGATTGGTTGCCGAGCGCCAGCAGCGCCGTCGCGAGCACGTCGTGGCGGGCCGGCGAGCGCGGGTCGAGCAGCGTCGCGCGCAGCAGCGCCTGGATCGCGCCCTCGGCCTGCCCGGCCCCGAGGCGCGCGACGCCGAGCGCGCCCTGCACGGCGGCGTCGTCCGGCGTGCGCTCGGCCGCGCGCTCGAGCGGGGCGAGCGCGCCCGGCGCGTCGCCGAGTAGCAGGAGCGTGCGCCCGAGCTCCAGCTCGGCCGCGGGGTCGCCGGGCTCGAGCGCGAGCGCGGCCGCGAGCTCGTCCTCTGCGCGCTCGACCGCCGGATCGCCGTGGCCCGTGCCGAAGCCCTGCCCGACATCGGCCGCGGCCAGGCGCGCGCGCGCCATGCCCACGAGCGGCGCTGCGCGGCGTCGATCGAGCACCTGCGCGCGCAGGTAGGCCTCGAGCGCGTGCGCGCCGTCGCCCAGGGCGAGCAGCCGATCGCCCTCCGCGAGCGCCGCGGCGTAGCCCGTGACGAGCTCGCCCGCGGCGCCCGCCGAGCCCGTCGCCGGCGGAGCCGCCGGCTCCTTCGGGTGACAGGCGGCGAGCGCGAGCGCGGTCGCGAGGCCGATCGCCAGCGCCCTCGAGGCGAGCCCGAGCCGCGCCGTCATGTCACCGTGTACGCCTGCTCCGAGTGCTCCGAGCCGTCGTAGCGCACGAGCACGTTCTTGCCTTCGAGCTTGGTCGCGACCGCGCACGGGCGCTTCCACACGCGCACCATCGCCTCGAGCGTCGCGTGGGCGTAGTCCTTGCGCAGATCGACGCCCTGGTGCTCGTGCACCAGCAAGAGCTCGCCGCGGTTCTGGTGGTTCGCGTCGTGGACGCGGATGTAGGGATGGCCGAAGTTCGTGAGCTGGAAGAGCAGCTTCTGCTTCACGGCCGCAAAATCGCGGCTCTCGATCTCGTAGTTGCCGCTCTTGCCCGAGTAACCGAAGGAGTACATCTTGTGCTCGCGCACGAACTCGGGCGTGAGAAACTCGTCGATGAAGGTGACGTCGTTGTAGAGCGCGCGCACCTGGAAGATGCGCTTCTGCCCGAGGCCGAGGCGCATGTCCCAGTGGCGCTTGTCCTCGAGGTTCTGGCACTCCTCCCACTCGCGCCCGAACTGCCCGCGATTCCAGCGGGTCTCGATGCTGCGGTAGAGCTCGACGCCGAGCTTGTAGGGGTTGAGCTGGCCCGGGGCGGTGGCCATCACGCCCGAGTTGCGGTCGGCGTAGTCGACGATCTCGGCCGCCGACAGGATGTGCTCGGTCATGATCTTCGAGTGCCAGTAGCTGGCCCAGCCCTCGTTCATGATCTTTGTCTGCATCTGCGGCACGAAGTACTGCGCCTCGGCGCGCACCACGGACAGGACGTCGCGCTCCCAGCGCTCGAGCGGCGCGTGGTCCATCAGGAACCTGAGCACGTCGCGCTGCGGCTCGGGCGGGAAGCGCTTCTGCTGCTCCTGCTCGCGCTCGATCTTGCGGCGCTGGCGGTCGAGGTACTCCTGGGGGTTGATGAAGTCCTCCATGTAGTCCTTGGCCGCGAGCCGGGGGACGTCGATCTCGCGCGGGCCCTCTTCGTCGTCGACCGGCTTCTTCTTCTCGGTCCGGGCCGTGAAGGGCGTCCACGGATCGATGAGGTTCTCGAGCGACAGGCAGTGGTCGATGAAGGACTCCACCTTGTCGATGCCCTGGCGCTCGATGTGGCGCGCGACGAGCGAGCCGTGGTTCGCCATCTTGTCGATCCAGCGCCGGTTGGGGTTGTAGTCGGGCTGCCGTTGCGAGGGATCGATGATGCTGCCGAGCGTGTCGAGGTCGGTGGCGCGGAAGCAGAAGTTGTTCTTGAAGAAGTCGACGTGGGCGTACACGTGCGCCATCACCAGGCGCTGGTCGGTGAGCGAGTTGCCCTCGAGCAGATAGGCGTAGGCGGGGTTGTTGTTGATGACCATCTCGTAGATCTTCGAGAGGCCGTACTCGTAGCTCTTGCTGAGCCGCTCGTACTCCATGCCGAAGCGCCAGTGCTGGTAGCGGCTCGGGAAGCCGAGGAACGAGGCGATCTCGTTCATCTGGTCGTAGGTGATCATCTCGAACACCGTCGGGAACGGGTCGAGACCCACCTGGCGCACGGCCTTGTCGACGCGCTCGCGCTCCACCTGGAGGTAGCGCGGCAGGATGGTGTTCAGCGCGAACTGGCTCATTTGCCCTTGCCCAGGAATTCCTTGATGCTCGCCACGATGGCGTCCTTGTTCGGGATCTCGCAGAGCACGAGGCGCCCGTCCGCCGCGAAGTGCTCGCGCAGGTCCTTGATGAACTGCCCGGAGCCGTAGGGGCTCTCGACCTGCCCGTAGGCGAACATGTTCGACCACGGCAACAGCGACTGCTTCATGATGTCGACGCAGGCGAGCGTGTCGTCCATCGACCAGTTGTCGCCGTCCGAGAAGTGGAAGGGGTAGATGTTCCACTGGTCGGGCGAGTAGTCGGTCTCGATGATCTTCTTGCAGAGCTTGAAGGCGCTCGAGATCATCGTGCCGCCCGACTCGCGCGTGCGAAAGAAGGTCTCGCGGTCGACCTCGCGCGCCACCGAGTCGTGGATGATGAAGCGACTCTCGAGCCCCTTGTATTGCTTCTGCAGCCAGGCATCGATCCAGAAGCTCTCGATGCGCACGATCTCCTTCTGCTCGTCGCCCATCGAGCCCGACACGTCCATCATGTAGATGATGACCGCGTTGGCCGCGGGCTCGGTGCTGGTCTTCCAGGAGCGGTAGCGCTTGTCGTCGGGCGTCGGGATCACGACCGGCTGGTTCGGGTTGAAGGTGCCGCTCACGATCTGGCGCTTCAGCGCCTCGCGGTAGGTGCGCCGGAAGTGCCGCAGCGACTCCGGGCCCACGCGCCGGATGCCGCTGTACTTGTCGTGCGCCATCTGGATGCGGCTCTTGCCGCGCGGCTGGATGTCGGGGAGCTCGAGCTCCTCGCCGAGGATCTCGGCGAGCTCGTCGATCGAGATCTCGACCTCGAGCGCGTGCTCGCCCTCGCCCTGGCCGGCCTTGCCCTTGCCCGGGCCCTCCTGTCCCTGCCCGAGCGGATCGCCCACCTCGCCGTCGCCCTGCGCGACGCCGCCCGCCTGTTGGTCGCTGAAGCGGAAGCGCGGGATCTCGATGTGCGGGATCGGGATCGAGACCTGATCCTTGCCTTTGCGCCCGATGAGCTCGCCCTTGCTGATGAATTTCCGCAGGTTCTTGCGGATCCTACCGCGCACGATGTGCCGGAAGCGCGCGTGGTCCTGGTCGATCTTGAGCGCCACGCGCGGAGTGTACCAGAAGGGCACGACCGGAGCCGGTGGCGCGTGGCGCCGCCCCGCGCTGCGGGCCGAGCGCGCCTACTCGTCGGGCTCGGCGCGCCCAGCCACCAGCCGCACGAGCTCGTTCACGATCTCGCGCACGCCGGTGCGGTCCGCGGACGACAAGAGCCAGAGCTCGAGGCCGAGCTCGGCCCGGAAGCGCTCCTTGAGCTCGGGGTAGGCCTCGCGCACCTCGGGCAAGTCCGCCTTCGACAGGGCCACGAGTTCGGGCCGCTCCGCGAGGGCGGGGTCGAAGGCGGCGAGCTCCTTGCGGAGCGCGCGGTAGTCGGCGACCGGCTCGCGCCCCTCGCCGGGGTCGAGGGTGACGAGGTGGAGGATGGCGCGGGTGCGCTCGAGGTGCTTCAGGAAGCGGACGCCGAGCCCCACGCCCTCGCTCGCGCCCGGGATGAGGCCCGGGATGTCGGCCACGACGAGCGTGGTGCCACCGCGCCGCGGTCCGCCGGCCACCTCGCAGACGCCGAGGCGCGGCCGCAGGGTGGTGAAAGGGTAGTCGGCGACCTTGGGGCGCGCGGCCGACACGGCGGCCACGAAGGTGCTCTTGCCCGCGTTCGGGAAGCCGAGCAGGCCGACGTCGGCGAGCAGCTTCAGCTCGAGCCGCAGCTCGCGCACCTCGCCGAGCTCGCCCGGGGTCGCGCGCCGCGGGGCGCGGTCGGTGGGCGTCGCGAAGTGGATGTTGCCGAGCCCGCCGGCGCCACCCTTGGCCACGACGAGCGCCTCGTCGTGGTGCGTGATGTCGCCGAGCCGGTCGCCGGTCTCGGCGTCGAAGACCTGCGTCCCGAGTGGCACGCGCAGGGTCTTCGTGCGCCCGCCCCGGCCGTACTTGTCCTTGTTCGCGCCGTCGGCACCGCGCTCGGCGCGCACGTCGCGCTGGTAGGCGACGTCCGCGAGCGTCGTCATCCCCGCGTCGCCGACGAGCACGACGTCGCCGCCGCGCCCGCCGTCGCCCCCGGAGGGCCCGCCGAAGGGCACGAACTTCTCGCGCCGGAACGCGACCGCTCCGTTGCCGCCGTTGCCGGCCGCCACGCGGATGCGCACCTCGTCGAGCATGTCCTGTCGGCTCATCGCGAGCCGCGTGTCCCAGGTTCGCGGGCCAACGTCAAGTGCGGCGACGCGCGCGCCGCTTGCGAGGGACGCGGCCGCGCCTTGCGGCACGGGGGCCGCTCTGCCGTTCGGGCGCCGCTGGCTCGGTGCGCTCCCGGCGGCGCTGGGCTTCGGCGGCGGAGAGGCGGCGCGCCTCGTCCTCGCGCCCCGACGCGAGGAGCAGCTGCTCGAGCAGGGCCACCGCCCTTTGCCGCACGGTCCCGCCGAGCCAGCGGCGGGAGAGGAGCGCCCGCGCGATGCGCTCGGCCTCGGCGTGCTCGCCGAGGCTCGCGAGCACCTGGCTGCGGGTCACGGCGACGAGGTCCGCGTCGAGCGGACGGCTCACCGTGGCCTCGTCGAGCACGCCGAGGGCCTCGCGCCCGCGTCCGGCCGCCGCGAGCGTGCGGGCGAGGCCCACGCGGTCGACCAGCAACCCGATCGCGGCGAGCAGGCCGCGCCGGATCGCTACGGCCTCGTCGAAGCGCCCGTCGCGAACGAGCGCGTGGGCGACGCTCTCGAGCCACGCGACGGGGTCCGAGTCGGTGACCATGCCGAGCCGCGCGATGTGATCGAGGTCGGGGCAGGCCTCGACGAGGCGCAGGGCGAGCGCCCCGTCGGCGTCGAGGTCGTGCGTCGGGGCCTCGCCGAAGAACCAGGGCCCGAAGCGCGCCGCGAACGCCGCGCAGAGCTCCTCGGGGGGCGTGGCCGACTCGGGCGGCGTCGGCAGGGGCGCGCACATCTCTTCCCACGTGGGCTCGGGCGCGAGCGCGCCCTCCGCGGCGACGAGCCGCGGGTAGCTCTGCCTGGGGTCGGCCGCGCCGATCGCCCGCGGCTCGAGCTCGAAGTGCCGCACGGTGCCGCGATCGTACACGTAGGCGATCGGCATCCCCACCGCGAGGTCGAGCCCGTCGAGCCGGGCGGGCCAGCGCGTCGTCGGCCCCGCGGGCGAGCCCGTGTACGCGCTCTCCGGGTCGTCGAGCTCGCCGCTCAGGTAGAAGGTGAAGGCGCGCCCCTCGTCGAGCCCGAACGCGCCCAGGATGGCGCGGTGGACGTCGTGGAGCGTCTGATCGCCGCGGAGCTCCAGCACCCGGACGCACGCGCGCTCGCCCCGAGGGCGAACGGCGATCTCGTAGGTCGGGAGCGCATCGGTCATGTCCATGGGTCCTTTCTTCGCGACGTGGCACATGATCGCCCGAGTAGGAGCTCCGCTGCCACTGTGCTCGGCAGGCGGCTGGGTCGGCGGCGTCCAGGCTGCCGTCACCGACCCCCGGGCAGGGTGCGTGCTCTCGACGCCTCGTCCGCGCTACGGTTGGGCTCACGCAGATGTCTGGCGATCCGAAGATCGACGTGGGCCCCGCACTCGGCGCCGCGCGCCGCGTGACGGACGACGGCGAGGTGTCGACCTCGGTGGAGATGGGCTCGTGGGTCGGGGCGGAGCTCGGCTCCGAGCGCGACGACCTCATCGACGTCGTGCTCGGCGGCACGTACCGGCTGCTTCGTGTCGTGGGCGAAGGGGCCATGGGACGGGTCTACGAGGCGCAGCACACGCGCATCGCGGGCAAGCGCTTCGCGGTCAAGATCCTCCACCCCGAGCTCGTCCGGCACGAGGACGTGCGCGAGCGCTTCCTGCGCGAGGCCGAGGCCGCGGCCCTGGTCGACCACCCGAACGTCGTCGGCGTCTACGACGTGGGCGCGACCGCGGACGGGTGTCCGTACCTCGTCGCCGAGCTCCTCGCGGGGGAGGATCTGAGCGGACGGCTGGAGCGCGAGGGCACGCTGCCCGTGGCGCGCGCCGTCCGCATCGCGCGGCAGGTCGCGCAGGCCCTCGGCGCAGCCCACGCGCGCGGCGTCATCCACCGCGACGTCAAGCCCGAGAACGTGTTCCTCACCGGCGATCCGGCGCGGCCGATGGTCAAGGTGCTCGACTTCGGCATCTCGCACCTCGACAAGTCGGGCAAGCGCCTCACCAAGATCGGCACGGTGATGGGCACCCCTTGGTACATGCCGCCCGAACAGGGCCGGGGTCAGCGCGTGGACCATCGCGCGGACATCTACGGGCTCGGCGGCATCCTGTACCGCGCGCTCACCGGCGTGGCGCCCCACGACAAGGGCGATCCCGGCGCGACGCTCCTCGACGTGCTCACGCAAGATCTGGTCGCGCCGCGTGTCCTCGCGCCGGCGCTCCCCGCGCCGCTCGAGGCGATCCTGCTGCGGGCCATGGCACGCCGGGCCGAGGACCGCTTCGCGACGATGCAGGAGCTCGAAGAGGCGCTGGCCCCGTACGACACCGAGCGTGGCGCAGCGCCGGCGGCCGCACCCGGGCTCGGCGCCGGGCCCGCGGCCGGTGCCCAGGCGACCGACGCCGAGGCGGTGCGGCCGACCATCGTCGACTTCGCGGTGTCCGGCTCCGGTGCGGCCGAAGGCACGCCCCCCTCGCCGGCCGCGGCGATTGCCGAGCGTCCGCGCGTGACCCAGAGCTGGCTCGTGCGACTCGCGCTCGGCCTCGCCATCCTCGTGCTCCTCGTCGCGCTCGTCGCGCTCGTGCGCGGGCAGCTCGTGCGATGTCCATGATGCGGCCGATCGTCGTGGCGGCGGCGCTGTGCGCCGCGTGCTCTGCGGAGCGCGCCGACGACGGTTCGGCCGGTGCATCGGCGACGGCGAGCGTGGCGGCGCCGAGCGCGCGGACCGCGTCGAGCGCCCCGACCGCGTCGAGCACCGCATCCGCAGCTCCGCGGCTCGAGCCAGGCAGCGTCCTTGCGTGCGCGCTGTCACGCGCGTCGGGCGATCCGAGCGCGAGCTTCGATCGGGCCCTCGCCCGTGCTCGCGCCGAGGGCCTGGACCCCGGTGCCCTGCTGGCCTCGGCCGTCGACACGAAGGATGAGGTCGGCCGCACGTTCCTGGCGTTGGAGGCGCTCGTACGCCACCTCGCCCATGCGGGCCGATTCCTCGAGGTGGAGCTGCTCGCCGCGGCGCCGTTCGCCGACTGGCGCCACGCGGACCTCGACCGCGCATGCGCGACGGCGGCCACGCGCGCAGGTGCGGTCGAGGTAGGGTCGCGCATCGCGGACGGCATCGGGGACGAGCACACGAGGGCGCGGGTCTTCTTGGACCTCGCGGCGTTGGCGCCGAGCGAAGCGGGCGCACTCGCGGGGTTGATCCGCTCGGCCGCCGAGCGCAGCCTCGGCCCATGCTGACCCAGGCCGTGGCGCTGCGCTTCGCCGAGGCCGCTGCGGGCTGGCTGCGCGCGCGCGAGCCCGGCGCGTGGCTCGAGCGCGCGATCTTCGTCACGTCGGACGACGGCCGGCGCGCCGTGCTCGCGCGGCGCGAGGTCGTCGCCCTGCTCGAGAAGGCGAGGGACCACGCGCGCGACACCGCGCGGGCGGCGCTCGAGCGCGAGATCGCAGCGGGCATCGACGTCGTCAAGGCCGCGGCGCCGGTCGACGTCCCCGTCGTCGTGTTCCTCGAGCGCGAGGACGGCGCGGTCGAGCTGGGCGTCCTCACGCTCGCCCTGCCGACGAAGAAGAGCGCCCGCAGGCGGTGACGCGCGGCCCCGCCTCGGGCCGCGGGGGGGCTACGTGACGGCTACTTGCCCGTCGTGAACTCGCCGGCGTTCGCCTTGCAGGCCTTTTCGAGCGCGTCGGGCGCGCCGCCGAGGTAGCCCTCGAAGTAGAGGTCCTTGTGCTCGCGGACCTGGCACGCGCCGATGGACCCCTCCGTCGGGCAGGCCGCTTCCTTGAACTCGCCGTCGGCGCAGAGCTTCTTCAGGCTGTCGAGCCCGAGCGCGAGGTTGTCGCCGCGGTACTCGCGGCACGACTTGAACTTCGGGGTGTGGCAGGAGGCGACCTTGTCGCTGCCCGCGGTCGCACCGCCCTTGCCGCAGGCGCCGAGCAGGCAGAGGAGCGAGGCGACGACGAGGACGGAGGCGCGGGGTCTGGACGAGACGGCCATGGCGCGAACGTCGGCGCAGGGCGCGCTCATGTCAAGGCGCGGTGCCGCCGGCGCGCGACGAGGCCGAGGAGCGCGAGCAGGGACAGGAGCATGCCGGCCGGCGTGCCGCGCGCGACGACGCGGCAGCCACAGCCCGACTCTGCGGTCGGATCCGGGCTCGCGGTCGCGCCCGCCGCGCCGGCGCCGGTGCCGCTGCC
>JACRDA010000022.1 GCA_016212965.1 Myxococcales bacterium
CGCCCGTCGCGGAGCCCGAGGCCACGGCTCCGCAGCCCGGGCCCGCGAAGGCGCGCTCGCGGCGCGAGCGCGCGCCGGCGCAGGCGGATCTCAAGCCGCCCGCCAAGGCCGACGCGGCGCCGCCCGACGACGTCTACCGCGTGCAGATCGAGGGCTTCGAGGGACCGCTCGACCTGCTGCTCCACCTCATCCGCAAGCACGAGCTCGACATCCTGAAGCTGCCGGTCGGCTTCATCACCGAGAAGTACCTCGAGTACCTCTCGATGATGCGCTGGCTGCAGATCGACGTCGCGAGCGAGTACCTGCTCATGGCGGCGACGCTCGTGCACATCAAGTCGCGGGAGCTCGTCCCGAGCGCCCCCGACGACACGGCCGAGGAGGGCAGCGACGAGGAGGAGCTCGATCCGCGGGCGGAGCTCGTCCGGCGGCTGCTCGAGTACCAGAAGTACAAGGACGCCGCCGCACAGCTCGGGGAGCGCGGCGCGCTCGGGAGCGAGGTCTTCGACCGCGGGAGCCGCGAGCCCACCCAGCCCGGAGCGGCGCCGTTCGCGCCGGGCAACGTGTTCCGGCTGTTCGACGCGTTCGACCAAATCCTCCGGCGCTCCAACATCCGCACCGATCACCAGATCCTGTTCGAGCGCGTCAGCATCGCCGAACGCATCGTCGAGCTCACCGAGGTCATGCACGCCCGGGGGCGGATGAGCTTCGAGGATCTGTTCGAGAGCGCGCTCGGGGCGGCCGACGGTCCGACGACGCGCCTCGAGCTCGTCGGGACGTTCCTGGCCCTGCTCGAGATGTGCCGCCTCCGCCTCGTGCGCGTGGTGCAGGACGACGCGCTCGCGCCGATCTTCATCGAGCTCGCGGCGCTACCGCCGGCCGAGAGCGCGCCGGTCGAGCCCGCCCGGGCGGAGCTCGCGCCCGCGGCGGCCGACGAGGTCGAGGCCCCTGCCGCGGCCGACGGCGCCGAGGCTGCGCCCGCCGCGGCCGACGAGGTCGAGCTCCCTGCCGCGGCCGACGGCGCCGAGCGCGAGCCCTCCGCCGAGGGCCCCGGCGACGAGGAACCGGACGAGGAATCGGACGAGGGATCGGACGACGACGACGACGACGACGACGACGACGATGAGTCGGATGACGACGACGACGACGACGACGACGACGACGACGACGACGATGAGTCGGATGACGACGACGACGACGACGATGAGTCGGACGACGATGAGTCGGATGACGACGACGACGACGACGATGAGTCGGACGACGCGGAGCCCGAGGACGCCAGGGCGGAGGACGAGCTCACCGACGCCGCGGGTGGGGAGGATGCCATGGGCGGCACCTCGAGCCCGGGCGACGAGCCTCCGTCGGCGCGCAGTGGGACGGAAGAGCCCGCGGCCCCGGAGGCACTCGAGGCCCCGGAGGCGAGCAACGAGCCGGCGTCACCGACGACGCCCGAGGCGGGCGAGGATCCCGCGGCGAAGGACGATGATCACCACCGACACGACTAACTTCCGCACCTCGGCATGGGCGCAGCTCTGGCGGCAGGCCGCGACCGCGGGCACCGCCCTCGGCCGCGAGCACCTGAAGCAGCTCGTCGAGGTGCTCCTCTTCGCAGCGCCCGAGCCCCTCGCCCTGCGCGAGCTGTGTCGCGTGACACGCGTGCCGCGCGCCGTCGCGACGGCCGTGCTCGAGGAGATGATCGAGGCGGGCAGCGAGCGCGGCGTGCAGGTGGTCGAGGTGCTCGGAGGCTACGCCCTGCGCACGAGCGCGCGCTTCGCCCCGCTCGTGCGCGAGGTCACGGGCAAGAAGCCGGTGCGCATGAGCCGCGCGCAGCTCGAAACGCTCGCGATCGTCGCGTACCGGCAGCCGATCACGCGCGCCGAGATCGACGAGGTGCGCGGCGTGGACTCCGGGCCGGTGCTGCGTACCCTGCTCGACCGCGAGCTCGTGCGCGTGATCGGCAAGAAGGAGGAGCCCGGCCGTCCGCTCCTCTACGCCACGACGGACGGGTTCCTCGAGCTCTTTGGCCTGCGAGCCCTCTCCGAGCTGCCGACCCTGCGGGAGTTCACCGAGCTCAGCGACGACTCGCGCGCGACCTTCGAGCGGCGCCTCGGCGAGAGCGCGCCGCAGGGCGCCGTCGAGATCGACGAGGACGCGCCCGCCAACGACGCCACGGCGGGGACCGCGGCCGACACTCAGCCGGCGCCCGAGCCGGCGGGCGAGCCTTCACCCGGCCCCGCGGGCGAGGCCTCGTCCGAGCCTGCGCCCGAGCCGGCCGACGAGACCGCGGGCGAGGAGACGGGCGAGGAGACGGACGCGGACCCGAGCGGGTCGGCGTAGTCGGCGGCGAGCATCTCCGCCTCGGCCCGCAGCTCGGCGTGAGCCGCGAGCTTGCGCACGAGCCGCCAGAAGGCCGGATCCGCGAGGGTCGGCCACGGCGGCGCGCCGGGCGCGGGCGCGGGACCGCTCGACGACACCGCCACCGCAGGCCTCGGCGCCGGCGCGGCCTCCGCGCGCCGCGCCACGGCTGCCCCCGGCAGGCCCGCGCGCTTGGCCGCGAGCGCCTCGGTCATCTTGCCGAGCAGGGCCGGTCCACCCGCGGCGAGGCGCTGCATGAGAAGGATGAAGCGCTTGGTCGGGAACTGCTCCTCGCGCTCCCAGGCCATCACCTCCTGCTGGGTTGCGCCGATCGCGTCGCCGAGCTCCCGCGCCGTGCACGACAGCGCGCGGCGCAGGGTCCTCACTTCGTCGCCCTTCACGGGGGGCACGGTAGCCGAGCCTCGACCGACCGCAAGGCCCGCCCGACGCAACCGCCGCCGGGCTCGGTCGATCCAAGAGACATGACACCTGCATCGACCCTTCGCTTCACATCCCCCCGCGGCCTCCGGCGGGCGCCGGCCCTCACCTTGGTCTCGTCCGCCGCGCTGCTCGCGCTCCTCGCGCTCTTCGGCTGCGGCGAGAGGGGCCTCGGCCCGGCCCCCGGCGCGCCGGGCGGCCCGCCGGCGGTCGAGCTCGCGCTCGAGCCGGCGGCACCGCTCGACGCGGCGCCGCTCGCCCTGCGCGTGCATGCGCGCGCCGAGGGCGCGCTCGATCCGGGGCGCATCGTGCTCGTGGCGGGCGAGGTCGGCTCCGCCCAGCTCGGGCAGCTCGAGCGGCAGGAGGTGTCCGAGGCGCTCGCCCTGCGCATCGTGCCCTCCCTCGCGTGGAGCGCACCCGGCGAGCCCGGGCACGTCGTGCTCGCCCCGAGCGTGGCGCTCGAGCCCGGCGCTCGCTACACCGTGGCGAGCGGGGCGCCGCGCTTCGCCACCGCCCTCGTGGCGACCCCGAGCACCGCCTGGCCGCTGCTCCTCCGGGCGTGGCCGCCGCCCGGCGCAGGCGCCGACGCGACGCTCGCCGTGTGGTGCGGCGCGAGCTCCTTGCCGCCGCTCGCGGTCGCGACGGTGCTCGAGCCGGGCGGGCCCACGGGAGCGCTCGAGCGCGGAGCCGTGTCGGCCGAGGGCGGGACGGCGTGCGCCCGCTTCGTCGCAGATCCCGACGGCGGCGCGGAGAGCGGCGCGACCGGCGACGGCCCCGTCGCCGCGCCGCTCGAGCTCGCGCCCGACTCCAACGCGCCGCTCGCCCTGCTCGAGCCGGGGGAGCTCGCCGCCGTGGCGCCCGTGCCGGCCCCGGTCGCGCCGCTCGCGTGCCAGGACACCGAGATCGCGTTCGGGCCGGGCTGCGCGCGGGTCGCCGACGATCGGCTGCTCGTGCGCGCGCCCGGGGCGCCGCTGCTCTGGAGCGTCCACACGGGTGAGCGCGACTGGGTGCGGCCGACGGCGGCGCTCGAGCCGTTCGTGCTCGCGCCGCTCGCGCCCGCGAGCGAGCTCGCGCTCGTCGTGCAGACGCTCGACGTCGCGGGTCGCACGACGCGCGCCGACGTGGCGTGCACGACGCCCGCGCCGGCGCCGCACCTCGTCATCCACGAGGTGCTCGCGAACCCCGTCGGTGCCGAGCCCGCCCAGGAGTGGGTCGAGCTCTACAACGACGGCCTCGTGCCGGCGGCGCTCGGCGGGCTCGCGCTCGTCGATCCCGGTGACACCGTGATCCTGCCCGACGCCGTGCTGCCACCGGGCGGCTTCGCGCTCGTCGTCAACCAGGCCTTCGACGACACGCCGCCCTTCGACGTGCCGCCCGCCGCCGGAACGACGCTCGTGCGCGTCAGCGGCCTCACCCTCACCAACCAGGGCGATCCGCTCCTGCTCGAGGACGCGAACGGCGTCGAGCTGTCGCGCTTCGACCCCGCCGTGAAGCCGAAGTCCGGGCGCAGCGTGATGCGCGTCGCGCCCGCAGCGCCGGACGGCTGGCCCGCCTCGTTCGCGCTCGCCGACACGCCGACGCCTGGCGCGCCGAACGCGCCGAACGCGCCGCCATGACGGTGCCCTAGCTCCCCGCGATGGTCATGGCCGCGACGCGCAGGGTCGGGGCGGCGGTGGCCGTGCGGAGATCGAGGTCGTCGCCCACGGCGTCGATGGCCTGAAACAGCGCGTCGGCGTTGAGCGAGATCGTGACCTCGCTCACCGGGAAGGCGAGCTCGCCCTTCTCGATCCAGAAGCCCGAGGCGCCGCGCGAGAAGTCGCCGGTCACGGGGTTGAAGCCGAAGCCCATCATCTCGGTCACGTAGAGCCCGCGCTCGGTCGAGCGCACGATGTCCTCGGCCTTCTCGGTGCCGGGCTGGAGCACGAAGTTCGTCGTCGAGGCCCCGACGCCGCCGCCCGAGCCACGCGCCGCGCTCGCCGTCGGCGCGCGGCCGAGCTTGCGGGCGCTGTAGCTGTCGCAGAGGTAGGTCTTGAGCACGCCGCGCTCGACCACGAGGTTGCGGCGGCTCCGCAGGCCCTCGCCGTCGAAGGGGCGCGAGCCCGGCGCGCGCGGCAAGAAGGGGTCGTCGACGACGGTGACGAGGTCGCTCGCCACGCGCGTGCCCTCGCGACCGGCGAGGTAGCTCTGCTTGCGCCACACGCTCGAGCCGACGACGGCCCCCGCCAGCATGCCGAGGATGGAGCGCGCGGCGTCGGGATCGAACACGACCGGCGCCTCGGTGCTCGGCACCTTGCGCGCGCCGAGCTTGCGGAGCGTGCGGCGCGCGGCCTCGCGACCGACGGCCTCGGCGTCCTCGAGGTCCGCCGCGAAACGTCGCGCCGTCCAGTGAAAGCCGCGGCGCTTCTTGTGGCCCTCGTCCTCGGCCACGGGAGTCACCACGAGCGACGCGTAGGTCGAGGCGTAGCCGCCCGAGAAGCCGCCCGAGAGCGCGATGGCGAACGCGCCGGTGGCGCGCGAGAAGGTCGCCCCGTCGCTGTTCGTGATGCGCGGGTCGGCGGCGCGCGCGGCCGCCTCGCCGCGCGTCGCCCAGGCGATGGCCGCGTCGGCGTCGATCGCACCCACGGCCGGGTCGTAGAGATCGGTCGGCACCGGCACGTCCTTGGCGACGAGGGCGGGATCGGCCGGACCGGCGAAGGGATCTTCCTGGCTCACCGACACGAGCTCGATGGCGTCGTCGAGGAAGCGCTCGAGGCCCCGCGGCGTCATGTCGGAGGTCGAGGTGAGGGCCACGCGCCGGTCCTTCATGATGCGCATCCCGATGCCGCGGTGGCCGGCCTCCTCGACCAGCTCGGGCTCGCCGAGGCGCACCTTGGCCGAGAGCTCCGAGCCGCTGCGCGCGATGGCCTCCGCCACGTCGGCGCCCCGCGCCCGCGCCCGGGCGACGAGGTCGCGCGCGAGGTCGCCGAGCCGGCTCAACTCTGCCTCGATGTCCGTCTTCACGCGAGGCAAGCTACGTTCTCGCGCCGGCCGTGACAAGCCGCGCGTCCGCGGTAGCGAGGGGCCGCGCGGGCCGCCCGGCTTGCGCGGACCCCTCCGAAGGCGTACAGCCGCGAGCGGTGGATCCGAGCCGCTTGCGGGAGCTCCTGGCGCGCGTGCAGACGGGCGCGCTCGACGTCGACACCGCCCTCGGCGAGCTCGGCGATCTGCCCTATCGCGATCTCGGCTTCGCCTCGGTGGACCACCATCGCGCGCTGCGCCACGGCGCTCCCGAGGTGGTGTTCGGGGCAGGCAAGACCGCCGAGCAGATCGTGCACATCGCCGCCGAGGTGCTGCGCGGCGGCCACAACCTGCTCGTCACGCGCCTCGACGCCGACAAGGCCACCGCTCTCGCGGCGGCACAGCCGGGCCTGCGCTACGCCGCTGCCGCGCGGGTCGCGCGCCTGGAGCCGACGCCGCCGCGCGCCCGGCCGTGCCGGCACGTCGCCGTCGTGTGTGCCGGCACGAGCGACATCCCCTGCGCCGAGGAGGCCGTCGAGACGCTCGAGGCGCTCGGCCTCGAGCCGCGGCGCACCTACGACGTGGGCGTCGCGGGCCTGCACCGGCTGCTCGACCGCGTGCCGGATCTGCGCACGGCGAGCGCGGCCATCGTGCTCGCCGGCATGGAGGGCGCGCTGCCGAGCGTCGTCGGCGGGCTCGTCGGGTGCCCGGTGGTCGCGGTGCCAACCTCGATCGGGTACGGTGCGGCCTTCGGAGGGCTCACGGCACTCTTCGGCATGCTCACCTCGTGCGCGTCGGGGGTCACCGTGGTCAACATCGACAACGGCTTCGGCGCCGCGATGGCGGTCCACCGCATGTTGCCGCGCGCCGAGCCCCCCCGCCCAGGAGACCCCCCGTGAGCGACCGGCGCGACGATCCCGGTGCCGACGCGCCGGCCGAGACGGAGCAGCACGCGCCCGCTTCGGTGCGGCCGCAGCCGCCCGGCGCGGCGCGCGAGCACGAGCACGGCCATGCGCACCCGCACGACCACCACGTGCACCCGCACGGCCACGCCCACCCCCACCACCCGCACGCGCACCCCCACGACCACGCGGAGGCACGGCCCGCCGACCACGCGCACGGCCCCGGCCCCGGGCCGCTCGCCGCCGGGGCGGGACGCGGCAAGCTGCTCTTCCTCGACTGTCCGAGCGGCGTCGCGGGGGACATGACCATCGCGGCCCTGCTCGACCTCGGGGTGCCGCTCGCCGCGGTCGAGCGCGCGCTCGCCGCCCTGCCCCTCGGCGGCTACCGCCTGGTGCTCGGGCACGCCCATCGCAGCGGCATCGTGGCGACGACGTTCCGGGTCGAGCTCACCGAGCCCCACCCGGAGCGCAGCTACGCGACGATCGATCGGCTCCTCGCGGACGCCCCGCTCGAGCCGGCCGTCCGCAGCCTGGCGCGCCGCATCTTCCGCCGGCTCGGCGAGGCCGAGGCGACCGTGCACGCCACCCCGCTCGACGACGTCCACTTCCACGAGGTCGGCGCGGTCGACGCCATCGTCGACATCGTGGGCGCGGCAGCGGCGCTCGACTACCTCGGCGCCGACGTCGCGTGCTCGCCGCTGCCGCTCGGCCGTGGCTTCGTCACGGCGCGGCACGGCGTGCTGCCCCTGCCGGCCCCCGCGACCGTGCTCTGCCTGCGCCACGTGCCCACCTACGGCGTCGAGCTCGAGGTCGAGCTCGTGACGCCCACCGGGGCCGCCATCGTGGCGACGGCGGCGCGGCATTTCGTGCCGTGGCCTCGCTTCGCGCCCGAGCGGGTGGGCCACGGGGCCGGCACGCGCGAGCTGCCCGGCCGACCGAACGTGCTCCGCGCCGTGCTCGGCGAGCCGTGGACCGACGCGCGCGCAGAGGGCACGCACGTCGTGTGCGAGGCGAACGTCGACGACATGACCGGCGAGCTCGCCGCGCACGCCATCGGCGCGCTCTTCGACGCCGGCGCGCTCGACGCCTGGGCCGTGCCCATCGTGATGAAGAAGGGGCGCCCGGGGCTCACCATCGCCGCGCTGGCGACGCACGAGCGCGCCGACGCCGTCGCGAGCTGCCTGCTCACCGAGACGACGAGCATCGGCCTGCGGCGCTCGACCGTGAGCCGCACCGAGCTCGCGCGCCACATGGTCGAGGTGCCGACGCGCTTCGGGAGCCTGCCGCTCAAGGTGACCGAGGGGCCGCACGGCACGGGGCACGTGACGAGCGCCAAGCCCGAGTTCGCGGCGTGCGTCGCCGCCGCGCGCGAGCACGGCGTCCCCGTGCGCGTGGTGCTCGCGGCGGCGCTCGCCGCCTACGAGGCGTCGACGGCGCGCTGAGCACGCGCTCAGTCGGGCCGCTCGATGCGCTGCCGCTCGGCCTCCCAGGCGAGCAGCCCGCCCTCGAGGAACGCGACCGGCACGCCGTCCTGCGCGAGCTTCTCGCACAGCACCTTCGTCTTGTCGCCGGAGCGGCAGTACAGGACCGGCGCCCCGAGCATGTGGAGCTCGGCGAGGCGCGACTCGATCTCCTCGAGCGGGATGTGCGCGGCGCCGGGGATGCGCGCGCGCCCGTAGGACGCGGCGTCGCGCGTGTCGACCGGCACGACCGCGCCCTGCTTCAAGAGCTCCACGAGCTCGGGGACCCGCACCGCCCCCTCGGCCCGCGGCAGGAAGGGCTCGATGAGCTCGCGCAGGCGCTTGCGCTTGACCACGCCCTGCTCCATCGCGACCGGCCGGCCCTGGAAGAACGCCATGAAGGTGGGCACGGCCTGGATGCGGAGCGCCGCCGCGAGGCGCTTGGAGCGGTCGATGTCGACCTTGACGAACTTGGCGCGCCCCGCGAGCTCGGTGGCGAGCGCCTCGACCTCGGGCGCCACGGTCTTGCACGGCTGACACCAGTCGGCGAAGAAGTCGACCAGCACCGGAACCTCGCTCTGCAGGACCTCGCGCTCGAAATCCTGCTCGGACACGACGGGAAGCGACATGGTCCCCTCATAACCACGTCGCGGTCCGTGCGCTACACCAGAAGGGCTAGGGGCTAGGGGCTAGGGGCTAGGGAGACTAGGGCTCGTCGAGGTCGTGCCAGCCCACGGGCGGCTCGAGCTTCGCGGCGCGTGCGACGCCGCGGAACACGTAGTCGGAGTAGCTGTACGGGCCGTCGGCCCAGACGACCAGATCCTCGCAGAGCACGCCGCCGGGGGCCCCGTCGCACAGCTCGGGCTCGGCGAGCACCGGCCCCTCCGGGTAGAGTGGCTCGGAGGCGCTCACCGCCTCCTCGGCGCGCTCCATCGCCTGCAAGGCCCCGGCGTGGCGCTCCATGTCGAGCTCGTCCACCGGCAAGAGCTCCCAGTCGCACCGCACGAGCTCGGGGTGCGGCGGGTCGTCGGGCTCGGACAGAAAGGCGAGGTGTGGGGGTCGGGCGATCCCCGCGGCGCGCAGGAGCGCGGACAGGCGCTGGCGGGTCGACTCGGCCGCGCGATCGTCGCCCCAGAGCCGCGCGAGCGCGCCGGTGACCTCGCTCAGGCTGGCGGGCTGCCAGAGCCGTTCGTCGCGCGACCCGAGGTCGAGCTCGGAGCGGATGCGCGCGAACGCGCGGGCGCGCTCGCTCCACGGCTCCGCGTCCGCGAGCGCGGCGTCCACCGCCCAGTGCAGGCCGAGCTCGACCTCGACCACGTAGCGGTGCTTGCTGAGCGCCCGGAGCAGGCGCCCGACGTCGTCCGGCGTCGGCGCGTGGAAGGACCAACCGTACATGGCCATGGGAGCTCGCGCTCATCTACACCGGGCCGCGGGCGCGAGGCTACACAAGTTCGGGGGGCCGGGCGCGAGACGCTCAGCGGATGAGCAGCTCGGCGACCGGTCCTCGCCCGCCGGCCCTGCAGCTCACCGCACGGCGCGCCGCGACGGTGACGAGCTCGAAGCCGTCGCGGTAGAGGTCGTGCACCACGGGCGCCGAGGAGTTCGACAGGAGCACGCGCACGCCACGGCACTTCAGGGCGCGCGCCACGTCGCGCAGGCGCTCCTGGTCGTCCTGGCCGAAGCCGTCGCGCGTGTAGGCGGTGAAGGAGCTCGTGGCGGTGAGCGGGACGTAGGGCGGGTCGAAGTACACGAAGTCCCCGCGCCGCGCCCGGGCCGCCACGCGCTCGAAGCCGCCGAGCTCGATGTGCGCGTCCGCGAGGGCCCGCGCCACGGCGCGCAGGAGGGCCGGGTTGCAGTAGCGCGGCCGCGCGTAGGCGCCGAAGGGCACGTTGAAGCGGTTGCGGCTGTTGACCCGGTAGAGGCCGTTGTAGCCGGTGTGGTTCAGGTACACGAACCAGGCCGCCACCTCGACGTCGCTGCCGCGGTCGATGTCGCGCGCGCGGAGCTCGGCGAAGAACTCCGGATCGTGCGGGTAGCTCGCGAGCCGGGCGATGACCTCCTCGACCCGGTCGCGGACGGCGAGGTACGTGCGCACGAGCCGGGCGTTCGTGTCGGAGAGGCGCGCCCGGAAGGGCGCGCGCGTCCGCGCGAGGTGGAAGAAGAGCGCGGCGCCGCCGAGAAAGGGCTCGTGATAGGTGCCGAAGCGCTCGGGCACGTGGGGCAGGATCTGCGGCAACAGGCTCCGCTTGCCGCCGGCCCACTTCAAGAAGGGCTTGGCGGCGCCGTCCGCTCGCGCGCTCCGCTCCACGCGCCGGAGCACTATCACGGGCGACGGGACTCGAACAGGCGCAAGGTCACCCGTCGCGCGAGGACAGCAGGCGCCACACGAAGGAGCGGACCCGTCGGTCGACGAGGCGCCGCCGCGAGGCGAGGCGCGCGTCGGCGGCCTCGTCGACCGCGTCGGCCACGAGGTAGGCGCCGGTGGCGAACACGGCGAGCGCCCCCACCCCGGCGAGGGCAGAGAGCGCCGTCCCGCCGCCGTGCAGCCCGTCGGCGATGAGCGCACCCCACGAGGCGTCGATGCCGATGCCGATGAACGCCGCGGCCACCTCGAGCAGGACGAGCGAGACGGCGCCGAACATGACGCTCACGCCGACCGGACGCAGCGCCTGGGGCAGCACGTGCCGCCAGAACGTGCGCCAGGCCGAGCAGCCGATGGCCCGCGCGCCGAGCACGAACTCCTCGCTCCCGAGGCGCACGACCTCGCCGCGCACCAGGCGCGCGACCTCGGCCCAGCGCACCGCCGCGACGGCCACGCCGAACACCCAGGGCGAGCCGCTCGGATCCACGGCGCGCGCGACGGCGACGGCGACGAGCGCGGGGAAGGCCTGGATGAGCTCGACGGGACGCGACAGGAGCTCGTCCCAGAAGCCCCCCGAGTGGCCGGCGAGCGCCCCCACCGGCACGCCGAGGCAGAGCGCCGCCAGCAGGGCGAGCAGCGTCACGCCGAGCGTGCGGCGGATCCCGTGCACCAGCCGCGCCACGACGTCGCGTCCCTCGCCGTCCGTGCCGAGCCAGTGCTCGGCGGAGGGCGCGGCACGCGGTCCGGCCGCCGTGACGCGCTCCGGTCCGAAGCGGCACACGGGCCAGATCGCGAAGTCGCCGGCATGCTCGGCGGCGATGGCCTCCGGGCTCGCCTGCCTGTAGCGCTCGGCGTCCACCACCGCCGCGAAGGGCCGAAAGCCGCTCGGGCCGACCACCCAGATCGGGCCGTCGGCGGCGAGCACGTCGGCGAACAGCGCCGGCAGCGCCACGATGGCGCACATGAGCAGGCCGAGGCGCAGCCGCACGCTCCGGCCGAGTCGGCGCAGCACGTGCCTGCCGTGGCTCACGCGTCCCTCCCGCGCACCGGACCGATGGCGCTGCGGACGCGCGGGTCGAGGGCGGCGTAGGCGAGGTCCGTCGCCACGAGGACGAGCACGCTCCAGGCGGCCGCAGCGACCGCGAGGGCCATGAGGAAGCCCGCGTCGCGCTGGGCCACCGCCTCGACCGTCGCGTCGCAGAGGCCGGGCAGCTTGAAGGCGCGCTCCAGCACGAAGGCACCGGTGAGCGCGGTCGGGAGCTCGAGCGTGGCACGCGTGGCCAGCGGCCAGAGCGCGTTGCGCACGCCGTGAGCCCAGAGGATGCGCACCCGGCCGGCGCCGCGGGCCCGAGCGGCGAGGACGTGGTCGCGGCACAGCGTCACGAGCAAAGCCGAGCGGACCTGGCGCGCCGGGTCGGCAACGAGGGCGAGCGCGAGCAGCAGGGTCGGCCACACGAGCGCGCCCCCCAAGGGCGCGCCGAGCCCGAGCGCCACCACGCCGAGCACCGCGGGGCTGAGCGCGTACGGCAGGAGCGCCGAGGCCCACAGCAGTCGATCGACGACCTTGCCGTGCCAGAGCGCGCTCGCCACGCCGAGCGGCAGCGCCCACAGGTACGCGAGCGCGAGCGCACCGAACATGATGGCGAGCGTCAGCCGCAGGCGCTCGAGGAGCTTGTCGAGCACGGGCACGCCCGCGGCGTCGCGCCCGAGGCGCATCGACACGGCCTCGAGCACCCATTTGCCGTAGCGGGTCTCGAGGAACATGGCGCCCACGCGCGCCGCCCCGCCGAGCGCCACGAAGTCGCCCCCGTACACCATCCACCAGCGCCGCCAGCGATCCACGGTCGCGCCTGCGCTCGCGCGGCTCGCACCCTCCTCGATGCGGTCGACGCGCCCCGTCACGTGCCCGAGCACCTCCACGATGCGCCGCGCGCGCTCGAGCTCGTCGGGCCCCTCGGGCGTCGGCAACGCCTCGAGCAGGGCCGGCAAGGCATAGGTGTCGAGCGCGCGCATCTCCGCCACGCGCGTGCGCGAGCCGTGCTCGGCGTAGCGCCGGACGGCGCTGCGCACCGTGCCCTCGCGAAACTCGATGCTGTGCGTCTCCCAGAAGCGCTGCCAGAACACGACGACGGCGTCCGCGCGACCGGGCTCGTCGCCGCGCTCGCCCATGCGGCGCGCCACGGGCTCGAGCGCGAGCGCCACGCGCGTGCGCACCTCCGGCGCGAGGGCGTCGAGGCCGGGCAGGAGCACGGGCAGAGCCGCGCTGCCGAGCCGGGCGAGCTCGCGCGCGCCGCGCTCCCCGTCGGCCTGGCCGCCCCGCGCGAGATCGTCGAGGGCGCGCTCGACCAGCGTGCGCAGATCGCGTGGATCGGTGTTGAGGAACAGCGGCAGATCGAGGAAGCGCTCGCGCCGCTCGGCGGCGCGCACCGCCGGCTCGGCGTGCACGAGCTCCGCCGGCGCCGGCAGGAGCGACAGGATGTAGAACGCCACGAGCGAGACGCCCAGTACGCTCGGAAACACCCACAACAGCCGGCGCAGCGCGAAGCGCAGCATGAGTGGCGCGGTCAGCGGTTCACAAGAGCACCAGGAACACGATGACGAGGCACACGACGGCGACCCCCACGAGCAACAGGGTCGACACGCTCGGCACGCC
>JACRDA010000023.1 GCA_016212965.1 Myxococcales bacterium
CCGGGCGGGGCGGCCGCCGCGGCGGCGACGAGGCCGGCCGGCGCCGGCGCCACGACGCCCGCCCGGGCCGGCGGGGCCCCCGACGCGCCGCGAACGTCGTCCTTGACGACCCGTCCGCTCGGACCGGACGGCGCCACGGTGCGCAGATCGACCCCGAGATCCCGCGCCAGCTTGCGCGTGGCGGGCGTCGCGAGCGGCTTCGCGTTGAAGTAGCTCGAGGGCGCAGCGGGGCGGCGGTCGGAGCGGTCGGAGCGCGGCCCGACACCACTCGCCGCCGGGGCCGGGGCCGGCGCGGGGGCGTCACGCATGAGCGACACGCCCGGCAGATCTTCGCGGATGTCGCCGACCGCCGTCGCCGCGGGCCCGTCGCCCCCCGACGGGGCCGCGCCCGCGCCGCTCGCGAGCTCCAGCACGACGAGCACGCCGTGCACGGCCACGATCTCGCCGACCTTGCCCCGGAGCTCGACCCCGCGCCCCGCCTTGGGCGACGTGATGGGCACGGTCGCCTTGTCGGTCATGACCTCGACCATGGGCTGGTCCTCGGCGATGGCCTCGCCCGGCTCGACGAGCCACTTGACGATCTCGCCCTCGGTGACGCCCTCGCCGATGTCCGGCAGCTTGAACTCGTAGCGACTCATGGCTCTCTCGCTCAGTACTTCGCCGTGGCCAGCACGGCCGGCAGGATGCGGTGCGCCAGCGGCAGGTACTCCATCTCGAGCGTGTAGGGGAACGGCGTGTCGAAGCCGGTCACGCGCACCGGCGGGGCCTCGAGGTGCAGGAACGCTTTCTCGTTCACGAGCGCCACGATCTCGCCGCCGAGCCCGCAGCTCCGGGGCGCCTCGTGCACCACCACGAGGCGACCGGTCTTCTTCACGGAGCCGACCACGCTGTCGATGTCGAGTGGCCAGAGGGTGCGAAGATCGACGATCTCGCACTCGACGCCCTCGACGGACGCCTTGTTGGCGGCGTCGAGCGCCTCGTAGACCATCGCGCCCCAGGTCACGATGGTCACGTCCTTGCCCGGACGCACCACCTTGGCCTGACCGAGCGGCACCGTGTAGTCGCCCTCCGGCACCTCGCCCTTGGCGGCGCGGTACACGCGCTTGGGCTCGAAGAAGAGCACCGGGTCCGGGTCGCGGATGGCGGCGAGGAGCAGGCCCTTCGCGTCGGCCGCGTTCGATGGGCACACGACCTTCAGCCCGGCCACGTGGATGAACTGCGCCTCGGGCGACTGGGAATGGTAGTGGCCACCGCGGATGCCGCCGCCGACGGGCGTGCGGATCACCATCTTGCACGGGTACTCGCCGCCCGAGCGATAGCGGTACTTCGCCAGCTCGCTCACGATCTGGTCGTAGGCGGGGAAGATGAAGTCGGCGAACTGGATCTCCGGCACGGGCACGAGCCCGTAGAGCGCCATGCCGATCGCCGTCCCGATGATGCCGCCCTCGGAGAGCGGTGTGTCGATGACGCGCTCCTCGCCGAACTCGTCGTAGAGGCCGGCCGTCACGCGGAATACACCGCCGACCTTGCCCACGTCCTCGCCGAGCACGACCACGCGGTCGTCGCGCTTCATCTCGAGGCGCAGCGCGTCGTTGATCGCCTGCACCATGTTCATCTGCGCCATCTGCTTCTCCTGCTGACGGAGCGCGCGGCGTCCGTTCGCTTTCGACCGGCACGCCGCCGCGAGCCACACCCGCACACGCGCGGCGACCTCAGCCGCCGTGACCCTTGGCCCGCGGGCCGGCGAGCAGGGCTTCGCGCTGCTCGCACAGGTGCCACGGCGGCTCGGCGTAGACGTCCTCGAACATCGAGGCGAGCGCGGGCGCCGGCTTCTGCTCCGCGGCCGCGAGGCACGCCCGCACTTGCTCCGCGAGCTCGGCGTGGAGCGCCGCCTCGGCCGGCGCGCTCCACTGTCCGCGCAGGACGAGGTGGGCGCGCAGCCGCTCGATGGGGTCGAGCTCGCCAAAGCGCGCGACCTCGCCCTCGGGCCGGTACGCCTTCGGGTCGTCGCTCGTCGAGTGGCCGCTCATCCGGTAGGTGAGCGCCTCGACGAGCGTTGGGCCGTCGCCGCGGCTCGCCCGCGCGATGGCCTCACGGCAGGCGCGCACCACCGCGAAGAGATCGTTGCCGTCGCAGCGCACCCCGTGGACGCCGTAGGCGGCACCCTTGCTGGCGAAGCCCTCGCTCGCCGTCTGGCGCGCCGTGGGGACGCTGATCGCCCAGCCGTTGTTGCGGCACAAAAGGACGGTCGGGGTGCGGTACACACCCGCGAAGTTCAGCCCGTTGTGGAAGTCGCTCGAGCTCGTGGCGCCGTCGCCGAAGTAGACGAGCGCGACGACGTCCTCGCGCCGCAGGCGCGCGGCCCACGCGAAGCCGACGGCCTGGGTGATCTGCGTGCCGATGGGCGAGCTGACGCTGCCGAGCCGGTGCGCCCGATCGCACCAGTGGTCCGGCATCTGCCGGCCCTTCGCGAGGTCGCCGGCGTTGCCGAAGAGGTTGTCGAAGTAGCGCTCGAGCGGCAGTCCGCGCAGCAGCGCAGCGCCGAACTCGCGGTAGCAGGGGAAGAGCCAGTCCTGGGGCCGCAGGGCGAAGGCGCTGCCGACGATGGTCGCCTCCTCGCCGAGCGAGCCGATGTGGAAGCCGATGCGCCCCTGGCGCTGCAGGGCCACGGCGCGCTCGTCCACGACCCGGGTGCGCACCATCGCGCGGTAGAGCTCGAGCACCTCGGCATCGGACAGGTGGGGGTCCGCGGCGGGGTCGAGGCTGCCATCCGGGCGCATCACGCGCAGGACGTCGGCGGCGAGCGCATCCTCGGGGCGCCGCTCGGCCGAGCGATGATGGGGACCACGGTCGTTGCTGACGGTCGTCATGAGCGGCGCGTACCCTACTTTCCCCGCGCAGAAAGCGGTAGGGGATTCCGGTCGCCGCGCCGCGTCAGCGACGGGCCCGGGCGGGCAGCCCGGCAGCGCCGGCGGCGGGCCCGGGAGCGCGCGCGGCTCGCGTCCGTCACTCCTCGGCCGCGAGCGTGCTCACGGCGAGCGCGAGGGCGTGATCCACCGCGTGGGGCGGCATCTCCAGGCCACGCGCCAGCATGTCGAGCACGTCGCGCTCCGACTGGCTGACGCCGCCGGAGATGTGCGCCATGAGCGCGGCGATGCGCAGCACCTCGTCCTTGTGGGCGGGCAGGCGGATGGCCCTGCCGATGGCGGCGATGCGGTCCTCGAACCCGTCCTCGGCGAGCTGGTCGCGGAGATCGCTCACGAGCGCGTGCAGCTCGTTCGTCACCGTGTTGCGGCAGGCCTCGGCGACCACCGTCTCGAAGGTCTGGCGCTCGGCCTCGTCGAACTCGCCGTCGGCGTTGGCGATGAGGAACGCGGCCTCGACGACCGCCTCGAAGAGCGAGGCGGCGCGCGGGTCGAAGCCGGTGGGGATCGTCGCCTCGGCCTCGACCGGACGCTTCGCGTAGCTCGAGGCCGCCTGCGCGAGGATCGAGCCCCCTGCACTCTGCGAGACCGCGGGGCCGGGTCGCGAGATGCCCCGCACGACCCGCCCCAAGAGATCTCCAGGCGCCGCCTCAGTCGGTGACATGGAGAGGACTCTAACCCGAAACCCGCGGCCTTGCAGCACCGCGCGCCCCGCGCGCGGTGGTCGCCCGGGCGTCAGGGCGTGCGCTCGGCGGGACGGCGGAGACGGTCCGCCGGAACGAGGCCCACCGGCGCCGCCGCCGTCTCGGCCTCGAGCCCCGCCGCCGCGGCCGCGGCGCCACGCTCGGCCTCGGCGAGGCGCTCCGCGAGCGTCGCGCCCCGCGCCGCCGCACCCCCGCGGCCGAGCGCGCTCCGCACGAACACCTCCGCGGCGCGGTAGCTCGAGCGCACGAGGGGCCCGGACGCGGCGTAGGCGAAGCCGAGCTCGCGCGCGCGGGCCTCGTAGACCGCGAAGGTGGCCGGCTCGACGAAGCGCGCGATCGGGTGGTGCCGGTCGCTCGGCCGCAGGTACTGCCCGATGGTGACGATGTCGACCCCTGCGGCGCGGAGCTCGGCGAGGGCCTCGAACACCTCCTCGTCCGTCTCGCCCACCCCGACCATGAGCGAGCTCTTGGTCGGGCGCTCCGGGGCGCAGGCCTTGGCGTGGCGGAGGACGGCGAGCGACTGGTCGAAGCTCGCGCGCGCGTCGCGGAGCGCGCGCGTCTGGCTCCGCACGACCTCGACGTTGTGCGCGAAGACGTCCGGCAGACCGCCCACCACGGTCGCGACGTCGCCGAGCCGGCCGCAGAAGTCGCCGACCAGCGCCTCGATGAGGATGTCCGGGCGGAGCGCGTGCAGGCGCCGCACCGTGGTCGCGACGTGCTCCGCGCCGCCGTCGAGCAGATCGTCGCGGTTCACCATGGTGAGGACCACGTAGGTGAGGCCCATGCGGGCGATGGCGCGCGCGACGTGCTCGGGCTCGCGCACGTCCACGGCGCCGCGCGGGCTCCCGGTGGTGACCGCGCAGAAACGGCAACCGCGCGTGCACACGTCGCCGAGCAGCATCACCGTGGCGGTGCCCTCGCGCCAGCACTCGCCGACGTTCGGGCAGCGGGCCTCCTCGCACACCGTGTGCAGATCGAGCGTGCGGAGGGTGCTCTTGATCGCCTGGTAGGTCTCGCCGCCGGGCGCGCGCACCTTGAGCCACGGGGGCTTCGGCTCGAAGCGGGACATCTCGGGCGGATGCTAGCCCCGACCTCGGCGCCGTTCCACCCGCGCCGGCCCCGGATACTTTTTCGGGCGGTGCCGCTTCGACTATGGCTCGGACGTGAGCGACCGCGCGCCCGAGCCCGACTCGCCGAACGAGGCGCCCCCCGCGAGCCGCCCGGAGCCGGCAGACGGCGCGCTCGACGCCTCGCTCCTCGTCGCAGAGGCCGCGACCGACACGCCCCTCGGGGAGCTCGCAGCGGCGCCTCCTCCGCCTCCGCCAGCCGGACCCGGGACGTCGGAGGCCCACGCGCGCGCGCGCGACGCCCGGAGCGCGACGCTCGTCGCCGTCGGCATCCTCCTCTCGCGTCTGGTCGGCGTCGTCCGGCAGCGGGTGACGGCCCACTACTTCGGGACGTCGATGATGGGCGACGTCGTGTCGGCCGCCTTCCGCGTCGGGAACGTCGCGCAGAACCTGCTCGGCGAGGGCACGCTGAGCGCCTCCTTCATCCCGGTGTATGCCCGGCTGCGCGGCGCGGGCGAAGGCGACAAGGCCGCCCGCTTCGCGCACGGCGCCCTCGGCGCGCTCGCGCTCGTCGTCGTGGTCGTGAGCCTGCTCGGCATCGCGTTCGCGCCGCAGCTCTCGTTCGTCGTCGCGGCCGGCTTCGACGCCAGCAAGCTCGACGAGACGGCCGCGCTCGTGCGCCTCGTGTTCCCGATGACGGGCCTGCTCGTGCTCGCCGCCTGGGGGCTCGGCGTGCTCAATGCCCACCGGCGCTTCTTCCTCTCGTATGCCTCGCCGGTCGTGTGGAGCGCCGCCCAGATCGCCGCGCTGGTCGTCGCGGCGCACTTCTTCGGCCGCCGCGAGGGCGAGCTCGCGCAGGCGCTCGGCTGGGGAGCCCTCGTCGGCGCGGGGCTCGTGCTCGTGATGATGTTGTGGGCCGCCCGGCGCGTGCTCGGGGGACGGCTGCGGCCGCGGCTCGACTTCAAGGACCCGGCCCTGCGCGAAGCGGCCCGCCGCCTGCCGGCCGTGCTGCTCGGCCGGGGCGTCATCCAGATCTCCGGCCTCGTCGACACGCTGCTCGTGAGCTTCCTCGGCACCGGCGCGAACGCCGCCTTCGGCTACGCCCAGGCGCTCTACCTCCTGCCGATGAGCGTGCTCGGCACGGGCGAGGCCGCGGTGGCGCTGCCGGAGCTCGCACGCGAGAGCGCCGAGCCCGACCCGCAGAAGCGCAACGACGCCATCCGTCGCCGCCTCGTGACGGCGCTCGGCCGCGTGGCCGTCCTCTCGATCCCGACGGTCGTGGCGCTCGTCGGCTGCGGCACCGAGATCGTGACCCTGGTGCTGCAGACCGGCGCCTTCGATCGCGCCTCGACCGAGCTCGTCGCGTCCGTCCTCGCGGTCTACGGCTGTGCGCTGCTCGGCAACGCCACGGGGCGCCTCTTCTCATCGGCTTGCTTCGCGCTCGGCGACGCACGCCGGCCCGCCCGCTACGCCGTCGTGCGCGTCGCGACGAGCACCGCGATCTCGCTCGCGCTGATGGTGCCGCTAGGCGTCGTGGGTGTGGTCGTCGGTGCGATGACGGCCGCCTGGGTCGAGTGCGTCCTGCTCACCGTGGCCCTGCGCCGCACGCTCGGCGGGCTCGGCCTCGCGGCCCTACCATTCAAGCGCCTCGCCCTCGTCGCGCTCTGTTCGGCGCTGCCGCCGCTCGGGCTGAAGCTGCTCCTGCCGGCGAGCCTGCCCGATCTGGTCCGCGCGGCGCTCGTCCTCGGCACGCTCGGGCTCGGCTTCCTCGCTGCCGCGCAGCTCTTCGGGGCGTTCGATCTGCGGCGGCTGTTGCGGCGCCGCTGAGCGAGCCGAGCCGTCCGCCCCGCGTCAGCCCCCGCCGGCGCTCGGGTCGAGCGGCGCCGCGCGCCGAGCCACGAGCCCGAGCACGGCGCCCACCGCCAGCGACGCGGCCGCGGCGAGGAGCAGGCCCGACAGCCCGGCGGCGCGCACCAAGAGCGCGGCCGCGGCGGCGCCCGCCGCCCAGCCGAGGAGCGCGAGGCCCCAACCGTGGCCTCGCGCCGCAGGCTCGGCCGCGTGGACGAGCACGCCGAACGCCGGACCGCCGACGAAGGCGCCGCCGGCGAGCGCGAGGCCGAGGACGACACCCGCGCGCGCCGCGAGCGGCAGCGACTCGACGCCCGACCACTCCGAGGCGAGCAGGGCGACCGCCACGCAGAACGCCACCCCGAGCGCCGCTCCCAGCCCGAGCCCGTGGCGCGGCCGGCGGGCCGACTCGGCGTGCGCGAGCCGCCCCGCGGCGACCCCCACGAGCCACACCGGCACGACCACGCCCCACGCGTAGCTCGTGTGACCGAGCAGGCGCAGAGCGTGCTCGCCGACGACGAGCTGGGCGAGCCCGAGCGCAGCGCCGAGGGTCAACAGGGCGAGGCGCGGCACGAGGCCCATGCGCCGGACCTTCACCCCGGGCGCGCCGGGCGCCTCGCCGCGCGGCGGCGGCACGAGCGCACCCGCGAAGGCCAAGCCCAGCGTGACGAGGAGCCCCGCGAAGAGCGCCCCGAGCGGGACCTCCCGATCCTCGAGCTTCGAGGCCTTGGGGTCGGGAGGGTCGCTCACGGGCCGGCCGAGCTCGTCGACGGCCCGGCGCGCGAGCTCGCCGACGCCGGGCAGTCCGTCGACGAAGGGCCGGTCCTCGCTCACCCGGCGCACCGGCGCCTCGAGCGTGTCGGGCTCGACGGTGGTGAAGTGGTTCTTGCGGCAGAAATTGCGCAGCTTGGCGAGCGAGCCCCGCGAGATGTCGCCCGGGCTCACGACGAGCGCCGCGTCGCCCTCCGGCACGCTGCAGACGAACAGGTGCTTGTCGACCTCGGCCTCCGGCAGGTCGAGCGCGGCACGCGCGGCGGCGGTCGTCGCGGCGAGCGCCTCGGGTCGCACCGAGAGCACGAGGACCCCGTCCTCGGCCGTGTGCGCGAGGTAGCCCCGCAGGGCGTGCTCGCCGAGCCCGCGGTCGCTCCAGCCGAGCAGGCGCGGCGGCGCGGTCGCGAAGCGCACGGCGTCGACCACGACCACGTGCCGCACGTCGGGCGGCGCGCGGCGCGGCGCGCCGGAGGCGAGCTCGGTCGTGACCGCACCCTCCCGGAGCGCGATCGGCGGGCGCTCGGGGGCGAGCAGGAGCCGCAGGAGCCCGGCGTTGCGCTCCGCGGCGTGCACGCCCGGGTAGCCGTTCGCGAGGGCCGCAGCCACCTCCCGGCCCCCCGCGCTGCCGACCACGAGGACGTTCGCCTCGGTGCGCCCCTCGAGCGCGTAGAGGATGTCGAGGGGCTTCGGCGCGGGTCGCTTGCCGCCGGCCCCCGTCACCTCGAGCGCCTCGCTGCCGTCGACGGTGAGCTGCGCGGCTCCGCGCGTCGGCTTCAGCACCGTGACGAAGCCCGTGTCGGTCCAGACCTGCGCGTCGACGGCGCCCTGCTTGGGCGTCACCTCGAGGCGGATCTTGAGCCACGGCGCCCCGAAGTCGCCGGCGAAGAGGGCGAGGATCGCGAGCGGCTGGGTCGCGAGCACACTCCAGCGGGCGCCGCTGCCGCGGGCCAAGAGGAGCGCGACGAGCCCGAAGACGAGCGCGAGCAGCAGGGCCGCGCGCGGTGCACCGAGGGCGAGCGCCGCCGGCACGGCGAGCGCAGCAAGCGCGCCGCCGACCGCCTCCGCAGCGCCGACTCGTCCGAGCGCGAGCCCGCCCGCCCGGTAGAGCCCACCGAGCGCCGCACCGGCGAGGAGGAAGCCGAGCGCGAGCGCGCCGAGCACCAGGTACCCCTGCCACGCCGCGAGGTGCGCGCTGGCGGGCTGGTGCGCCTGCCACACCAGCGTGACGAGCGCGGCCACCCACGCCATCCCGGCACCGCTCGTCGTGTACGCGACGGCGCGCAAGCGGCGGCCCGGATCGGTGCGGCGGGACGCGAGCGCCACCGCGCCGAGGCCCATGGCGGCGGGCGCCACGAGCGCGCCGAGCACCGCGCTCGGAAGCCCGAGCGCGGCGGCGTTCAGGCGGTAGGCGAGCAGCTCCATCAGTAGCGATCCGCCCCCGAGGAGGAGCACGCCCGCGGTCATGCGACGCCTTGCGGCCATGGAGCCCGCTTGGTTACCGGGCTCCGGCCGGAAGTCAACCCGGCGCGCTCGAAAAGGGCGCCCCGGGAACTTGGCCGTCCGGTGCACCTTGGGGCATCGGGAGCGACATGACGTCGCGCACCGGCCGTCGCCCCCACCACCCCCGCCGCCCGTCCTTCCGCGCCTCGTGCCAAGGCGCGCGCCATCTCACGGAGCCCCTGCGCGTTCGCCTGGCGCTCGGCGCGGGTGCGCTCGCCCTCGGGTCGCTCGGTGCGCTCGGCTGCAGCGGCAGCGCCCACGCGGAGAGCGAGACCGAAGCGGCGGCCGCGGCCGAGAACGAGCCGATCCCGGACGTGCCGGTCCCGGCTGCGAACGGGCCGAAGCTCCTCGTCCTGCGGCACCTCACGGTCGTGCGCGACCGCCCGAGCGCGGCGGGCAAGGCCCTCGGCTACCTCCGCGCCGGGGCGCAGATCGCGCGCGCCGCCGAGCCGTACGGCAAGAACGGCTGCGAGGGCGGCTGGTACCCCGTGCGCCCGCGCGGCTTCGTGTGCGCCGGCAGCGACGCGACGATCGACCTCTCGGTGCCGCTCGCGACCCTGCCCCTCGCGGCGCCGCGGCTGGAGTCGCCGATGCCCTACCGCTACGTGCGCGTGAAGAAGGGCGAAGGCGTCGTCTACGCGGCCCTACCGAGCCCGGGCGAGCAGCTCGCGGCCGAGCCGAAGCTCGGTGGGCGCGAGCCGGCGCAGCCGAAGCCGCTCGGGGCGGGCGCGAACGACGTGCCCATGGACGAGCTCGGCATCGCCAAGGGGCCGCCCGTGATCATGCCCGGGGTCGACGGCGCCGGCGAGGACGGCCTGCGGACCACGCTGAGCTTCTTCGAGCTGCCGGGCTGGCCCGCCAAGGGTGCCGCGCTCGCGGACGGGGCCGCGCTCGCGCCGAGCGGAGCCTTCGGGGCGACCCAGGTCGTCAAACGCCTGAGCGGTATGCCGATCGCGGGCGTGGTCACCGCGGGTAGCGGCAAGGACGAGCGCCGCTTCGGCGTCCTGCCCGACGGCCGCTTCCTGCCCCTCGACCGGGTCGCGCCGGCGCTCGGCAGCGGCTGGCACGGCAGCGATCTGCGCGAGATCGGCCTGCCGCTCGCCTTCGCGGTGCGCAGCGGCGTCCGCGACTGGAAGCTCTTGCCGAGCGCCAAGGTCGAGGTGGGCGACGACGAGCTCGACGCGCTCGAGGCCATCCCGCTCACGGGGCGTTTCCGGACGGTGAACGAGAGCAAGTACTACTACACGCGCGACGACCGCTGGGTGCGCGCCCGCGACCTCATCATCATCCCGAAGCGCGACAAGTTCCCCGACTTCGCGACGCCCACGCAGAAGTGGATCGACGTGTCGCTCGCCAACCAGACGCTGGTCGTCTGGGAGGGCCGCAAGCCGCTCTACGCGACGCTCGTCTCGAGCGGCCAGGACCGCGTCGGCGACCCCGAGAAGGGGCCGGCGACCGTGCAGGGCGTCTTCAAGGTGCGCGCCAAGTACGTCACGCGCGACGTCGACGAGCGCGAGGTCGGCCAGGCCCACAGTCTGCTCGACGCGCCGTGGGTCACCGAGTTCGCCGAGGGCTTCGGCTTCGTGGGCAGCTACTGGAACGGCGACTTCGGCGAGGCCGCCGGCTTCCACGCCATCGCGCTGCCGCCGGTCGACGCGCGCTTCATCTTCACGTGGAGCGACCCCGCCGTCCCCGAGGGCTGGCACGGCGTCGCCATCGACGACGCGGCTGCGACCACCATCGTGTACACGCACCGCTGACGCGCGGCGCCGCGAGGGCGCGAACCTTCGCGCCGGGTGCTGGCTCTGACGTGACGGGAGGGGCCGGGAAGGGCCCTCCGTCACCGAGGAGGACCGCGTCATGGCTACCGTCAACGTCACCGCCGAGAGCTTCGAAGAGACCATCCAGCACGGGATCGTGCTCGTGGACTGGTGGGCACCCTGGTGCGGCCCGTGTCGCGCGTTCGCGCCCGTCTTCGAGAAGGCGGCAGAGAAGCACGCGGACGTGACCTTCGCCAAGGTGAACACGGACGCCGAGCCCGACCTCGCCGGTGCCTTCGGCATCCGGGCCATCCCGACTCTGATGGTGTTCCGCGACGGCGTGCCGCTGTTCGCGCAGCCCGGCTCCCTGCCCGCCAAAGCGCTCGAGGAGCTCGTCGCGCAGGTGCGAGCGCTCGACATGGCCGAGGTTCGGCGCAAGATTGCCGAGAACGAGCGGGCGGCCCAGGCGCCCCAAGAAGAGCGTGCGAGCTGAGACGCGAGGAGAACGACGATGGCGACCATCGGCATGAAGAAGGTGCTGCGAGCGACCTACGACGAGGCCCTCGCGCGACTGCCCGAGGCCCTGAAGACCGAGGGCTTCGGCGTGCTCACCGAGATCGACGTGAAGGAGACCCTGAAGAAGAAGATCGACGTCGACTTCCGCCGCTACAAGATCCACGGGGCCTGCAACCCCGCGCTGGCGCACCGGGCCCTCGGCTCGGAGCTCGCCGTCGGCGTGCTCTTGCCGTGCAACGTGGTCGTGTACGAGGGCGACGACGGCAAGGCCGTGGTGACCGCGGTCGACCCGATGCAGACGATCGGCGAGCAGGGCGGCCCGGAGGTCCAGGAGATCGCGAAGCTCGTGCGGGACAAGCTCGCGCGCGTGCTCGAGCGGCTCGAGTAGGCGGGCCGGGCGCCGCTCAGGAGCGCCGCCGTGGACGCGGCGACCGGGCCGGGCGTGCGAGCGCCGAGACCGGCGCGGCTCCGGGCGGCGCCGCGAGGAGCTCGCGGACGGCGCGGCGCAGCGAGTCGCGGAGCGCGACCGACGTCTCGGGCGCCGGCGTCGCGCGACACAGCGCAACCGTCTGCTTGAGCGAGTCGCAGGCGATGCGGCAGCGCGCACAGCGCGCCACGTGCGCCTCGAGATCGGCGCAGAGCGCCGGATCGACGTCGCCCTCGAGCCGCCGCGACAGGAGCGCGAGCACGTCCGGGCAACGCTCGGCGGCGGCGCCGTCGGTGGGCGCAGCCTCGACGCCGCTCGACACCTCGGCGCCGAGGAGCGGCGCGAGCGCGGCCCGGACCGCCAGCCGAGCGCGGTGGAGACGGCTCTTGACCGCCTCGACGCTCACCCCGACCACGGTCGACACCTCGGCCGCGGACAGCCCCTCGACGTCGCGCAGCAGCAGCACCTCGCGCTGCGCGGGCTCGAGCGCCGCGATGGCATCGCCGAGCGCCTGCTGCAGCCGGCGCGTCTCGAGCGCCTGCTCGGGGCTCTCGTCCGGCGCGGTCGCGGCCGGCACCTCCGCCGCGCCGAGGCCGTCGAGCGACTCGAGCTCGGCCGGAGCGTGCTTCCTCCGGCGGCGCTTCTTGATGCAGAAGCTGCGCGCGATGGCGTAGAGCCAGCTCGAGACCTGCGAGGCGCCGCGGAAATCCCGCGCCGTGCGCGCGGCCGCGAAGAGCGTGTCCTGCAGGACGTCCTGGGCGTCCTCCGGATTGCCGCACATCTTCAAGCCGAAGCGCAGCACGCGCGGCTGGTAGCGCGCGAGCAGCTCCGCCACGGCGTTCGCGTCGCCCCCGCGGGCCGCGGCCATGAGCTCCTCGTCGCTGGCGTCGCTCGCTTCGCCCTTCACGCCACTCCGGGGGTAGTCCGGGCGCGGCCCGAGCGCGACGCTGCGCGTCGAGCCGGGCTCGCGTCGTTCGGTGCCGAAGGAGGGAGTCGAACCCCCGACCCGGCGCGTATGAAACGCCTGCTCTAGCCGACTGAGCTACTTCGGCGGGTCGTGGCCGCCCTCGAGGCGACCGGGGGCGCGAATATGAAGATCGGGCCCCGTGCTGTCAAGCGCGACCGCCGACCGGCCACGCCTCAGTCGACGAGCGCGTGGGGCGGCAACACCGCGGTGTTCTTCGCGGTGAAGGTCATCGACCAGTGGAGCACGGGCCCGAGCTCGGCCGGCAGGCGCTCGAACGGTCCGGCGCGCAGCACCGCCTGGCGGCAGTTCTCGTCGAACTCGGGTACGCCGCTCGGGCGTGTGATCCCCGCCCCGCCGATCGAGCCGTCGGGCAGGATGACGAAGCTCACGATCGCGCTCCCGCCGAGGCCCGCGAGCACCGCCCAGCGCGGGAAGGCATCGCGCCACAGCGGGCGGATGCGCGCCGTCACGCCGCGCAGGTAGCCGGAGCGCAGCGCCCCGAGGGGGTCGACGTTGCCGACGCCCCCGAGCCCGCTGCCGAGCGCGCGGCTCGTCGAGCCGGGACCGGACGTGCCCCCGAAGCCGGGTGCACCGGGCGCGGCGGCGCCGCCCACCCCCGCGCCCGGCAGGCCGCCGGGCCCGCTCGCCTGGACGATGGCGGTCCGGCGGCTCATCGACTCCTGGTCGCTCTGGAGCGTGTCCGAGGCGGGCCCGCGCACGAGCGCCGGGCTCGCGTCGTCGGCGTGCGCGATCATCGGCACCCCGGCGGCCGTGTCCGCCGCCGCGCGGGGTCGCGGCGCCTCCGGTCGGTCGTGCACCCCGGCGCCAGCCACCGTGCGCTCCCCCGCACGCTCCGTCCCGTCGCCACGCTCGGCGCCGCCGCGCGGCGCCCGCGCCGTGCGGTCGCCCTCCGGCACCACGGCGATCCCCGGCACGCGCACGCCCGGTCCGAGGTGCTCGCGCTCGGTGTGCGCGCCGGCCCACGCGCCGGCGGGCGGGTCGAAGGTCGCCCGGGGTCGGGTCTCCTCGCGCGCGCCGTCGCCCGTCGCCTCGAAGGTGAGCAGCGTGGGGCGCCAGCGCGTCGCGCTCCAGTCCTCCGGCGAGCGGCGCTCGCTCTTCCGCCCGTTGCGAAAGGCCTGCGCGCGGTCGAAGCGCGACAGGAGCTCCGGGGACTGGTGATCCCCGTCGTCCGAGTCGGCCAGGTTCAGGGCCGGGCTCGTCGCCTCGGCCGTGCCGCCGCGCCCCGCGCGCTCGACGTCCGGCCGGGCCACGCGGCTCCCGCCGAGCGTGGCACGCTCGACGGGCGGCGCGCCGGAGGCCTCGGCGCGCGCGCCGCCGCCCGTCGTCGGGCCGAGCGTCGGCGGCGGGACCGCCGCCGGCAGCTCGACGTCCATCGTGGGGTCGGCGAGGTGGAGCGCCGCGGCGAGCCCGCCGTGCGCGCGCGCGGCGAGCACCTCGGTCGATGCGGCCCACGCCGAGCCGAGGAGGTGTACGCACGCGCTCAGCACCACCGCGACGACGACGCGGGCGTCGAAGCGCCGCTCGATCGGAGGGGGCAGAGCGGACACGGGCTCCACCACCCTAGAATGACGCCGATCCCTCGCCACGCGCCAGCGATGCGTGCGTCGTGCCCCTGCCCGACCGTGCCGGCCCGCTGCCGCTCGCCGGCTAGCTCGGGGCGACGGCGCCGAGCGCGGGCGCGAGGTAGTGGCCGTGCGTGTCGAGGAGCATCAGTCGCCGAAGACCGGGCCCGCGTCGCGGCAGCAGCGGAAGCCCGCCTCGTAGGAGCGGAAGCCGCCGGGGTGCGCCGGGTTCACGAAACTGCAGTTCGGCAGCGTGCCGCCGTAGCAGCCCGACCAGTAGCAGCCCTTCATCACGTGGTCGTAGTCGTTCGCGTTCGGGATGGTGCGCACGACCCACTCGGCGACGTTGCCCGTGAGGTCGAACGCGCCGTCCTCGGACAGGCACGCCTCGCGAGAGCCGCTCGGATCGCCCTGGTAGAGCGCCGCCGCCTCGTCCTGCGCGGCCTGCGAAGGCCAGGAGGCGAGCACGCCCCAGTCGGGCGGGATCCACGTCTTGTCGTCGTTGCAGCGGTGCGCGACCCAGGTGTCGCCGTAGGGGTACGGGGTCGCGCTCGCGCCCTCGCACGCGCGGATCCACTCGACGTCGGTGCAGAGGCGCTTGCCGCGGGCAGCGCACCACACCTCGCCGTCGTACGCCGTCTGCATCGCGAGCGGCGGGACGCCCGCGACGTTCGGCGCCTCGAAGCGGTCGACGCAGGCGCTGCCCGCGAGGACCATGTCCGCGGCACAGGGCCCCGCTGCGCCGCTGCCGCCACCGCCCCCGCCGTAGCCGCCGCCACCCGCCCCGGCGGCGCCGCCGGTGCCGGGGCCGAGCGCGAACGGCGGTGCGCGGCGCGCCGTGCCGGTCGGGCTCGCGTCGGC
>JACRDA010000053.1 GCA_016212965.1 Myxococcales bacterium
GCCGACGCTCGAACGCCTCGTGCGCACCTGCCCCGTGACGCCCGAGCTCCTCGACGCGGTCGCGCGCTTCGGCAACCCCGGCTCCTGGGCCTTCCTCGCGCACCACCTCGCCGACCCCGAGCTCCAGCACGCCGCCGCGGCCGCGCTCACCACCCTGTTTGGCGACCCTGCCGAGACCAAGCCCCTCGCCGAAGGCGGGTGGGAAGCGACGATCGGGCGCCTGCGCCTCGACCCCGACCGACGCTACCGGCGGGGCAAGCACTGGTCCCCGGACGTCGTGACCGAGGAGTGCCGCGCGGGCGAGCTCTGCCGACTCGCGACCGAGCGCAGGCTCGACGAGCTGCGGGCGTCCGGAGCTCGCCGCGGGGCTGCTGCGCTCCCCTCTGTGCATGGCCTGCATGGCTGGGGCGCGAGCGTGTCCGCGCGGGAGTAGCGCTGGCGGGGACTTCAGCCGACCTGCGGCCGCCGGCCCTCCGTGGGGCCATGGTTGCCCGACGGCCCGCGGCAGCTCATGGTCGTGAGCCCCGCGCGCCGCTCGTCAGCGCTCGAGCAGAAAGCGCCACGCCGGCACGAGGTGGACGCGGCGGCGGCTCAGCTCGAGCGTGCCCTCGCGGGTCAGTGTGACGATGACGAGCCGCGCCTTCGGAAAGGCGGGTGCAGCGGCAGCGAGGCCGCGGAGCTCGCGCGCGAGGGTGTCCGCCGCGTCGGGCTCCGCGCAGACCTGCACGAGCT
Source organism: Myxococcales bacterium (assembly GCA_016212965.1). Lineage (GTDB taxonomy): Bacteria > Myxococcota_A > Polyangia > Polyangiales > Polyangiaceae > JACRDA01. The sequence goes on from JACRDA010000053.1 coordinate 733, forward strand.
CTGTTTCACCGTCGTCGTGGCGGGCGACGAAGTCGACCTCCGCTCCGCTCGCTGCGACGTGGTAGCTGAGCCGCGCGCCACGACGACGCAGCTCGAGGTACACGACATTCTCGAGCAGGTGGCCGCGCAGCTGGGCCAGTGGGTCGACCGCGGCGAGCGCCGCGAGCCCCGGATCGACCAGGTAGCTCTTGCGCGGGACGACCGCGCGGCGGCGCTCGGAGTCGGAGTCGACGGGAACGGTGAAAGCAAAGCACGCGTCCTCGAGGTGGGCGAGGTATTCGTGCAGGTGCCCCTTGCCGACCGCCACGCCCTGGCTGCGGAGATCGAGGTAGATCTTGTGGACGCTGAGCTTGCAGGAGGGCGACCTCAAGAGGTGCGAGACGAGCCGGCGCAGCGCGACGACGTTGGTCGCGCGATGCCGCTCCACCACGTCGCGCAGCAACGTCACGTCCACGTACTCCTGAAGGACGCGGCGCCGGAGCGGCTGAGCGAGCTCCTGGATCTCCGGGAAGCCGCCGGTCGTCAGGTATCCCGAGAGGGCCCGCTCGAGCTCGGCGCGCGCTCGTGGCGGCGGCGGGAGCTTGTCGGGAATGCCGATGTGCGCGTGCCGGAGCGCCTCGCGGAAGCTGAACGGCAAGACCTCCGTCGCGAGGCTACGGCCGCGCAGACTCGTCGCGAGCTCGCGCGACAGGAGCCTCGCGGACGACCCCGTGACGACGACGCGCACGCGACGGGTGTCGAGCATCCGCCGCACGAAGGCCTCCCAGCCGGGCACGACCTGAACCTCGTCGAGCAAGAGCCAGAAGGGTGCGGTCGCAGCGCTGGGCTCGCGCCGGTACGCCGCGTCCAAGAGCTCTGCGAACACCTCGAGCCCGACGCCCGCGAGCCGCTCATCCTCGAGGTTCGCGTAGAGCGAGTGGCCGCGCGCGAGCCCCCCGCGCTCGAGCTCGGCAAGCGTCTGCAGGACGAGCCAGGTCTTGCCCGAGCGCCGCATCCCGATGACGGCGTCGGCCTTGCCAGGCAGCGCAGCCAGCCGCGCATCCCGCTCGGTGAGCGCCGGCAGAACGAGCGCCGCGTGGTCGGCCACGATCCGCTCGGCCGCCGTCGTGACACTCGTCCTCGCCACAGGGACAAGATGGTCGTCATCTGTCCTCGAATCAAGGACAATATGCCACGGCCCGTCCCGCACCACGCGGCGTGAGTCCTCCCGGCGCCGCCCGCCACGCTGCGCGAGGTCGTGACCGAGCGCCCGTACTACATCGTCCCCTGATGCCGACCAGCCTGCGCGAAGCGTCGCTCACGCCGTCGCCTCGATTTCATTCGCCCGCGTGCGCTGCTGGCCCGGACGCGACGCGCGTCACGGGGCGACGTGGTTGCCGAGCCCCATCCACTTCTCGTCGCAGATTTTGGTCCCCGGGTTCGACGCCATGTCAGGCTTGCACGAGCCCTTGTCCGGAGCGCAATCCGCGTCCTTCGAGCAGATCTTGCCGCAGTGGGTCATCCCGACCTTGGCCCAGCCCTGCAGGCAAGCGTCGATGCACTCGCCGCCCGTCTGCTCGGAGCACATCATGTGGGCCTTCGCGTCGCAGGCGGCGCAGGCGCTCGAGGCGCCCGTGGGCGTCGTGGAGGGCGCCGCGGTGGCCTTGGCGGTCGCGGTCGCCGTCGCGGTCGCCGGGGCGGTCGCGGTCGCCGCCGGCGCCGCGCTCGATCCTGGCGCCAGCGTCACGGTCGCACCGTCCCCGGCCTGCGTCTTGGGCGCCGTGCACCCGAACGAAAGCGCGGCGCACAGCGCCACCGACCCCAGGGGATGGTTGGTTTGGACCATGCTTCTTCATACTACGGCGGCCGCGGGCCGAGGATGGGATTCGTGGCGCCGCATGGGCCACGAGCGTCCTCCGCGGCCGGCGACCGCTGCGATCTTGCTGCCCCGAAACCGAGCCGGCGCCTACGATGCGCAGCGCATGCTCGAGTGGCTCGCGGCGTTCGCGTTCACCCAGGTCGTCGAGGGTCCGATCTACCTGGTCGCGCTGCGGCGCCACGCGGCGAGCGTCCCGCGGCGGCTCGCCGTGGCCTTCGGCGCGAGCGCCCTCACCACACCCCATCGTGTGGTTCGTCATCCCGGAGATCGTGTAACTCTGCGACCGCTTCACGGCGGGCTGTTGGGAGCTCATGGTGGTGGTCGCGGAGCTCTTCGCCTCGACGGCCGAGCCACGCTGGCTCCCAACTGCGCAGCAGTCCGCCGCTCGCCGCGTCAAGGCTTGCGTCAGGCGAGCCCAAGTCTGACTGGGGATCGTGGTCCCGAGCCAGCCACGGGCTGCGACTTGGCGCTAGCTTACCCTCGTCGCAACCAAGTAGGGTTCGACGTCGCGAACATGGCCACGCTGTGGGGGCCGACCACCGCACCGGCACGACGCATCGCGACGTGACTCACCCTCGGGCCGCGCGCGCGGCTCGCGAAGCCTCGACCTCACGAACCCACGACATGAAGAACCTCCGCGTATTGCTGCCTTTCGTCCTGGGTCCCCTTTCGGCGTGCACGCCGAAGCCCGCCGAGCTGCTCGCTCCAGGCCCCGCGACCTCACCTGCCGCCTCGAGCAGCGCCCCCTCGGGCAGCAGCACCGCCTCGAGCAGCGCCACCTCGAGCAGCGCCGCGCCGAGCAACTCTGCCTCGAGCGGCATCGCGGCAACCGCAGCCGTGCCGCCCGCGGCCGTGCTGGAGGACAGGCTGCTGGCCACCCTCCCCGAGGGCGCGACGACGCAGGACATTCTCTTCGATGGGGTGGGGCAGCAGGTGGCCTACGTCCTCAAGCAGAGCGACGACAAGAAGGTCGTCGTGCTCGGCGACCAGCGCAGCCCGCCCTTCGATTCCCTGTTCACGCGCGAGTGGAGCCGCGACGGGAGACATTTCGCATATCTCGCCGAAGCGCAGGGCAAGTACTTCGTCGTGGTCGATGGCGCGACGAGCGGGCCCTACGCCAGGTGCACGCCATACCTGCGATGGAGCCCCGACGGCCGCATTGGCTACAACGCCGACGGGCTGCTCTTCACCGGCACGCAGTCGTTCGCGCCGTTGGGGCCGGTGATGGACTTCCACTGGCGCCCCGACAACACGCTCACCTACGCGTTCAAGCAGGGCCGCGAGAAGCAGGCGCTCGTCGTCGACGGGAAGGTGGGCGAGACCTTCTATTACATGCTCGAGCCCGCGTGGAGCGCGGATGGCGCCCACCTCGCGTACGCGGCGTCGACCGGCAAGGCGATGTTCCTGGTCGTCGACGGGAAGAAGACGGAGCACGCGCAAGCCGACAACCTCGCCTGGAGCCCCGACGGCAAGCAGCTGGCCTACACCTCCCGGTTGCCGAGCGCGCACCAGGACCCATACACGTACGTCGTCCAACGCGGCGCCGAGCAGAGCGAGCCCTTCGAGGAGGTCTCGGCGCCAGTCTGGAGCCCCGACTCGCGGCAGCTCGCCTATGTCGCGAAGAAGGACGGCCAGCGCCAGATCCGCGGCGACAAGACGAGCGCCGCCCACGACGAGGTGTCGGCCCCCGTCTGGAGCCCCGATTCGAAGCACATCGCGTTCGTCGTCAAGGACGGGACGCAGCAGCGGGTCGTCGTCGACGACGAGGCCGGGGAGGCGTTCGAGCGAGCGCGGGCGGGAACGCTGTCGTGGAGCCCGGACTCGACGCAGCTGGCCTACGTGGCGCAGAAGGACGGCAAAGCCTACGTCGTCGTAGGCGACAAGAAGAGCGCGGCGGTGGACGCGGCGGCCCGCCTGCGCTGGAGCAAGGACGGCGCGAGCGTGGGCTTCGGCGCCGTCGTCGGCAACGAGCTGCGCTGGCGAGTCATGGCAGTACGCTGAAGGCCCACGCGCGGCCCCGATGCGGGCGCGGCGGCCGCGGGGCCATCGCAGCAGCGGCAGGCGTGGAGGTCGTGTGGTGAGCAGCGCGGTCCGCTACGGCACACGCGCTCGGCTCACCTACCGGCACTCGGCCTTGCCGGCCATGCCGCACTTCTTGTCGAGGCAGGTCAACGGTTTCGGGCACGGGATCGCCGCGTCGCAGGCCTCCCCCTCTTTCGGCATGGCCACGCAGACGCGCTGCCGGTACTCGCATTGGCTCCGCATGCAGAACGGCCCCTGCCCCATGCCGCACTTCTCGCCGCGGGCGACGAGCTTGCGCGGGCCGCACTTCTTGCCCTCGCAGCCGTACGCGAAGTGACAGAAGCGCGGCTCGTCGGCCTCCGTGTCGCATGCTGCGCCGTCTTTGAGGTATGGCCCGCAGCGGTCCTTCACGCAGTTGCTCGTCGTGCACTGGTGGTCCTCGACGCAGGCGCCGCCCTCCGGCGCCCGCGGCACGCACTTGTTCGAGGTGCAGGTGAAATCGGGGTAGCAGTCGCGCGGCAGCTTGCAGGGGTCGTTCTCGGCGGGGACCGTCTTGCACTTGCCGCACGCCTCGGTGTCGGTGCCGCGCCAGCAGATCCCCGACTGGCACTGCGCGTCGACGGAGCACGCCGCCGCGTCGGCGCGCTTGCCCTTCGAGCGACACGCCGCCGGGCGCGCGCCGTCACAGGGCGTCTTCGCCAGCGCGTCCGCGCATGCTTGCACGTCGGCAGGGCCGACCGCGGCGTCGGGCGCCTGCGCGGAGTCGAGGCACTGCGCGGTCACGGCCGATTTGCAGGTCTCGGCATCGCCGTAGTCGAGCCGCAGGAGGTAGCCCTGATCGCAGCCCGCGTGCCGATCGCACGTGGCGGTCGCGAGCTTGGCGCACGCTGCTTCGATCGTCGGCGCGGCCGGCGCGGGCGCCGATGCGCTCGCCGGCGGCGGCGCGGTCGGGGCCGGCGTCGCCGCCGTCGAAGCCGCGGTCGTCGCCGAGCTCGACGGCTTCGGCTTCGAGGTGTCGGTCGCCGCTGGCGGCGGCGCGCTCGAGCTCGAGCTCGAGCTCGGCGAGCCGCTCGGGCCGCAGCCGAGGACCAAGGTGACGAGAACGATCGATGGGAGGGCGCGAATCATCAGCGAGACTCTAGCGAAAGTCGGGCCGAAGTCGCAGCACGAACCGAGGCGGGCGGCGACATGGGACGAAGAGGGCCGACGGCAGGGTGGGCGCGACCGCGGTGCGCGGTGTATGCTGGCTGCATGCTCTCGACCCGTGGGAGTGCGCTCGTGCTCCTCGCGCTCGCCTCCGCGTGCGGGGGAATCGCCGTCATCGACGACGACGGTGACGGCGGGGCGGGAGCGGGCGGCGGAGGGGGCGGCGGCGCGGGCGGCGGGGACCCGCAGGTCGAGTGCGTGCTCGAGTGCGGCGGCGTCTGCATCAAGTGTCAGGGAAGCGACTGCTTCGCGGGCTCGTGCTCGAGCGACGGCAAGTGCCTACCCCCGGACGTGCCCGTGAGCTGCCCGGACAAGTGACGGCCCCCGTTGCGGGTCTCGCGCCCGGAGCTCGACCATTCCTCCACCCAGCGCGAAGTGCACGAAGCACCCACGCACCGTCACGCCCTCGACCATTCGCAGCGCGTGCGCGTCGGCCGCGAGCTGCGGGGGGTGCTCGAGGGCCTTCTTCTCCCAGGTGCTCGGCGCGCCGGGGTAGCTCTTGTGGTCGATGACGACCACGCCCTCGGGCGTCTCGAGCAGCAGATCGAGGACGCCCTCCACGCGGCGCGGCTTCGTCGAGGACGCGCCCGAGCGCGCGCGGACCTGGTACCGTGCCGGCGTGGATACTGGCATCCTCGTCGCGGGGCTCGTCGCGCTCGCGCTCTTCGGGCTCGTCGCAGCGGTCGTCGTGCTCGTGCGCAGGTGGGGCAAGCGCTTCGAGCCCGAGGGGGCGCTCGCCGAGGCCTCGCTCGACACCCGTTCGCGCATCGAACTGCGGGCGCCGGCGGGCGAGGCGCTCGATCTGTTCCTGCACTACACGATGCTCGGGGCGCGTCGCAGCGGCGGCGGCATCGCGTACGGCATGGTGATGCGCCTCGACGTCGAGCGCGCGCCTGCCGCTGGCCACTCCTCCGAGTCGAGCCGCGGCTTTCTGTACGAGGCCGAGTACCTGCTCGGTCAGGCGCAGCGCCCCTTCGGCGAGGTGCGGGTCGCCGAGCCCATGGCCGCCGGACCGTGGCTGCGCTCCGGTCTGCAGGTCCGCCGCGGGCTGCTCCTCTTGAGGGTGCCCGCCGGTGGCGAGCTCGTGGCCCGCGGGCACGTCGCGATGACGGGCGCGACGGAGTGCCAGGGGCTCGTCCTGTTCGCGCGGCCGCATCGCACGTGACCTCCGGGGCGACGCCCGAGCGCGCCCCGGCTCGCGCTCTGCGAATCGCACGCGCACTCGACCACGACGACGGCAGCCCAGACGCGCTACGCTGACACCGCGTGAAGGCTCTTCTCGTCGCCACCGTCGCTCTCGCGTGGGGTACCGCGGGGTGCGAGTTCGCCTTGAGCCCGTCCGTGACGCCCACCCTCGACACGGCGGCGCACGTCGGCCTCGAGGGTCGCGTCGACGTCTCGGCCTCGATCGGTGCCCCGGGCGCCAATGCCTTCCTGCAGGTCGGGCCCGGCGGGGGCTACAACAAGGAGCTCGGCGGCTACTTCGTGCTCACGGCGCTCGCGGGCATGCAGTTCGGCGCGATCGACGACCCCGAGGACGAGCAGCCGATTCGGGGTCGTGCGGCGCCGACCTGGTCGATCCGCGGCGGCGAGAACGGCTATCGAATGGGACCGGGAGGCCTGCTCGAGCTCCTCGTCGGAGTCGGTCGCACGACGGGCCCGTTCGGCGTCTTTCTCGTCGGGCCGCGCCTTCAGGTCGACGGCTACCTCCCCGAGGAGCGCGGCCCGCACACGCCGGATTTCGCGCTCGAGCGCGGGGCCATCTTCGCACCCGGCTTCGTCGCCACCTGGATGTTCGGCTATTGCTATGGCGAGCGCCGCACACCCCGCACGCCGCCTTTGCCACCTACGGAGACGCCTGCCCCAGCTCCCACGCCACCCCTCGACCCCCGGAACGAGCCATGACGCCGTCTCACCGCATCGAACGCGACAGCATGGGCGAGGTCGAGGTGCCCGCCGGTGCCCTCTGGGGCGCGCAAACCCAGCGGGCCGTACAGAACTTCCCCATCAGCGGGCTCCGGATGCCGCGCGCTTTCATCGGAGCGCTCGGACTCGTCAAGCAGGCGGCCGCTCTGGCCAATGCGCGGCTCGGCCTGCTCGGGGCGGATCTGGCGCGCGCCATCGCCGGGGCCGCTGCCGAGGTGGCCGGCGGCCGCCACGACGCCGAGTTCCCGGTCGACGTCTTCCAGTCGGGGTCGGGGACCAGCACGAACATGAATGCGAACGAGGTCATCGCGCACCTCGCCACCGAGCGGCTCGGCCGCGCGGTGCACCCGAACGACGACGTCAACCTCGGACAGAGCAGCAACGACGTCATCCCGACGACGATTCACGTGAGCGCCATGCTCTCGGTGCGCAAGGAGCTCGTTCCCGCGCTCGAGCACCTGCGCGCCGCGCTGCTGCGCAAGGAGCGGGAGATCGGCGCCACGGTGAAGACGGGGCGCACGCATCTCATGGACGCGGTGCCCGTCACCTTCGGTCAGGAGCTGTCCGGCTGGCGGACCCAGATGGAGCTCGCGCGCGCGCGGCTCGAGAGCGTGGAGCCGCGCCTGCGCGCGCTCGCCGCGGGCGGGACCGCCGTCGGCACGGGCATCAACGCGCACCCGGACTTCGGCGCGACCTTCTGCGCGGAGCTGTCGGCGCTCGCGGGCGTGCCCTTCGAGCCGAGCGGCAACTACTTCGAGTCCCTGTCGTGCCAGGACACGGCCGTCGAGCTCTCGGGGCAGCTCAAGGTGCTCGCCGTCGGACTCATGAAGATCGCGAACGATCTGCGCTGGATGAACAGCGGGCCGCTCGCGGGCCTGGCAGAGATCTCGCTCCCGGCCTTGCAGCCCGGCAGCAGCATCATGCCCGGCAAGGTGAACCCGGTCGTCCCCGAGGCCGCGGCGATGGTCGCCGCCCAGGTGATCGGCCACGACGCGACCATCACGGTCGCGGGCCAGTCGGGCAACTTCCAGCTCAACGTCATGCTGCCCGTGATTGCGTACAACCTGCTCGAGAGCATCCGGCTGCTCGCCCATGCGCTCCGCGCGCTCGCCGACGGCGCCATCGACGGCTTCCGCGTGAACGAGGCGCGTCTCGCCGACGCCCTCGGGCAGAACCCGATCCTGGTCACCGCCCTCAACCCGATCCTCGGCTACGAAAGGGGCGCGGCCATCGCGAAGCGGGCGTACGCGGAGCGTAAATCGATCCGCGAGGTGGCCGCGCAGATGACGGACCTCCCGGAGGAGGAGCTCGCGCGCCTGCTCGATCCGGCCGAGCTGACGCGCGGCGGCATCAAGGGCGGGACGAGCGGCGGGGGGTAGCTCAGCGCTTTCGCGCCAGTCGTGCGTTCAGCGCGCCGTCCACGGTGACGACGACCTCGGGCTTGCCTGGCACTCCGGCGAAGACCTGCGGCTGCCCCGTGAAGGGGTTCACGGCGGTGCGCGATGGCGTACCTCCGACGAGCGACACCGTGAAGGTGGCGAGCCCGGGAAGCGCGACGGACTCGCCCGCCGCGAGCCGTGAAGCGATGGCATCCGGCAAGGCGCGCAGCCATGCTGCCACGCTCGCCGGCGCAGAGCCCGGCACCCGCAGGACGAGCTCGCGCACGAGAGCTTCCGCTTCTCCCGCCGTCGGCGCAGGCGTGTCCACGTCGAGCGCTGGGTCGAGCGCGAACCACGAGCCGGGCTCGGGCTCCACGGGCGGCGCGAACTCCGCGAAGCCGTCGGTCTCGTTGGCGGCCACGCGGCAGGCGACGGCGCGCAGCGCGCGGATGGCCGGGCTCCCGCGCAGCTCGGCGAGGTCGCGCCGCCCGAGCTTCATCCCGAGCAGACCGAACCACTTGCCGATGAGGTCGCGGTCTCCCCGTTGCTCCGCGGCCTGCATCACCGCCGCCGCGGTCTCTTCGACGCTGAGAGCGTTCGGTGGCTCGGCGTCGGCGCCCCGGAGCTTGCCCGCCTCGACCATGCGCTTCCAGAGGTCCGACCCCGCGTCGCAGAACAGGCGGCGCCGGTCCCCGAGCGGCTTCGGTCCGGCCACGCCGACGTAGCCGACCTCGGGGTTGTCCTCTTCGTCGAAGGGCAGCGACGGGTCGCGGAGCACCGCGTCGTCCTCCGTGGTCGGCAGGCGGCCGAGCCGCTCGTAGTCGGGGTGATCCTCGAGCTCGAACGCGTAGGCGAAGCGCCGTGCGAGCAGGATGTCCATCACCCGGAAGTTCGTGAACCCCGTGTCCCAGCGCGCCTGGAAGTCGTACAGGCTCTTGATGAGCGAGCGCACGTCGCGCTCGGCAGAGTGCGGCGCCGCGTCGAGGCAGCGGATGCTCTCCTCGACCAGATCCTCGAGCTCGTGCATGGACATGATGTTCTCCTTGGGTGGGTCGAGGGTAGGTCGACGGCGCACCACGCGCAGTTGCGAGAATTCGACGCGTGGGATCGCGCCGTGCCGTCGGGGCTCCGCCTCACGCGTACTTCGCGCACCTCTTCGCCAGTGCCCTCTCCTCGCGCGAGCCCTGCGTCCTGTCGAGCAGGGCCGGCCGCAGCTCCACGACGCGCTTCGCGACGAGGACCGCGGCGCCCGGCTGGGCCCCTGCGATCGCGAGGCAGATCGCCGCTCGTGTGCAGAAGTCGGGCTCTGCGGCGATCGCGTCGAGGCGCGCGGTGAGGAGGCCAACGAGGTCGCCCTCGGGGAAGGCCGCGATCACGCCGAGCGCGGCCTTGCGCTCGAGGATCTCGGGACGAGACTCGATGAACGTGACGAGCGGATCCAGTGCCGCGAGGCCCAGCTGACGCAATGCGTCGGCGACGACGCCGGGCTGCCACCCCTCGGCGTACGCGACGAGCAGCTCCTCGATGCCGCGGACGTCACCGAGCAGACCTAGCGCCTGGGCGGCGACCTTGGCGTTCGCGGGGTCCGCGGCGCGGGAGCGCAGAAGCCGCAGGAAGGTGTCGACGGACTCGATGTCGCCGACGCGGGCGAGCGCGAACGCAGCGGCTTCGCGCACCTCGCCACTGATGTCGCCGAGGAGGCTCGCGCGCATGGCAGGGATCGCCTCGATGGCACCGAGGTCGGCAAGACGGCGGAGCGCTGCGCTGCGTTCTTCCTTGTGCGAGGCGTCGAAGGCCTCGCTGACGAGGTCGTCCAGCGCTTCCTGCTCCTCCTCCGGTAGTTGCGCGCCGCCACGTCCCGCCAGCGCGCGGCGCGCATGGGCCGCCAGCGCGGGATCGCGCTCGCTGGCCGCGGCGGTCTTCAGGAGCTCGCGCGCCTCGGGTGATCCAACGGCAGCGAGGACGCGCAGCGCCGTGAGGCGCGCAACCCGGGCGTGCGCACCGGGAACCGCGGGCCTGGGGCGCCCATCCATGCCGAGCAAGACCCGCCAGAGCGGGACCTTCGCCTCCGACGCACGCGCGTGGCCGAGGACGCGGCAGGCACAGGCGAGCGCGGTGTCGGGATCCTTGGCGAACGCGCGCGCGATGTAGGGCGAGGCGGAGCCATCTGCCCAGGTCGGGTAGATCGACGCAGCGAGCTCGGCGGGCGAGAGTGCGTCGTAGTGGCGCGCGTAGTACGCGGCGGCCTCGTAGCGGTTGATCGCGCCACGGCCCTGCAGGGCGGCGACCTCGGCCGGCGTGAGCGCGCGCTCGGGCGCCCGCACGAACACACTCTCGTAGCAGGGGACCGGCACGAGTGCCGCGCGGTCGACGTGCGTCGCCCCGGCCAGGCGCGCGAGCGCAATGGCGAGGACCTGGTGGAGCTTCACGAAGTCGTCGAGCTTGTCAGCCGCTTCGGCCCTTGCGGCAAGCGCCGCCAGCAGCTCGGCCTGCTTCCCGAGACCGAGCTCGCGCAAGCGACTCACGAGCGCTTCGGTCGTGCGCGGCGTCACGCCCGGCAGCCCGGTCGCGAGCGCCAAGGCCATCTCCTCGCGCACCTCGCCGAGGGCAATGGCCGCGGTGGACGCACCCACCCTGCGTGCTACGTCCGCCCAGCGCGAGGCCCCCGCGACGGGACCGCCTGCCTCGACCGCGCGCACCTTCCGGCTCTGGAGCAGCGCCGCGACGTCGACCCCGGCAAGGCGTGCCAGGGCGAGCGTGCCATCCGCCCGGACGACTGCCGCGAGTGGCACGAGCGTCGGGAGCGCGCCGTCGAGCACGAGGTCACCGAGTAGCGCCTCCAGCGTCGCGCCGCGGAGCGCGCTCGCGAGCTCGGCCTCGAGCGCCGCGTCTTCCGGAAGGAAGAGCGCGGCGCTCTGCGCGTCGACGACCTGCATGCGACCTCCCTCGGCGAGGACCGCGCCGGCGCGGAGCGCAACCGGAAGCGCCTCCGGCGCGAACACGTCCTTGCGCCGGGCTTGCAGCGCCGCGAGCGCGGTGCCGACGTCGGGCAACGCGCGCTCGAGCAGGCGCGCGAGATCGGGCGCCACGAGCGGCCGCGGCGCAATCCCTTCGAGGTCGAGACGCTGCGGCGCGAAAGACGGGTAGATGCTCGCCGTCGGTCGCACGAGGACGCGACCGGCCCAGCTCCTTTTCGGATCGGTCCGCTGCGCGAGGAAGGTCGGCAGGATCTGCTTCTCGGCGTAGTGCTCGCCACTCGCGAGGTCGAAGTAGCGGCTCTCGCGGATCGCGAAATCATCCGGCGTCGTGCGCGCCGCGAACCCATACTCGACGAGCTCGGAACCCTCGAGCGGCCTGCGGTCCTTCTTGGTCCACGTCTTGCCGATGAGCTCCTCCACGTGCTCGTTCGCGAGCGGCTCGCCGCCGAGGTGCTTCTCGAGCTTGCGCACCGTGAGCAGCAGATCGCCGAAGAGCTCCGCGTAGTCGCTCGCGTCGAACGCGTCCGTGCGACCGACCGCACGCTCGAGATGTTCAGCGAGCTCCAGCGTCCGCGCCGACAGGCGCCGCAGGCGCGCCTCGCGCAGACTCTCGCCGAGCGCCCGCACCTGGTCGACGCGGTCGGCCGCGAGCGACGCGACCCCAGAGACAGCGAGCTCGCGCACGAGCGCGCTCGCCTGCTCGACGCCCCGGGCCATCAGATCCTTCGGCTTGGCCTTGCCCGTCTTCACCGCGCGCTTCTTCCCCTCCCCGGGCGCCGGCGCGGGCGCGACATCGGCCACGGCAAACGATTCGGGCGCCCGCGCCCAGGCCACGAGCAGCGCAGCCGCATGCTTGCAGAACGGTCGCGAGCGCGCCGCCATACACGAGCAGCGACCCCTCACCGTGCCCGATTCCTCGAACAGGATCTGCACCTTGTACGGCGACGCGCCCGAGCCTGCTGCATCCGCGTAGAGCTTGTTGGCGTAGCGCGCGAGGTGCGCGAGCGCCCCCACTGTGTCGCCGAGGCGCGTCCCCTTCGCGAGCTCCTCGGCGTCGCTCACGGTCTCGCGCAATTCCGCGAGCGAGAGCCTTCGTGCGTCGGCCATGGCTACCGTGCTGGCTCCGCCGCCTGCGCGACGAGAGAGCCGATGTCCTGGTTCTTCATGATGCGCTCCATGATGCCGACGAGCAGCTTCGGTGTGCAGCCGAAACAGTGGACGCCGAGCTCGGTGAGCTGGCGCGCCAGTTCGTGGTCGTACGACGGGCGTCCCGAGTCGCTCAGCGCCAGGAGGACGAGCGTCTTGACCTTCGCGTCGACGAGCTGTCGCATGCGTTGCACGAGGTCCTGTGCGTTGCCGCCCTCGCAGAGGTCGGTGACGAGGAGGAAAATGGTCTTCTCCGGCCGCTCGACGAAGTGTTCCTGCGCGTAGGCGACCGCGCGGTTGATGTCCGTGCCGCCGCCGAGCTGCGCGGAGAACAGCACCTCGACCGGGTCGACGAGCACCGGCGTCATGTCGACGATCTGCGTGTCGAAGAAGAGCAGGCGCGTCTCGAGCACGTCGAGCGAGGCGAAGATGGCCGCCATGACGGAGCTGTAGACGACGCTCGTCGCCATGGACCCGGACTGGTCGACGAGGATCGCGACCTCCCACTCGTGGCGGCGGCGCTGGTTCGACCAGAAATGAAAACGCTCGGGCACGAGCCGCTTCTTCTCTGCGTCCCAGCCCTTGAGGTTCCGCCGGATGGTGCGCTTCCAGTCGAGGTTGCGCGCGAGCTTGAGCGGGCTCTCGGTGTTCTTGCGCACAGCGCCGTAGATGGCGGTGCGCACCTCGCTCTCGAGCTTCTTCCTGAGGTCGTCGACGACGTCGCGCACGATGCCGCGTGCGACCTCGCGTGCCTCGTCGGGCACGAGGCCGCGGGCGCTCATCAGCGTCGTCACGAGGTCGATGTTCTTCTCGAGGTAGGGCAGCGTCTCGGGCTCGAAGAGCAGCTGCGTCAGCCCCTTCTTCTCGATCGCGTCCTTCTGCACGAGCGCGACGACATCGGCGCGGAAGAACTCGCGCAGCTGCCCGAGCCACTTCGGCAGGTACGGTCGCGACCCGCCGAGGTCGGCCCTCCTCTCGTCGTAGACGAAGCTGAGCGCGTCATCGAGATCACCGAGCCGGCCACCGGCAACGCCGACGTCCGCACCGAGCGCACCGAGCGCGCCGAGCCCGAGCTCCGGCGCCGTGGCCTCCGCACCCGGTCCGAGGGCGAGGCGCCAGCGGAGCAGCGCCGCGGCGTCCTCCGGCGAGAGAGTGGGTGGAAGCGTTCCGGGGTCGCTCATAGGATGTCGTCCAGGTCGTCCATCGCCTTGGCGATGTCGTCGCTCATCGCGGCCAGCTTGGCCACGTCCTTCTCGGCCACGATCCTCGCGGCCGCCTGCGCTTGCCCGCCGAGGTCGCGCAGGCCGAGGATGTTCTCGACGAGGTAGCGCCGCTCCGACGCGCCGAGCGCTGCGAATGCGCGGCGCAGCACCGGTAGCGCGTCCTTGAAGCGCTCCTTGTCGATGCCCACCAGGAACGCGTCGAGCGCCGCCACTACCGGCCGACTCTTGACGAGCACCAGCGCGTTCACCTCGAGAAAGCCGCCGAGGAACGTCGCGGCACGCTCGGGCTCGAGGACGTTCGAGACGCGCTGCTCGACGATGCGCGCGATCTCGGCGTCGTCGATCTCCTGCGCCAGGTAGAGCAGCCCGCACGCAACGCCGGCGCAGGCCGGGTGCACGCCGTAGGAGCGGGCGAGGTCGTGCGCGACCTCGAGCCACGCTGCCTTGTCGACGAGCGACTGGCCGAGCGCGAGCTCGTGTAGCACGCGCAGGGCCTCCTTCACCGGGACGACGGCGTCGTCGTCGCCCATGCAGGCCTGCTCGACGCGCAGCACCGCGCGGTCGAAGGTCTTCGAGCAGAGCGAGGGGATCGCCGTCACGCCGAGCTTCAGGCTTTCGCGCGAGGACCCGTAGCTCACGAGCCCGGAGAGTGCGCGACACGCGCGCGCTAGCGAGGGCAGATCGTCGTCGGTGGCGGCGAGGCGGTCGCATGCGGCGAGCGCCGTCGAGACCGTCTGAGTGGCGCTCGCGACGACCGACTCGAGGAGCACGCCCGCCGCGTCGCTGGTCGCCTTGGCCACGGCGAGGCGCTGGGACAGGACGCGCTCGGTGACCTGCTCGAGCGTCTCGCCGAGCACGATGCGCTCGACGAGGGCGACGTCCGTCGCCGGTGTCCATTGCGCGCCCCAGGCCTCGCGCACGCGCGTGAGTGCGGCGACGCCGCCCGCCTCCGGGTCGGTGGTCTTGCCGGCCCGTCCGCCGGTCTGCGAGCCCTGGTAGGTGGCATAGGGCACGCCCGCAAGGCGCAGTCGGTGCAGGAAGACACTCGTCCCGACCTGCACCGGGTCGCCGAGCTTGAGCACGAACTCCTCCGGCGAGTCGGTGCGCGGCAACCGCCGCTCGTCGACCTCGCGCCAGAATTCCTCCTGCAGTGAGTTCTTCCCGATGCGGCTTGCGACCTTCCCGACGCTCTTGCCGACCACGCTCGACCAGAGGAACGAGTCGACGTGCGTCGCATCGCCGCGGCACAGCGTCGCGACGGTCGCCTCGCGCACCTCGTCGAGCCCCGGCTCGGACTTGCCCCGGATGTCCGCGAGCATGCACGCGAGCCGGTAGGCCTCGATCGTGTCCGCGAGCGAGGCGGCGAAGCCGCGCAGGCGAAGGTGCTCGCAGAAGTCGATCAGCACCTCCAGCGCAGCGCGCCGGAACGAAAGCCGCGCGTCCCAGGCCCGCTGGTAGAACCGAGGCGCGCGGTTGCCGGCACCGTAGCCGAGCTGCTCCGCGAGCCGGGGAAAGCTGTACGGGATGAGGGTCGTCGCCGTGGCAACTGTCGGTGCCAGCGCGCCAAGCAAGGCTTCGTCGACGTCGTGCGCCGCAAGCGCCGCTGCGTGCGCCGCGCCGAGCACCGCGACGATTCGGTCAGGCGGTGTCCCCGCCACGATGGCCTCGTCGATGCGGCCGGCCATGTGTGCGTCGCGGGCCCGGTGGTAGCCGGCATCGTGCCCGTGACCGCGCACGAGCTCTGCGTACGCGATGAGCGCGGCCCGGAACGAAGTCTCGTCGTAGTCGGGAGCCTCGAAGGACGCCTCCCAGAACTCCTCGAACGAACGGTACCCGGAGACGCGCGCGATCGCGTGGTCCCAGGGCGGCTCGATCGCCACCTGCTCGCCGCCCCGCTCCTCCGCCTCCGAGCCCTCCACCGGCGCCTCGTCGATGCGTTCACGGGCGAGTACCTGCCCGCTCGTCACGTCGATGAGCCGCGCGTCGGCGCCGTGTCTCCGGGCCCACCCGAGCGCGACGTACTCGGGCGAGTAGCTCGCGAACGGCCACAGGCTCGAGCCCGGCCTACCGTCGGTGCGGTACCCGAGAATCGCGAGGGGGGGCACCGACTCCCGGTCGACGATCGCCTCGATGAGGTGCGACGCGTCTTCCGGGCCCTCGACGAGCACCAGGCTCGGCCGCACGCGCTCGAGCATCGCCGCGAGGACGAAGCTCGTGCGCGGCGAGTGGTGGCGCACCGGGAAGAGGTGCACGTCGGCGTACGGGCGCCCGTTGCTCACGTCAGTCTCGCAGGCTCGTCTTCGCCGCGGTGTAGAGCTCCCTCCACGGACCTCCGCGTCCCTTGGCCACGGTCTCGCAGTACTCGCGCACCGCCTTCAGGTCCTCGCGCCCTTCCTTGGCGACCGCCCCGACGAGCGCGCGCGCCACGTCCGCCGGCGTCACCTTCCCGCTGCCGAAGCTCTGCGCGAGGATCCCCGACTGGAAGAGCACGCTGATGGCCTCCGCCGTCGAGAGCACCGCCTGTGGCGGCTTCACCTTGGTCTTGCTGTCCTTGGTCGAGCCGGCGCGCAGCTCCTGGAACAGCGTCACGAGCATGCGCGAGAGCTCCTCCGGAGCCGCCGCGCCGACCTGGTAGTCGCTGCGCAGCTCCTCTTCACGCTTGGTCACGATGCGGATCTCCTGCTCGAGGTCGCTGACGACCGGGATGGTGACGAAGTTGAAGCGCCGCTTGAGAGCCGCGCTCATCTCGTTCACACCGCGATCACGCGTGTTCGCCGTGGCGATGATGCTGAACCCGCGCTCGGCGCTCACCATCTCGCCGAGCTCCGGAATGGACACCTGTTTCTCGCTGAGGATCGAGATGAGCGCGTCCTGCACCTCGGCACTCGTGCGCGTGATCTCCTCGAAGCGCGCGAGCTTGCCCTCGCGCATCGCGCGCAGGATCGGCGACGCCACGAGGGCCTTCTGCGAGGGCCCCTCGGCCAGCAGCAAGGCGTAGTTCCACCCGTACTTGATGTGCTCTTCGCTCGTCCCTGCCGTACCTTGCACGATGAGCGCCGACGTTCCGCTGATCGCCGCCGAGAGGTGCTCCGAGAGCCAGCTCTTCGCCGTCCCCGGCTCACCGGCGAGCATCAACGCGCGGTCCGACGCGAGGGTCGCGATCGCCACCTGAACGAGCGCGCGGTCGCCGATGTACTTCGGCGTGATCGTCACCCCACCGACCGGCTTGTCGGCGCCCATGACGTACGCCTCGACGGCGCGCGGGGTCATCGCCCAACCGGGCGGGCGCGTTCCCGGGTCGGCGTCGACGAGCGCGCGGAGCTCCTTCTCGTACTTCTTCTCGGCAGGCAGTCGGATCTCGGGCATGGCGGCTTCTCGCGGAGGACACTCGCAGAGGTCGGGTCCGGGCTCAATGGTGGCCGGCCCAAGGCTCGCCGGAACGCCCTTGCGCGGCGCCCGCCGAGGCCTCATGCTGCGGTCCACGGAGGCCTCGCCATGCGAACGATTGCGATGAAGAGCCTCGCCTCAGCCACGCGCTGACACGAGGGCCGCAGCGGGGTGGATCGACGGGTCCATTCGCGGCGTCGTGCGGTCGTGACGAGCTTCGAGGCTCACACCCCAGCCCCTGAGCGTGTCGCTGGAGGACGCGGCGTGCCGTGATCGGCTGCGCCGCAAGCGTGCTGGAGCATCGCATGTCGAGAGATCGTTCTCGGGGTCGCAGAGATCTGGGCCCCGTCACGGATGCGGATTCGTTCTTTGGTGGTGGCGAGGAGGCGGCGGGGCGGAGCGCGCGCAAGGAGCGCATGCTCTGTCGCCAAGTGCAGGAGGCAGTGAGCGACGCACTCGCGGCGCTCGACGACGACGTCCTGCTCGATCTGTGGGTGGTGGCGGTAAGAGCGGCGCCGATGGGCGGCCCGCTCGTCGTGGTCGTGTCCGGCGCGCGGCACGCGCATCCGGACGAGGTGCTGGCTCGCCTCGGGCGCGTCGCGGGCTACCTGCGTGCCGAGGTCGCGAGCGCCATCACGCGCAAGCGGGTGCCGATGCTCGCGTTCGAGCTCGCGCCGGGCGACGAGGTGCCGGCATGAGCGCAACGCGCTTCACCTGCTTTCCGGGCGCGATGAGCGCGGAGCTGTCCGGTGCGCTCGAGCGGCTCGAGCGCACCGACGACGTCGTGCACATCGCGGTCATGCCCGACGCGCACGTGGCCGAGGAAGTGTGCGTCGGGACCGTCACGGCGACGACGCGCACGCTCCTGCCAGCCGCGGTCGGAGGCGACATCGGCTGCGGCATGGTGGCCCTGCGCCTCGAGGCCGACGCCGAGCTGCTCGCCGACCGCGACCGCGCGGCCCGCCTGCTCGCGGCACTGTATCAGCGCGTGCCGCGGTCGAGGCACACGGCTGCGAGTGCCCCGTCGCTCCCCGAGGATCTCCGGGACGAGCCCCTTGGGTCCGCGCGCCTCGAGGCCCTGAGACGGCGAGAGGGGCGCCTCGAGTGCGGCACGCTCGGCCGGGGTAATCACTTCCTCGAGGTCGAGCGCGACGAGGAGGGCGCCTTGTGGCTGCTCTGTCACAGCGGCTCGCGCGCCATGGGACCCGCGCTGCGGCACCACCACGAGCAGGCCGCGCGTGCTGCCCCATCGGGGTTGCGCGTCCTCGACGCGAGCTCGGACGCTGGGCAGGCGTACCTTTGCGCCGTCGACTGGGCTGCGCGCTACGCCCGCGCGAACCGGGCGCGCATGGTCGACGCCGCGGTCGCGGCCTTCGGGGAGCTCTTCGGGGTGGGGCCGGACGCGTCCTCTCGTCTCGAGGTGGACCACAACCACGTGCGTCGCGAGCGCCACGGCGGGCACATGCTCTGGGTGCATCGCAAGGGAGCGATGGGCCTCGACGTGGGCGAGCGCGGGGTCGTTCCGGGCTCGATGGGAAGCGCCACGTTCCACGTCGAGGGGCGCGGACACGAGGCGTCGCTGCGCTCCTCGGCGCACGGTGCGGGGCGCGCGCTGTCGCGCGCCGAAGCGCGCAGCCACATCGGCGCGCGCACGCTCGTGCGCGAGCTCCGCGGGGTCTGGTTCGACCATCGCCTCGCGGACGGGCTGCGCGAGGAGGCGCCGTCGGCCTACAAGGACATCGGGGCCGTACTGCGCGCCGAGCGCGAGCTCGTGCGGGTCGTGCGCAAGCTCGCCCCCGTGCTGTCGTTCAAGGCGACGTAGCGGCACTTCCGTCCTCTCCGGCAGACAACCCAGGCCCGAGCGGATAGGCTCGTCTGGAGCGTGAAGTTCCCGAGACCGCTCTTCCAGATCCTGTCCGGACACTTCGACCCGCACCCGGAGGGCGTGCACCCCTGCGCGCAGGGCTACGTCCGCACGGGGGCGCGCGCCTTCGAAACCGGCGCCGTCCGGGTGAGCGAGGCGCTCGTGCTCGCGCTCGGTCTCGCGCGCGACCGCACGACCATCGCGCGCACGGCCGAGCGGGGCTCGGGCGCCGGGCGGCTGCTCGGGCGCTACGGCTACCCGACGGGGCTGTGCTGCCACGGCCTCGCGCAGGGTGCCGCCGAGCTCGGGCACTTCCTGCGCGCGCAGTGGGGCGCTCCCTTCGTCGCCACGGGTGCCGCCCTCCGCGACGGGGCGCCGCCCGAGCTCGCGGGCGTGACGGGGGTCGTCGCGTTCCTCGGCATCCGCGCGGGCGGGGAGCGCGTGCGAGCCCAGGGGCACGTCGATCTCTGGGACAAGACCCGGTGTCTCGGGCAGGCCTACTTCGGCGCCGACGAGCTCTGCTTCTGGAGGCTCGACTAGCTCGGCGCATCCTCGCGAGCGCGCGTTTCGCAACTCGCAATTCCGTCTCGTTCCTCAGGACCTCGTGGTCCGCTCGCCATGCAAGCTCGCCACCATCTGCTCGCCCTCGCCTTCGCCTCCGGCCCGAGCTCGCTCTCGGTGCGCCGCTTCGCGGTGGGCGAGGCCTTGAGCGAGCTCTTCCTGGTCGACGTGGTGGCGCTCTCGGACGACCCGAGCCTCGATCTCGAGGAGCTCTGCGGGCGCGAGGCGAGCTTCCGGCTGACGAGCGGCCATCCGAGCGCGCCGGCGCGGATGTGGTCGGGGCTCGTGTCGCACGCGGAGCTCCTGCACGCCGAGGTGCCCGGGGCGGGGACGCGCGGCGCGAGCAGCTACCTCGTGCGCATCGTGCCGGCGCTCCACCTGACGACCCAGCGGCGCGAGCACCGCATCTTCCAGCAGAAGACGGTGCGCGAGATCGTCGCGGCCGTGCTCGGCGAGTGGAAGCTGCCGGCGGTGTGGAGGCTCGAGCGCGAGGCCGCCTGCTACCCGAAGCTCGACTACGTGGTGCAGTACGGCGAGACGGACTACGACTTCGTCCGCCGCCTGTGCGAGCGCTGGGGCATCACCTTCTTCTTCGCGCACGGCGAAGACGCGACCGAGCTCGTGTTCGCGGACCAGCCCCACCTCGGCGACGGGCGGCCGGGGCTACCGATCCCCTGCTTCGACGAGCCGCCGCAGGTCCTGCCGCCGGAGTACGCGTGCGAGGTGCGCTCGGCCCGACGCGTGCGCCCGGGGTCCGTGACCCTGCGCGACTACGAGATGCGCCGGAGCTACGACTTCCCGCTCTTCGGCAAGCAGTCGCTCCCGAAGGCGCGCGGGGCGACGCCGCACCACGAGGACTTTCTCGAGCAGTACCGCTACGAGCCCGGCGGCTTTCTCGTCGACGCCGGCGAAAGGGCCGAGCCACGAACGCCGGTCGCGGACGACCGGGCCATGAAGCCGCGCCACCTCGCGGCCCAGGGCGAGCGCTTCGCGACTTCTGCGCTCGCCGCGGCGCGCACCGGCGCGGCGACGGTGAGCCTGCGCCACAACTGCCCGGACCTCGCGCCGGGCGTGCGCTTCGCGCTCGCGGGGCATCCGCGTCCCGAGCTCGGCGAGCGCGACGGCAAGCCGGGCCTGCTCGTCACGCGCTCCTTCCTCGAGGGCAGCGCCGAGGGCGCGTGGCGCTTCGGGGCCGAGGCGGCCTTCACCGACACCCCCTACGTACCACCGGCGGTCACACCGAAGCCGCGCATCACCGGCATGCAGAGCGCGGTCGTCGTCGGGCCGCGCGGCCCGGGTGCGCCCGCGGTCGTGGGCCCGCGCGGCACCGGCTCGCCCGAGCTCCACCCCGACGAGCACGGCCGCGTGCGCGTCCAGTTCCACTGGGATCGCGAGGGCCGGCACGACGACAAGTCGAGCGCGTGGCTGCGCGTGAGCGAAGCGTGGGCCGGCTCGGGCTACGGCACGATGATGCTGCCGCGCGTCGGGCAGGAGGTCCTCGTGGCCTTCTACGAGGGAGACCCGGATCAGCCGGTGGTCGTCGGACGGGTCTACAACGAGCTCAACATGCCGCCCTATGCGCTGCCGGAGCAGGCGACGCGCACCACCTGGCGCAGCTACTCGACCCCGCAGAAGGACGGCTTCAACGAGCTCACCTTCGACGACGACGCCGGCAAGGAGTGGCTCTACCTGCAGGCCGAGCGCGACTACTCGAAGCTCGTCAAGAAGTACGAGACCGAGCGCACGGGCAAGGATCGCATCGCCATCGTCGGCGGCAACCGCGAGTCGCTCGTGAAGGCGCTCGACGCCACCATGGTCGCCGAGCGCTACCTCGTCGAGATGATGCCGCCGGGCGACGAGCGCTCGCTCAGGATCGTGCCGGAGCAGGGGGCGCCCGAGCTAGCGGGCCAGCCGCCGACGCTCGAGATGCGCACCGAGCGCGTGATCTTCACGACCGGTCGGGCGACACTCGCGATCGACGGCGCGAACGTGCGCCTCGACGCGACCGGCCACGTGACGGTGCGAGCCCTGGGCGCCGACCTCGTCCTCGAAGGCAAGAAGGTCAAGGTGAACAGCGGCACGCCCGCGGCCCCGCCCACGCCCGAGGCCTTCGGCCCGCTCGCGCCCGGCACCGAATCGCCCCAGGCCAAGCGACTCGACGCGGCCTTCGCGACCCCGCGTGCGCGCGCCGCGGCGGGGGTCGCGCTCGCGACCCCGAGGCCCGAGTGGGCGCCCGGCGGCGAGGTCGGGGAGCGTCCGCCGTGCGAGCTCGTCCGCGCCGAGGTGCGCTGCCAGCACGACCGCAAGCCCTACGAGGGCGCCGTCGACGCGCGCGATCCGGCCCGGGCCGAGGCCTTCGTGCTCGAGGTCGTGCCGCGCGCGGGGACGGCGCTCGCCGCCAGCGACGACGTCATCACCCTGAAGAGCCAGGTGCGCGCCAGCTGCGGCCAGCACAGCGCCTGGAGCATCGCGGGTCCCGAGCCGAGCGAGTGCGGCGAGAAGAAGGGCGACAGCCACAGCTTCCCGGCCAAGGGCTGGAAGCTCGGCCTGCTCGGCAAGTACACGATGGTCAAGGAGCTCTGGGGCCGGAGGACCGCGAGGTCGTACAACCTCTACGTCCGCGCCTGCAGCGGCAAGACCTTCAACTACACGGTCCGCACGTACCCCTCGGACAAGCTCGAGTACAAGTGGCCGGACGCGCCGGGCCTCGAGCTCGCGCAGAAGTCCGGCCCCCTCGCCGCCCTCGGCACCTGGGTCGAGACGCTGCTCACGCGCGCGGGCGCCGGGACGCGCGCCGGCAAGCTCCCCACCCTCGGCGCGAAGGACCCGGTGACGGGCGTCGAGGTCACGGTCGAGCTCTGCAAGGGCCAGCTCGTGCTGGCGGGCGAATGGACGGAGTGGCCCCAGGACTGGCGCGCCTACTGGAAGTGGTCCTGCGTCGTCGATTTCGACCCGCTCCTCGGGCTCAAGCTCCACGTGCCCGTGACGCCGCACCTGCCCGCGCCGTTCTCGTACCTCGGCGACGCGTACGTGTTCGTGGAGCTCTACGCCGAGCTCGGCGCCAAGGGCGGCGCCGAGCGCAAGAGCCCGGACACGCGCTGGCAGGCGAAGCCCGTCTTCGAAGTGAAGGGCTCCGCGGGCCTCAAGGTCGGGGGCCACCTGCACCTCGTGAGCAAGGACGTGCTCGAGATCGAGGCCTACGGCCAGGTGTCGGCGTCGATCACCGGGAGCTACCTCGACCGCGGCCCGCTCGAGCCGCCGGCGCTCGACTTCGTGGGCAACGTGGGCGAGCTCGTGGCCGTCCTCGAGGTCAAGTACTGGGCCAACTGGTGGAAGCCCTGGAAGTGGTACTCGGGCGAGAACGGGACGAAGAAGCTGAAGGAGGAGTGGAAGATCTTCGAAGGGTACACGTGGCCGCTCGGCATCTGGGAGCTCGGCAGCGCCGGGAGCGACAAGCTCGGCAGCTGAGACCTCGACCATGACCTACGCGCTCGTCGTGCTGCAGCTCTCGTCCCAGGACCTCGCGCTCGAGGCCTACCTGAACGGCGTCCGGGTCGCGCAGAAGCTCGAGGGCAAGCCGCGCATCGGGCAGACGAAGCTCAATCCGTGGGTGGTCGAGGGCGGCAACCGGCTCGAGCTCTTCGTCGGCGTGCCGGCGGAGCACGAGGGCCTCGCAGCCGACGCACGGTGCGAGCTCACGCTCTTCGAGGTGCCGTGGGGCGAGCGCGACGCCGTGCCGAGCCCGCACGCGCACTTCGTGTGGCAGCGCGGGCCGGAGCCGCCGCCGCGCGTGACGAAGGACTGGGCGCTCGGCGCGCCGCAGGAGGCGTCGGTGTTCCGCGCCGTCGTGAGCCCGCGGCAGACCCACGGCCGCTGGGCGTGGCAGGACGGGCGGCCCTTCGACAAGAGCGACCGCACGGAGGTGCGCGCCCTGTGCATGCGCGTGAGCGACGCCCTCGTGCGCCGCGACGCGGACGCCATGGCGGAGCTCTTCGCCGTGAAGGAGGCGGAGCTCGCGCGCGCGCTCGACGTGCCGGCCGCAGACCTCGCGGCGCGCTCGCGCGCGGCGCTCGAGGGCTCCTTCGCCGATCCGAGCTTCGGGGTGACGCGCGCCCCACCGCGGCGCCTGCTCTTCCTGCCGCGCGCCGGCGGGCGCCTCTTGGAGGTGCGGGGCGACGACGGCGGACCACCGGTCGCGGTGAGCGCGTTCGGCGCGACCGTGCCGGTCGATCTCACCTTGAGTCATCTCGAGCGCGGCTGGACCATCGTGCGTTGAGGCGCCGACCGCGGAACCGCCATGAGCCACGAAGCGAACATCAAGCTCCTCGTCGAATGCGGCGCCGAGCTCGCCGTGCGGCAGCTCTCGGCTCACGACGAGCTCAGTCGCCCCTTCGAGCTCGACGTCATCGCGGTGTCGCAGACGCCGCTCGGGCCGGCGGACAAGGACCCCGACCGGAAGGGCGCCGCGCTCCGGCTCGACTGGCTCGCGTGCCGCGGGGCCGCGCTCCGCATCGAGCAGGCCGACGGCCGGCACCGCGTCTGGACGGGCGTGTGCGCCGCGGTCGAGCAGCTGCGCTGGGACGAAACGCCGGGTGCCGAGAGCACCTACCACCTGCGCATCGTGCCCTATTTGTGGCTGCTGTCGCAGCGCACGGATCATCGCATCTTCCAGCACCAGTCGATCCCGGACATCGTCAAGACCGTCTTCGGCACCTGGTCGCTGCGGGCCCGCTACGAGCTCGCGGCCACGTACCCGAAGAAGCACTACTGCGTGCAGTACGGCGAGAGCGACCTCGCCTTCGTGTCGCGCCTGCTCGAAGAGGCCGGCATCGTGTACTACTTCGGGCACCGCGACGCGGGCGAGGGCAAGGTCGAGAGCGAGATCGTCCTCACCGACTGCGCGCACCTCGAGCCGAGCCGGGCGACGCTGCCCTACGTCGCGAGCCCGAACCCGACGGCGCTCGGGCCGCACGTCACCGACGTCGCGCTCTCGCACGGCGTGCGCCCCGGCAGCTACGTGCTCGGCGACTACGACTTTCGCCGCCCGCACGCGCCGCTCTTCGCCGCGAGCCGGCCGGCGCAGGGCTCCGAGGCGGCGCGCGCGCTCTACCGCTTCGAGCCGGGCGGCTTCCGGGTCGAGCGCGGGAGCCCGGCCGCGGACGAGCCGCGCGCCGATCTACGGGGCGCGACGACCCACGACGGCGAGGGCGAGGGGCGCCTGCGCGCCGAGCGCTTCCTCGCGGCCGAGCGCTTCAAGAAGCGCGCGGTCGCCTTCGCCACCAACGTGCAGAGCCTCGGGCCCGGCACGGTGTTCACGGTGAGCGGTCACGGCGGCGGCGCGGCGAGCGAGCTCGACGGCGCGCTCCTGCTCGTGTGCGAGTCCATGACCCAGGTGTCGGCCGCGGGCGACTGGAGCGTGGTCGCCGAAGCGCTGTTCGCCGCCGACGGCCCGGTGCGCGCCCCGCGCGTGACCCCGAAGCCGCGCGTAGCGGGCGTGCAGAGCGCGATCGTGGTTGGCCCCGAGGGCCAGGAGATCTTCACCGACGAGTACGGGCGCGTGCGGGTGCGCTTCCACTGGGATCGCGACGGCGCGTGGGACGACACCTGCAGCGCGTGGCTGCGGGTCAGCCAGGCCTGGGCGGGCCAGCAGTACGGCACGCTGATGATCCCGCGCGTCGGCCACGAGGTCATCGTGGACTTCTTCGACGGCGACCCGGACGAGCCCATCGTGGTCGGGAGCGTCTACAACGTGCCGTCGCCGCCACCCTACAAGCTGCCCGAGCACGCGCGCCGCGCGACGTGGCAGACCAGCACGACCCCCGATCGGCCGGGCGCGCGCGCCTTCAACGAGCTCATGTTCGACGACACGGCGGGGGCGGAGCTCGTCTTCCTGCAGGCCGAGCGCAACGCGCTGAGCCTGACGAAGGAGCGCGAGACCGAGCGCACGGGCGCGAACCGCACGGTCGTCGTCGGCCGGGACCGGCTCGGCGTGGTGGCCGGGGTGGACGCCGCGCACGCCGGCGACCGGCACCTCTTCACCATCGTGAAGGCCGGGGATCTCGGGATCCTCGAGCTGGGGGAGCCGCGCTGGAGACCGGGCACGACCTTCATCGAGCTCGACAAGAGCGGCCGCATCGAGCTCGCGACCGGCCAGGCGTCGATCGTGCTCGACGGCGCCGACATCACGCTCGAGACGAAAGAGGGGCTGCGGCTCTCGGCCGACCGGGAGCTCGTCATCGAGGGGAGCCTCGTCTACTTCAACGTGCTGCCCGGTGCCCGCGCGAGCCGCGCGGCCGACCCGGCGCTCGCCAGCCGCGTGCTCGCGCCCGAGGGCGACGTGCTGAACAGCGTGCTCCGGCTCTTCGGCGCGAAGTACGCCCAGAAGCAGAAGGCGCGGGCGAGCGAGCTCGCCATCGCGGCGACGCTCGAGCACGGGGTCGGCGACATGCCGAAGCCGCTCAAGAAGGACGATCCGACTACCGGAACGAAGCTCGCGGGCAAGCCCTTCGTCGACGGCCCGAGCCCGAACGACGTGAGCCAGGGCGCGATCGGGGACTGCTACCTCATGGCCTCGATGGCCGCGGTCGCCCACGCCCAGCCGAAGCTCCTCGAGCGCAACATCACCGAGAACCCCGACGGTACCGTGAACATCGAGTTCAAGGACGGCACCGTGAAGACGGACACCGAGGTGCCGGCGCAGGGCTCGAGCCCGCGCTACGGCACGGCGATGACGAGCGGCGAGACGTGGCCCTCGTTGCTCGAGAAGGGCTACGCCTACCAGTACGGCGGCGGCGAGGGCTACGAGGGGGTGGGCAACGGCGGCTGGCCGGCCGAGGCCATGAGCCACATCACGGGGGGCAGGTCGACGACGCAGTACCTGTCCGCCGCCGACGCGAGCAACCCCGACAAGCGCGCCGCGCTCCTCAAGTCCCTGTCGGAGGCGGGCACGAAGCCGACCGTGGCGTGCTCGCGCAAACCGACCCTTCCAGCGGACCACCCACGCTACGTCCCGAGCGGCAACACGGTCGGAAACCACGCCTACACGGTGCTCGGCACGAAGAAGAACGACAAGGGCGAGGACGTCGTCTTGCTGCGCAACCCCTGGGGCTCCCACGACGGCAGGAACCCCTGGAAGGACACGGGCCAGGACGGCAACTTCGAGATGCCGGTCGAGAACTTCGTCGCCGACTTCGGACAGCTCGACGTCAACACGCCGCCGGCCGGCGCGGGGGGGGCCTAGCCATGACCACCCTCGAGCTTCGACCCGAGCAGACGAGCGAGCTCGCGGCCGCGATCGCCGCGACGCAACCCGGGGCCTCGACCCTGGTCGTGCTCGCGCCCGGCAGCTACGCGCTCGAGCGCAGCGTCGTCGGCGGGCCGCTCACGCTCATCGGGAGCGCCGGGGCCGAGCGCACGGTGCTCCGCTCGAGGGACGGCGACGACCTCTTCAAGATCGGGGGCACGGGCACGGCCATGCTGCTACGCGGCCTCACCCTCACGGGCGGCGTGGCGCAAGCCGGCGGGGCGCTCGAGGTCGTGAACGACGCCGCGCTCGTCGTCGAGGACTGCGTGCTCGCGGGCAACCAAGCGACCGTCCTGCGGGGCGGGGCGGTGTCGGTGTCGCACGAGGCGCACCTCGAGCTCGTGCGCTGCATCCTGCGCGGGAACCGCGCACCACGCGGCGGAGCCGTGAGCGTCGCCGACGAGGCGCACGCGCTCGTCGACCGCTGCTACTTCGCCGACAACCAGGCCGAGGTGGGCGGCGCGCTCGTCGTCCACGACAGCGCCATCGTGCTCGTCAAGAGCTCGACCTTCTGCGCCAACACGGCGCACAAGGCGCGCGGCGGCGGCGCCCTCTTCGCCATGGGCTCGAGGAGCCGCGGCCCGGAGGTGCGCAGCGTGAGCTCGCTCTACGCCGGTGGGCTCGACGCCATCGGGCGCCTGCCCGATCGGCCGGCGGAGCTCGTGTTCGAGCACTGCCTGCGTCCGCCCGGCACGCTCGCCGCGCTCGCCCTCGGCACCGCGGGCGACAACCTCGAGTGCGTGGCCGAGCTCGAGCAAGTGGCGCCGGGCCTGTTCGCGCTCCGCCGCGGCGCGCCGGGCAGCGGCACGGCCGACGTCCGCGCGCTCGACCCCGAGGCGCGCGATCTCCGCAAGCAACCGCTCGTGCGCGACGGGCGCGCCGATCCGGGCGCGCTCGCGCCGCTCGTGCCGGGCGAGGTCGGCGCGCCGACACCGCCGACCGGAGCGCTGCCATGACCCAGAACCTCACGCTCGAGCTCGCGGGCCTCGAGCTCTCGGTGCGGAGCTTCTCGGTCGTCGAGGAGCTGTCGCGCCCCTTCGAGATCTGCGTGTGGGCTCGGAGGTCCGGGCCGCTGCTCGATCTCGAGGGCCTGCTCGCCGGGCCGGCGAAGCTCGGCGTGTGGCTGAACGGACGCGCCCGGACGTGGGAGGGCGGCGTGTGCGAGGCCCGGCTCGTCAGAGCCGAGCCCACCGGCGAGAGCACCTACTTCGTGCGCGTCGTGCCGTGGCTCTGGTTCGCGGGCCAATCGCGCACGCGCCGCGTGTTCCAGCACGCGACCGTGCCCGCAATCGTCCTGCGCGTGCTCGCGCCCTACCGCGGCGACGCCC
Source organism: Myxococcales bacterium (assembly GCA_016212965.1). Classification (GTDB taxonomy): domain Bacteria; phylum Myxococcota_A; class Polyangia; order Polyangiales; family Polyangiaceae; genus JACRDA01. The sequence goes on from JACRDA010000053.1 coordinate 28,914, forward strand.
CGCTCAGCGAGGAGCCTCGCGGCCGGACCTACCCCGCGCGCGAGTACGTGGTGCAGGCCGACGAGAGCGACCTCGACTTCGTCTCGCGCCTGCTCGAGCGCGAGGGCATCACCTACCACTTCCGCTTCGGCGAGCGCACCCTGCTCGTGCTCGCCGGCAAGCCCCACGAGGCGACGCCGCGAACGGGCGAGGCCATCGGGTACACGGACGAGCCGCATCCCGAGGGTCGGAACGCCTTCGTCACGAAGGTGCGCCTCGCCCACCGCGTGCGCCCGGGCAAGGTGACCCTGCGCGACTACGACTTCCGCAATCCGAGCTTCCCGCTCTTCGCGAGCGAAGCCGCCACGCACGAGCGCGAGCTGCGCTACGAGCACTACTATTACGCGCCCGGCGCCTTTCTGTGCGAGCGCCCCGGCCAGGAGCGGCCGCTCGCCGACGACCGCGGCAAGGCGCGCCACGACGCCGACGAGGGCGCGGCCCTGGCGGCGCGCCGCCTCGTCGCGCTGCGCCAGGGCAAGCGCAGCCTCACCCTCGTGACGAACCAGATCGATCTCGCGCCGGGGGTGGTGTTCGAGATCCAGGGCCATCCCCACAAGGAGCTCGGGGCCAGTGGCGACAGCCCGCCGCTCTTGTGCACGGCCGCGCGGCTGAGGGGGGGCGTCGCGGCGGATGTCGAGCTCGAGCTCGAGGCCGCGTTCGCGAGCGACGGGTGGCAGCCGGCGCTGGTCACGCCCGAGCCGCGCTTCCACGGCGTCGCGAGCGCGGTCGTCGCCGGCACGAAGAAGCTCGACTGCGACGAGTACGGCCGGGTGCGCGTGGCGCACGCCTGGGATCGCGAGGCCACGGGTGCCGACGCGAGCTGCCGGCAGCGTGTGTCGCAGCCCTGGGCGGGCTCGGGCTACGGGGCGATGTTCGTGCCGCGCTTCGGGCAGGAGGTGCTGGTGCGCTGCTTCGAGGGTAACCCCGATCTGCCGGCCGTCGTCGGGCGCGGCTACCACAGGCTCGCCCCCGTGCCCTACCCGCTCGACAAGCACCGGAGCAAGAGCGCGTGCAAGACCCAGAGCCTGAAGGCTGCTGCGGACGGGCGCGCGGCCGACGAGGAGAACGCCTACAACGAGCTCAGGCTCGACGACTACCACGACCACGAGCTCGTCTACCTGCAGGCGCAGAAGGACCGCCAGACGCTCGTGAAGCACGACCAGATCGAGCGCACCGGCGAGAGCCGCGTGGCGGTGGTCGGCGGCAGCCGCTCGTCCATCGTGGGGCAGCGCGACACGCGCCTCGTCGGCGTGGAGCTCTCGGTGCAGATGATCGCGCCCCCGAGCCGGGAGGCGTTGAAGCTCGAGGCGCAGAAGATGCCCGACCTCGCACCCCAGCCGACCAAGCTCGACATGGTCGACAAGCACATCCTGGTCACGACCGCGGGTGCGACGCTCGAGATGGACGACGGCGAGCTCGTCGTCGAGGCCAAGGGCGAGCTCTCGATACGGGCCGGCGGGAACGTCGTCTTCCACGGCGGGCCCCTCATCAAGATCAACTCCTGACGGGTAGGACGAGGCCATGTTCCCAGCCGCGCGCGTGGACGATTTGCTCGTCCCGGTGCCACCGCACGCCGGCAAGGTGGCCACCGGCTCGCCCGACACCGTGATCGCGGGCAAGGCCGCGGCGCGCCTGCAGGATCTCACGAGCCCCTGCCCGCCACCGCCCACGGGTCTGCCGACCTGTCAGCCGCCGCTCGGGCGCATCGTCAAGAGCTCGAGCACCGTGTTCATCAACCGCCTCGGCGCCGCGCGCGCGATCGTCGATGCCGTGAAGTGCGGGGCCGGCGCGAGCCCCCCCGGGCCGGGCGGCTGCAGGCATCCGCCGGCGACGGGCTACGCCGTCCGCGACGAGGACCACTACCACCGCATGATGAAGGGCGAGCACGAGCAACCCGAGTGGGACGCGGTCGGCCCGGTGGCGCGTGGGCCGCTCGACGGGCAGCGGCCGAAGGTGGGCACGCCCATCGGCATCACCGGCGGAGCCGCGCGCCCGTCCGTCTTCGAGCAGCCGGAGCCGGGCGGGGTCGCCTACCCGGTCCCACCCGGCGACAGCCCGAACCCGCACGCCGCACGCGCCATCCCGCCGGGCGCGCTCAACCACACCGACGCGCTCCAGGGCGGCGACTACGCCGACAAGTCCGTGTCCTTCGGGGCCGCGGGCCACGAGCTCGGCCTGCACGCCAAGAGGCTCGACACGACCCCCGAGACGCTGGCGCGGGTCGCGGCCGAGGGGCGCGTCGCGGCCGAGCGTCGCGCCGGCCACGTCACGGTGAAGCTCAACCTGCTCTTCGCGCTCGATCTGTCGTTCGGCCAGCGCTCGGGCAGCGCGGCGAGCGCGGTCGCCCCGGCGGTCATCGCGCCGCCCACGCAGAGCACCGTGTTCATCGGCTGAGCACCACGGCTGGCCATGCACCCCGGGACCCACCACGACGCGCTCGAACCTCCGGCCGCCAGCCCGAGCGACCCGGCGGAGCTCCCGGCGGGGCACGGCTGGTTCGAGCACACGCGCTCCGCCGACGCGCGCTGGCACTTCGCCCTCGTGCTCTCCGAGCGCGCCCGCGTCGTCGGCGCGGGCGAGGCGCCCCCGGACGCCGCCCTCGCGACGCGCTCGCTCGGGCTCTTCGCCTTCGCCGATCGTGCGGGCACGAGCGAGGCGTCGATCGAGGTGCTCGGCCATGCGCTCGAGCACGAGGTCGATCCGGCCGACTGGCTCGACGCGTGGCCCGGCGACGCGCCGCGGCCCGAGCACGTCGTCGCGCGCCGCCCGGTAACCGTGCTCTCGGGCGTGGTCGGGGACGTGGACGTGCGCTTCGAGCACGCCGACGAGCCGTGGGCGGCGCGCTACCTCGCCACCAAGTGGGGGCCGCGCCTCTTCGTGGTCGCCTGTCGCGCGCGCCTCGCGGACTACGCGGCGCACGCGGAGAGCTTCGCGGCGGCCGTCGCGAGCTTCCGCGCGCTCGATCACGGGCTCGGCGCCTTCGCCGAGCGCGTACGCGTGCTCGAGGGGCGCGTGCCCTTCGCGTGGGAGCTCGCGGTCCCCGCCTCGTGGCAAGCCGTGCAGTTCCCCGAGGAACCGGAGGGCACGTGGCTCGACGCCACGCACACCGTGCCGACCGAGCTCGGGCGCGCCACGGGCGAGCTCGACGGGCGGCTCTCGGTGGCCATCTTCGCCCGGGCGCGCGCGCTCCGGCCGCGCGACGCCGTGAAGCCCTATCTGCGCGCGCTGCGCGACAACGACACGTGGCTCGAGCACGTCGATTTCTCGCCCGAACCGCCGAGCGCGCCCTTCGGTCAGTCCTGGTACCTCGTGACGCCGATCGTGAAGGACCAGGCGCGTGGCGAGCTACGCTGCCGCGTCATGCTCCACGAGCGGGCCTGGCTGGTCGCGGGCGTTCTCGGCCCCGCGCGCGCGCGCGACCGCGACGCGTGGATGCGCAACAAGCGCGTGCTCGACGTCGTGACGGCGACCTTCAGGGTCCGGGGCCGGAGGGCGCCGGGTGGCCACTAGCGGCGCCGTGCGCGAGCTCCGTCCCGACCTCGCGGGCGAGGTCGATCTCGTGCGCCTGTCGCAAGACGGCGCGCGCATCGCGTTCGTGCTCGAGGGCGGCGCGGATCCCGGCATCTACGCGGGGCCCGTGGCCGGGCCGTACCAGCGCATCGTCGCCGCGGAGGGCCGGCCGGTGGCGGACCTCGCGCTCTCCTCCTCGGGCGCGCACCTCGCGTACCGCATCCCGGCCCCGGAGCCCGGTGGGGGCGACCGGGTCGGCTGGGCGCTCGCGACCGCGCCGGGCGAGCGCGGCTCGCTCGCGGGCTCGGCGCTCGCCTGGTCCCCGACGCGCGAGCGGCTGTTCGTCGGCGACGGCTACTGGCACCGCCTCACGCGGGTCGAGCCCACGCGGCGCGAGGCGCACGCGCTCGCGGCCTTCGTCCACACGCCCCACGCGGGCTTCGCGCCCCGCATCGCCCCGTCGCCCGACGGCTCGCGCGTGGCCTTCACCACGTACAACACCGCGCGCGACACGGTGTACGTGCACAGCTGCGGTCGCCGCGGCCAGCCGCTCGACGGCGCTCTGCCGACGCCTGCGCCCGAGCGCGCGCCCGACGGCGGCGCGGACGAGGACGCCGGCACCCAGCTCACCTGGATCCCCGGCGCGAGCGTGCACGTCTACCCGCTCTGGTCGCCGCGCGGCGGCACGCTCGCGCTCTTCCTCGTCCACGTCGAGCAGCAGAAGTCGGGCCTCGTCGTCGTGCGCGACCTCGCCGGTGACGGTGAGATCTTCTACGAGCACGACGCCATCGACGGCGCGCTCGCGCCCGCGTGGTCACCGAGCGGGCGACGCTTCGCCTTCTACCGCCACGAGACCCGGTCGCCGGACGCCACGCACCGCGCGGCCGCCGGCGCGCTCGTCGACGGGCGGGCGGGTGCGCGCTGCCACCAGCCCGAGGCGCAGGCGCTCACGCTGCTCGATCTCGGGACGCGCACGCTGTCGCGCCTGGCGCTGCCGGGCGAGGCCCTCGGTGAGCTCCGCTTCCGCGGCGAGGACGAGCTCGTCGTCGACGGCGGGCGCGCGGCCTACGTGGTCGGGCTCCCGCCGGCCTGAGCCGCGGCGCGACGGGCGGCAGCGGCGGAGGGAGCGTATGCTCCGCGCCATGGGGACAGCAGACGACGTGTGGGAGTTCTGGTTCGGCGCGCCCGCCACCGACGAGGCGGCGCTCAAGAAGAAGCTCAAGCGCTGGTACCTGGGCGGGACGGACGAGGACGCGCTCATCCGCGCGCGCTTCGGCGCGGACGTCGAGCGCGCGCTCGCGGGCGAGCTCGACGCCTGGGCGGCGACGCCGCGCGGGCTCGTGGCCCTCGTCATCCTGCTGGATCAGATGCCGCGCTCGGTGTTCCGCGACGGGCCGCGCGCCTTCGCGGGGGACGCGCGCGCCCAGAAGCTCGTCGTCGCGGCGCTAGCCGCCGGGGTCGAGGCCGAGCTGTCCTTCGAGGAGCGGCAGTTCCTGCTCATGCCGCTGCTCCACGCCGAGGACGTCGGGCTGCTCGAGCGCTTCGGGCGCGAGGTCGTGCGCCACGTCGCGGCGGCGCCCGCGTGGGCGCAGAGGATGCTCGGCGCCGGCACCGAGCAGGCCGACAAGTACCTCGAGGTCGTGCGGCGCTTCGGGCGCTTCCCGCACCGCAACGCCGCCCTCGGGCGTGCGTCGACGCCGGAGGAGCTCGAGTTCCTCGTGGGGTGGAAGGAGCGCGCGCGCCCGCAGGCCGTGGCCGAGCTCGAGGGCTGAACGCCCGCTTGCGTTGTTCTGTAACAGATGTTACACAACGTCCGTTCGCGGTCGCGCGAGCGAATGGAGGCAGGCCATGTCGAAGGTCGTCGTGCTGGGTGGCTCGGGTGGGATCGGCAGCGTCGCCACGCGCGCGCTCGTGGCGCTCGAGGCCTTCGACGAGGTCGTGGTCGCGGATCTCCGCGCCGACGAGGCGGCGCGGGTCGCGGCCTCGGTCGGGCGCGACGGGGGCGTGCGCGTCTCGGCGCTCGCGGTCGACGCGACGAGCGAGGCGTCGCTCGCGCAGGCGCTCGCGGGCGCGACCGTGGCGCTCAACTGCGTCGGGCCGTTCTACCGCTTCGGCCCGCCCGTCCTCGCCGCGGCCCTGCGCGCCCGGGTCGACTACGTGGACGTGTGCGACGATCTCGCCCCCACGCGCCAGATGCTCGAGCTCGACGGGGCCGCGAGGGAGGCCGGCGTGTCGGCGCTCCTCGGCATGGGCAACTCGCCGGGGCTCGCCAACGTGTTCGTGCGGCTCTGCAAGGACCTCTTGCTCGACGCCGTCCTCGAGGTCGACATCCTGCACATCCACGGCGGCGAGCCCGAGGAGGGACCGGCCGTCGTCAAGCACCGCATCCACGCCATGGTGAACGACATCCCGCTCTTTCTCGACGGGAAGTTCGTGACCGTGCGCCAGCTCGAGCCGAGCGGGCGCGCGCACGTCGTCGAGAGCGACTTTCGCCATGTGGGGCGCTACCCGGTGTACCCGTATCCGCACCCCGAGACGATCACCCTGCCGCGCTTCATCCCGGGCCTGCGGCGCGCGACCAACCTCGGCGTCATCTTTCCGCTGTCGTACTTCGAGCTCACGCAGGAGATGGTGCGCGTCGGGGCGTGCGTCGAGACACCGCTCCGGGTCGGCGACGCGGAGGTCGTACCGCTCGACTTCTCGGTGGCGCACATCCTCGGGCGGCGGCCCGAGCTCCTGCGCGCGGCGGGCGTCACGGGACCGGCCGGCTGCCTCAAGGTCGTCGTGTCGGGACAGAAGGCGGGCAAGCGCCAGTCCTACGTCTTCCAGCTGTCCTCGACCTCGGTCGGTGCGGGCGAGGGCACGGGCATCCCCGCGGCCGTCGGCGCCGCGATGATGGGCCGCGGCAAGATCACGGCGAAGGGCGTGTTCCCGCCGGAGGCGGCGGTCGATCCCATCGAGATGATGTCGCTCGCGCTCTCGGTCTCGAAGAAGCTCGGCGCCGGGAGCAGCGACTCGGTGCTCGTCGAGAGCATCGACGAGGCGGGCGCGAAGAAGACGCTGCCCCTCGCCTTCTGAGCGGAGCCCGGGGGGCCGCGATGGCGTTCTTCATCGGACACGATCTCGGCACGGGCGCCGACAAGGCCGTCCTCGTCGACGCGCGCGGCCGGCTGCTCGCCGAGCACGTGGCGAGCTACCCCTTGCACCACCCCGAGCCGGGCTGGGCCGAGCAGGACGCGGAGGACTGGTGGCGCGCCGTGTGCGCCGCCACGCGCGCCGTGCTCGCGAAGGCGGGCCTCGCGCCCTCCGAGGTCGCGGGCCTCGCGTTCGCGGGGCAAATGCTGTCGCTCGCGGCGCTCCGGGCCGACGGCTCGCCCACGCGCCGGCCCATCGTGTGGATGGACGGCCGCGCCGGCGCGCAGGCGCGGCGCCTCGTGCGGCGCTTCGGCGGCGAGCGCATCCTCTTCCTCCTCGCCGGCGGCGCGCCGACGGGCAAGGACCTCGTCGCCAAGATCGCGTGGCTGGCCGAGCACGAGCCCGACGTGTACCGCGAGACGGCGTTCTTCACGGACGCCACCGGCTACCTCGTCGCGCGCGCCACGGGCGAGGTGCGCATCGATCCCACGGCCGCGGGCGCGACGGGCATGCTCGATCTCAAGACGCGGCGCTGGTCGCGTCTGCTCGCGGGGCTGACGAGCTTCCCGCTCGACAAGATGCCGCCCCTCGTCGCCTCGACCGCCGTCGCGGGGCACGTCACGGCGCGCGCGGCCGAGGAGCTCGGCCTCGCGGCCGGCACGCCGGTCGCGATGGGCATGGCGGACGTCCCGAGCGCCGCCGTGGGCTCGGGCGCCGTCCTCTCGGGTGACGCGCACGTCTACCTCGGCACCTCGGCGTGGATCGGCGTCGCGGTCGACAAGCCGCGTCACGTGCCGCGCGCCGGCATCGCCTCGGTGCCCTCCGCGGCGCCGACGGGCTGCCTCGTCGTCGGCGAGAGCGAGACCGCCGGGGCGTGCCGCGCCTGGTTCGCGGCCGCGATCGGCACCGGCGCCGAGGACGCGTCGCTCGACGCGCTCGCGGCGCGCGCCGAGCCGGGCTCGCGCGGCCTTTTGTTCCTGCCCTGGATGTTCGGCGAGCGCTCCCCGGTGCCCGACCACCGCGTGCGCGGCGCCTTCGTCAACCTGTCGCTCGAGCACGAGCGGCGCCACCTGATGCGCGCCGTCTACGAGGGCGTGGCGCTCAACCTGCGCTGGATCCTCGAGGCGTGCGCCGGCGCGGGCGAGCCCTGCCCGACCCTGCGGGCCATCGGCGGCGGCGCGCAGAGCGATCTCTGGCTGCAGATCCTCGCCGACGTCACGGAGCGCCCCATCGAGCGCGTCGCCGAGCCGCACCGCGCGGGTGCCATCGGGTGCGCGCTCGTCGCGGCCGTCGCGACGGGCGCTCTCCGCGACATCGCCGCGATCCGGGACACGGTGCGCATCGAGCGACGCTTCGTGCCCGAGCGCGCGCACGCCGCCGTCTACCGCGAGGCCTTCGCGGTGTTTCGCGAGCTCCACGGGCCGCTGTCGCGCGCCGGGCGCCTGCTCGAGGGGCGGGCACGGTGAAGGCGGCCCGGCCGAGCGCGCGCGCGGGCACGAAGCGCGCGGGCACGAAGCGCGGGGCCGCGCGCCAGGTGCGGGGCGAGGCGAAGCGCCGCGCCGTGCTCGAGGCGACCCTGCGCCTGCTCGCGCGCGAGGGCCCGCGCGGCGTGACCCATCGCGCTGTCGCCACCGAGGCCGGCACCTCGCTGCGCGCGACGACGTACTACTTCACCTCGCGCGAGGAGCTCCTCACCGAGGCCCTGCGCCACTACGCCGCGACGGCCATCGCGCGCTTCGACGCCATCCGCGCCCCGCTCGCCGCCGACGTCGCCACGCCCGTCGCGGCGGCCGCGGATCTGCTCGCGGCAACCGTTCTCAGCGACGTGGTCGACGACCGCGCGGGCCTCGTGGCCGAGTACGAGCTCGTGCTCGAGGTCGGACGCAACGCTGCGCTCGAGCCCGTGTACCGCGCCTGGCAGGCGAAGCTCGAGACCCTGCTCGCGGGCTACGCCGCGCTGCTCGGCTCCGGCGACCCGGCTCTCGACGCGCGCCTCGTCCTCGCCACGCTGCGCGGCCTCGAGCTCGAGGCGCTCGCCCGCCCGAGCGAGCGCCCGAGCCGGCGCGACCTCCGCGCCCTCTTCGCGCGGCTGCTCGGCGGGCTGCGGGCGACGGGACGAGCGGCTCAGACGGCCGCCGCCGTGAGCCGCACGAGCGTGACCTCGGGCGGCGAGCCGAGGCGCAGGGGCGGACCCCAGTAGCCGGTGCCGCGGTTCACGTAGACCCAGAGGTCGCCGAGACGGCCCAGGCCCGCGACGAACGGGTGCACGAGGCCCGCGACCAGCGTGAAGGGGAAGAACTGCCCGCCGTGGGTGTGGCCGGAAAGCTGGAGATCGTAGCCGGCGCGCGCCGCCGCGTAACAGGTCTTCGGCTGGTGGGCGAGCAGGATCCGGGCGTCAGAGGGCGGCGCACCGGCGAGCGCGCGTACCGGGTCGCAGGCGTGCTCGGCGGCGAAACGGCGCCCGTGCTCGTCGGTCGTGCCCGCCACGACGAGCCGCGCCGCGCCGCGCTCGATGACGACGTGCTCGTTCATGAGCACCCGGAGGCCGAAATCGGGCAGCGCGCGCACCCAGGCCTCGACGTCCCAGTAGTACTCGTGGTTGCCGGTCACGAAGAGCACGCCGTCGGGGGCGTGGAGCTCGCGCAGCGGCTCGAGCTCGGGCGACAGCTCGGGCACGTGTCCGTCGACCATGTCACCCGTGATGGCGATGAGATCGGGCGCGAGCTCGCCGACCGCGTCGACGACCGTCTGCAGGAAGCCGCGGCGGATGGTGAGCCCGATGTGGAGATCGCTCACCTGCGCGATGCGGTACCCCTCGAGCTCGGGCGGCAGGCCGCGGATCGGCACCGACACCTCAACGACCCGGGGCCGGCCGCGCGCCTCGGCGACGCCCACCCCGCCGAGCACGGCCGAGACGCCGACGATACCGGCATTGGTGCTCTTGGCGAGGAAGCGCCGGCGATCGTGATCCACCACGGGCGCGGCCCGCCGGCGTACGAAGCGGACGAGGCGCCGGGCGCCGAGGCTCGAGACGCGCAGGATGTCGCGCACGAGCAACAGGGGCGTGACGAGCCCGAACATGCCGAGCACGAGGTAGCGGCCCCAGTCGAACAGGTAGAGGCTGGTCGTGCCGATGGCCCGCTGGAGCGCCATGCCGAGGAGCTGCGCGAGCCACAGGAGCGCGACGCCGATCCACACGAGCACGCGCGTGCGCCGCGAGATCTCGAGCGGCGCGAGCAAGCTCCCCGCGACGTAGAGATGCAAGAGGGCGGTGAAGATACCGCCGAAGACGGCAAACGACATGTGCAGCGGGTCCCCGAGCCCCGTGAACCATACGGTGCCGGCCGCGGACCGGCACGGGCTTTCGGCCGCCCGACGGCGCCGCGGCCGACCGACGTCGCGTGACCGGTGCTAGCCCGCCGCGATCGTGCGGCGGATCCCCTCGGCGAGGTCGATCGCCGGTCGGTAGCCGAGCTCGCGCGTCGCCTTGCCGTGGCTGAAGTAGTGGTGGGTCGTCAGGTAGCGGATGGCGAAGCGCGTGAGGCTCTCCTCGCTCGTCGGAATGCCGCGCGCGGCGTCGAGCGCCTCGCGCACCGCCGCCGCGCCGTAGGCGATCGCGTACGGCACGCGGTAGCGGGGGCGCGGATAGCCGAGGCCGTCGAGCAGCCGGCCGACGAACTCCCAGAACGCGAGGGGCTCGCCGTTCGTCACGAAGTACGCCTGGCCGCGCGCCACGCCGGCCCCGCCGAGATGCTCCGCGGCGCGGAGCAGCGCGTCGACCAGGTTGTCGACGTACGTGAAGTCGGAGAGCTTGTCGCGGCTGCCGACGTAGGCCTTGAGCTTGCCGCTCTTCGCGCGGCCCACGACGGCGGGGAAGAAGCGCCGATCGCCCGGACCGAAGACCACGTGGGGACGGATGGCGCAGGTGTGCACGCCGCCCTGCCCGCTCGCCTCCAGCACCTCGCGCTCGGCCTGCGCCTTGGTCTCGGCGTAGGGTGCGTGGAACGAGCGCGGGTACGGCAAGCTCTCGTCGCCGCCCTCGATGTCCTTGCCGTCGTACACCACCGAGGCGCTCGAGACGTAGACCAGCCGCGCGACGCAAGCGCTGCGGCACGCCGCGAGCACGTTGCGCGTGCCGCCCACGTTGATGGCGGCGACCTCCTCGGAGCCGTGACCGCGCGTCTGCACGCGCGAAGCGGCGTGGAACACGACGTCGGCACCCTCGCAGGCGCGCTCGACCACGGCCCTGTCGCGCAGATCGCCCGTCACGAGCGTCACCCCTTCGGCTGGAGCGCCGGGCGGCGCCACGACGTCGAGCGCCGTGACGAGGTCGCCGCGCGCCGCAAGCGTGCGCGTGAGGTGCAGACCGACGAAACCGCTACTTCCCGTGACCACGGCACGCATCAGCGAGCCCTCCTCTGCGGCGCGAGCAAGCCTTGCGCCTCGAACCACGCGTAGGCGTCGGCGAGCGTCGTCTCGATCGGACGCGGCCGGTGTCCGAGCACGGAGCCGGCGCGCGCGTCGAGCGGACGCGGCCGGTCCTGCAGTTGCTCGAGCGAGCCGCGCGTGAAGAGCGGGTCGTGTCCGAGCCCACGCAGCACCGTCGCGACCGCGGGCGCGAAGGCGCTCGCCAGCGCGCGCGGCACGCGGAAGGGGGGCGGCGCAACGCCGGCCGCGCGGCAGGCGAGCACGGCGAGCTCCGCGAGGGGCAGCCAGTGTCCGCCGATGACGTAGCGCTCGCCGCGCACGCCGACGCGCGCCGCCGCCATGGCCGCGAGCGCCACGTCGCGCACGTCGACCCAGGACTGGCCGCCGGCGACCGTGGCGGGGAGCCGCCGGCGCGCGAGCCAGAGCAGCACGCGCCCCATGTACGAGGGCTTGTGGTCGGGCGGGCCCACGACCGCGCAGGGGCTCACGACCACCGCGTCGAGGTCGGTCGCGGCGCCCTCGAGCACGACGCGCTCCGCGTCCACCTTGGAGCGATCGTAGGCGAGCCCCTGACGCGGGCCGTCGGGAAAGCGGCGCAGCTCGCGCCCGTCCTCGCCGAGTGCCTGCGCGGTCGAGAAGTGGACGAGGCGCCGCACGCCGGCGCCGCGACAGGCGTCGACGACGTGGCGCGTGCCGCACACGTTGACCGCGTCGGCGGCGGCGTCGGGGCCCACCTCGAGCGAGATCTGAGCGGCCGCGTGGTAGACGACCTCGGCGCCGCGGAAGGCGCGGCCCAGGCCCTCGCGATCCGCCACGTCCACGCGCACGACCTCCACGTCGAGGCCGGCGAGTGGCCGCACGTCGCTGCGGACGAGCGCGCGCACGCTGGCGCCCTCCGCCAGGAGCGCCCGGACGAGCGCCCCACCGACGTGCCCCGAGGCTCCCGTCACGACCACCGCCATCGCGCCTCTGCTAGCACGGGCGGACACGAGTGCGCGACTGAAGGAACGCACTCGTGCTAAAAGGGTGGACCCGGGCCGTTGGGATGCGGCTCGCTTGGCACGATCATGAGGAGGACGGAGTGGCGATCTCGACGTTGATGCAGTTCGAGGCGGTGCTGGGTGACGTGACGAAGCTGTTCGACAAGATCAGCCACGCCTCGGGCGTGGGCCCCAAGTTCGAAGAGGCGCGCCGCTCCTTCCACGAGGTCGTGCGCACGCTGAAGAACAAAGAGAAGATGACGAAGCTCCAGGCCACGAAGTTCACCAAGGCCTGCGAGGTGTTCATCAGCGAGTACGGTCACGCCGAGGACCTCTGCAACAAGCTCTACGACCTGCAGGATTACCTCGAGTACAACCCGCCGGCCTGAGCCGCGGGCGGCGCGGGCGCTCGCGGCGCGGTCAGCCCCGCTCGGTGGGAGCTGCCGACGCGAGCGCCAAGAGCGGAGCGTCGGAGAGCCGGAGCACCGTCCAGCCGGGGACGGGCGCTGCACCGAGACGGCGATAGAAGCGCAGGGCCTCCTCGTTCCAATCGAGGACGCTCCACTCGAAGCGCGCGCAGTCGCGGGCGACGGCGATCGCTGCGAGCGCGCGCATGAGCGCCAGGCCCACCCCCGCGCGGCGCGCTGCGGGCGCGACGAACAGGTCCTCGAGGTGGAGCACCCGCCGACCGCGCCACGTCGAGTAGGCGAAGAAGTAGAGGGCGAAGCCGAGCGCCTCGGCCCCGCGCTCGCACAAGAGGCATTCGAAGGGCGGCGCGGGCTCGGCTAGCTGCGCGCGCAGCGTCGCCACGTCCACCTCGACCGCGCCGGGCTCCCGCTCGAACGCCGCCAGGGCGCGGATGAAGCCGAGCACGGTGGCGGCGTCGGCCGCGGTGGCGGGACGGATCCGGGGCTCGGTCGCGCGCATGGGCTTCGCCTCGAGGTGGCCTCGCATTGCAGCAGGTTTCGTGGCGCTTGTCTCCTCGGGGGCCGACCCGAGGTGGTATCGTCCCGGGCCGTGGGCAAGGCCAAGACCACGACCAAGCCGGCGCCGGCGGCCCGCACGGCGCCGCGGCAGCCGTCCGAGCCACCGCGCTACTTCAACCGCGAGCTCTCGTGGCTCAAGTTCAACGAGCGCGTGCTCGGCGAGGCGCTCGACGAGCGCACCCCGCTGCTCGAGCGGGTGCGCTTCCTGTCGATCTTCGGCAGCAACCTCGACGAGTTCTTCATGATCCGCGTCTCGGGCCTGAAGCGCCAGCTCGAGGGCGGCGCGCGCGAGGCGCCGCCGGACGGCATGACGCCGGCCGAGCAGATCGCGGCGATCCGCGAGCAACTCTTGCCGCCGTTGCGTGCCAGCCACGAGTGCTGGCGCGCGCGCCTCTTGCCGCAGCTGCGCACGGCCGGCATCCGGGTCCTGCGCTACGAAGAGCTCAAGCGCAAGCAGCGCAAGCTCCTGCGCCAGTACTTCGAGCACGAGATCTTCCCGGTCCTGACGCCGCTCGCCTTCGACCCGGGCCACCCCTTCCCGCACATCTCGAACCTCAGCCTGAACCTCGCGGTCGCGGTGCGAACGCGCTCCGAGGGCGAGCGCTTCGCGCGCCTCAAGGTGCCGCCGAGCTTCCCGCGCCTCTTGCGCATCCCGGACGAGGAGCGGGCCGAGAAGATCGAGCGGCTCGGCCTCGAGGACATCGCCGCCCCGAACTTCGTGTGGCTCGAGGAGGTCATCGCCGCGAACCTCGACCGGCTGTTCGAGGGGGTCGAGGTGGTGTGCGCCTACCCGTTCCGCGTCACGCGCGACGCGGACATCGAGATCGAGGAGGACGAGGCCGGTGATCTGCTCATCGCGATGAGCGAGATCGTCGGGCAACGGCAGTTCGGCACCGCCGTGCGCCTCGAGATCGACGCCGAGATGCCCGAGCGTATCCAGGAGATCCTGATCCAGAACCTGCGCCTCGCGCCCTACCAGGTCTACCGCATGCCGAGCCCCATCGGCATCGCGGACGTGGCGCAGCTCGCGTCGCTCGACCGCGCCGAGCTCAAGTACCCGCCCTACACGCCGATCGTGCCCCCCATCCTCGCCGGCGACGAGAGCACCTTCTCGGTGCTGCGCCGCCGCAACGTCGTGCTGTTCCACCCCTTCGACAGCTTCAACCCGGTCGTGAGCTTCATCCGCGACGCGGCCGACGACCCCGACGTGCTCGCCATCAAGCAGACGCTCTACCGCGTGGGGCCGAACTCGCCGGTGGTCGAGGCGCTGCTCAGGGCGCGCGAGAACGACAAGCAGGTCTCGGTGCTCGTCGAGTTGAAGGCGCGCTTCGACGAGGCCAACAACATCGGCTGGGCGCGCGCCCTCGAGCGCGCCGGCGTGCACGTGGTCTACGGCGTGATGGGCCTCAAGACCCACGCCAAGATGAGCCTCGTCGTGCGGCGCGAGCGCGACGGCATCCGGCGCTACGTGCACCTCGCGACGGGCAACTACAACCCCATCACGGCGCGCGTCTACACCGACCTCGGCTACTTCACGGCGGACCCGGAGATCGCCGAGGACGTGTCCGATCTCTTCAACGCCCTGACGGGCGTGTCGCAGCGCGACTCCTACCGCAAGCTCCTCGTCGCCCCGACGCAGATGCGCCGCATGTTGCTCGCCCGCATCGCCCGCGAGGTCGACCAGCAGAAGGCGACCGGCGACGGCTACCTCGCCTTCAAGCTCAACGCGCTCACCGACCGCGAGTGCATCCGGGCGCTCTACGAGGCCTCGTGCGCCGGCGTGCGCGTCGATCTCCAGATCCGCGGCATCTGCTGCCTGAAGCCGGGCGTACCCGGCATGTCGGAGCACATCACGGTCACGTCCATCGTCGGCCGCTTCCTCGAGCACGCCCGGCTGTTCTACTTCCGCAACGGCGGGCGCGACGAGCTGCTCGCCGGCAGCGCCGACCTCATGCCGCGCAACCTCGATCACCGCTTCGAGGTGCTGTTCCCGATCGAGGATCCGAAGCTCCTGGCAGCGGTGCGCGACGAGATCCTCATGCTCGAGCTGCGCGACAACCAGAAGAGCCACCGGCTCAAGCCCGACGGCGCCTACGAGCGCGTGGCCCCGAAGGCCGGGCAACCGCCGGTCGACTCGCAGGCCCACTTCCTGGCGCACGGCGGACGCTGGCGCCACCAGGCCTGAGGGTGCTCCCGGCATGACCTTCAAGCTGGCCGTCGTCGGGGGTGGCGTGAGCGGACTCGCGGCCGCGCACCGCGCGCTCGAGCTCGGGCGCGCCGCCGGGCGCCCCTGCGCGATCTCGCTCTTCGAGGCACGCGCCCGGCTCGGCGGGGCGGTCGGCACCGAGCGCCGCGACGGCTACCTCGTCGAAATGGGCGCCGACATGTTCGTCACCGACAAGCCGTGGGCGCTGTCGCTGTGCGAGCGCCTCGGCCTCGGCGGGCGCCTGGTCGGCGCGAACGCCGCCTACCGGCGCTCGCTCGTGCTCCGCGCCGGCCAGCCGCTGCCCGTGCCGGCGGGCTTCATGCTCATGGCGCCGGCGCGGCTCGGGAGCGTGCTCGCCTCGCCCATCCTGAGCCTGCGCGGCAAGCTGCGGCTCTTGTGCGAGCCCTTCGTGCCGGCCCGCCACGACGACGTCGACGAGAGCCTCGCGGCCTTCGCGCGGCGCCGGCTCGGGCCCGAGGCGCTCGCGCGCCTGGTCGAGCCGCTCGTCGCGGGCATCTACACCGGCGACCCGGAGCACCTGAGCCTGCGCGCCACCTTGCCGCGCTTCCTCGCGATGGAGCGCGAGCACGGCAGCCTGTGGCGGGGCCAGCGACGGGAGCTCGGGCGCGGCCGCGCCGAGGAGGGCGCGAGCGGCGCGCGCTACGGCCTCTTCGTGTCCTTTCCCAACGGCATGGCGGAGCTGCTCGACGCGCTCGAGGCCAAGCTGCGCCAGGCCGGCGTGGCGCTCGAGCTCGGCGCGAGCGTGCTCGCGCTCGAGCGCACGGCCGCGGGCCTCGCGCTCACGCGGCGGCGGCCGGCGCGCCCCCGGCCCGAGCGCGCCGCGTGGACCGAGCCCCCGCCGAGCGACGGCGAGACGGTGCGCGAGCTCTTCGACGCCGTCGTCGTCGCCCTGCCCGCGCCGCGCAGCGCCGCGCTGCTGGCGACGGCGAGCCCGGCGCTCGCCGCAGCGCTCGCGTCGATCGAGCATGCCTCGAGCGCCATCGTGGTGTCGGGCCACCGCCTCGCCGACGTGCGCCACCCGCTCGACGCCTTCGGGCTCGTCGTGCCGGCGGCCGAGGGACGGCAGATCTTCTCGGTGTCGTTCGCGAGCCGCAAGTTCCCGGGCCGCGCGCCCGAGGGGCACGTGCTCCTGCGCTCCTTCGTCGGCGGCATGCGCCACGGCGAGCTCTTGCGGCGCTCGGACGAAGCCCTCTGCGCGCTCGTGCGGCGCGAGCTCGCCGCGCTGCTCGGCGTCGGAGGCCGACCCGACTTCGAGCTCGTCGCGCGCCACGAGCGCGCGATGCCGCAATACGACGTTGGTCACCTCGGGCGCGTGGCGGCGATCGAGGGCTTGCTCGCGGCCGAGCCCGCCCTCGCCGTCGCGACCAACGCCCTCCGCGGTGTGGGCGTGCCGGACTGCGTGCACGCCGGCGAGCTCGCCGCCGAGCACGTCTGGGCCCGCGCCGCGGCGCGGTGGGAGCACGGCACGTGAACGACGGCGACGAGGCCCTGCCCGCGACGGCGCCCGACGAGGGTGCGCCTCGGCCCGGCGCCGAGCGTTCCGCGCGACCGCGCGTCGGCCTCGTGCTCGCGGGCGGCGCGGCGCGCGGCGCCTACGAGGTGGGGGTGCTCGAGCACATCGTCGAGGAGGTGTCGCGCGACCTCGGCTACGACGTGCCCCTCGACGTGCTCTGCGGCACCTCGGTCGGCGCGGTCAACGTCGCGACCCTGGCGGCCTTCGCCGACGAGCCGCGGAGTCGCGTCGCGCGCCTGTCCGGGGTGTGGAAGAACCTGCGCATCGACGAGATGCTGCGCCCCCGACACCGCGGCGTGTACGCGGTCGGCCGGGCGCTCTTCGGCCGCACACCCCTCGGCATGGCCGGCGCCCTGTTCGAGTCCGGGCCGCTCGCCGAGCTGCTCGAGCGGAACGTGCCCTTCGCTCGCATCGACGAGCACCTGCGCGCGGGCCGCGTGCAGGCGGTCGCTCTCTCCGCGACCCAGATCGCCACGGGCCGCACGGTCGTGTTCGTGCAGCGCCGGCACGCGTCCCCCGAGCCGTGGGAGCCGACCTCCGCCGTGGTGCCGCAGGTCGTGCGCCTGCGCCCCGTCCACGCACTCGCCTCGGCCGCGCTGCCGATGCTCTTTCCCGCCGTCGCGATCGACGGGCACTACTACTGCGACGGCGGCCTGCGCCAGAACATCCCCCTGTCGCCGGCGCGCCGCCTCGGCGCCGCGGGCGTCATCGTCGTGAACCCGCGCTACCGCCCGGCGCGTGGCGGCGCGGCGCGCGGCGCCGCCGAGCTCGTGGAGCAGGCGCCGAGCGCGCTCTTCATGTTCGGCAAGGCGCTGAACGCGCTCTTGCTCGACCGCATCGACAACGACCTCGACCGGCTCGAGAAGATCAACGACATCCTCGAGGCCGGCACGCGCCGCTACGGCCCGGACTTCACGCGCGAGCTCAACGTCGCGCTCGGGCGCCCGCCCGAGGACGGCCTGCGGCAGCTCCACACGGTGCACATCCGCTGCTCGGCCAACGTGGGCGAGCTCGGCGCCGACCACGTCCGGGCGCCCGGCTTCCACGTGGGCGGCGTCCTCGGACGCATCATGCGGCAGCTCGCCGAGGCCGAGGCCACGCGCGAGGCCGACCTTCTGTCGTACCTGCTCTTCGACGGCGAGTTCGCGAAGAAGCTCATCGAGCTCGGCCGCAGCGACGCCCGGAGCCACCACGACGAGCTCTGCGCGCTCTTCGAGCGGCTGCGCACCGACCGCCCCGGTTGAAGGCCCCCGCGGGCGCGCGCTAGCTCGGCACCCGCTCGAGCACGGCGACGCCCCAGGCCGGCAGCTCCACCGGCAGGCCGCGCGCCGGATCCACGAGCGCCGCGCCGTCGTGCACGGCGACCGCGCCCGTGAGCCGGTCGCGGACCGCGACGCGCCGCCCCGCGAGCCCGGGCAGATCGAGCGCCACCCTGCCGCCCACGGCCTCCGGGCCGAAGGCGACGACGACGACGACCGCGCCCTCGGGGTGGTCCCAGCGGTGCGCAAGGAGCGAGTCCGGTCCCGCGGGCGCGAGGGTCGCGAAGCGCCCGGTGCGCAGGGCCGGAAGGCGCAGCACCTCGAGCAGCTGCGCGTAGAAGGCGCGGCGCGCGGCGTCGACGGGCTCGACCTTGCGCCGCGCGAGGTGGACCGAAGAGCGCACGCGCCGCCCGTCGAGCTCGCCGTCGTGCAGGAACCGGAGCCCCGGCACCGTGAACGCGAGCACGGCCGCAGCGCGCTGG
This sequence comes from Myxococcales bacterium, assembly GCA_016212965.1. Lineage (GTDB taxonomy): Bacteria > Myxococcota_A > Polyangia > Polyangiales > Polyangiaceae > JACRDA01. The sequence goes on from JACRDA010000053.1 coordinate 47,473, forward strand.
CGCTCGAAGTCGAGCAAGGAAGCGATGCGCGGCTCGTCGTGGTTCTCGAGGAAGCGCACGCTGCGCCGCTGGTAGTCGGCGCTGGCGGCGAGGTGTCCTCGCACCTCGGCGGGCGCGTGCAGGAGTCGGTCGTAGAGGCGCTTGTCGTAGGTGTAGTCGAAGCCTAGGAGCTGAAGGCGCCACTCGAGGTCCCAGTACGCCTCGGCGATGAAGAGGAAATCCGGGTGGCGGGCGCGGACGGCGTCGAGGGCGCGCGCCCAGAGCTCGCCCCCGGCCGCGGCGCCGGGCTCGAGCTCCGGCAGCGCTGCCCAGGTGCGCGCGAACACGTCCGCGAGCACGAGCATGGCCATGTCGCAGCGCGCCCCGTCCGCGCGCGCCGCGACCGCGCACAAGGCCTCGACGAGCGCGGCCTGCGTGGCCTCGCGCCGCAGGTCGAGCTGGGCCGTGTCGGTCCACGGCGGGAAGAAGGGGTCGCGCCCGCAAGCGACGGCGCCCGAGGCGTCGCGCACGTAGAGCTCGGGGCGCTCCCGCACCCAGTCGTGGTCGCGCGCCGTATGGTTCGGCACGAAATCGAGCACGAGGCCGATGCCGCGCTGCGCGAGCCGCCCGCGCAGCGACGCGAGCGCGGCGTCGCCGCCGAGCGAGGGCTCGACCGCGTAGCGGGCGACGGCAAAGGGCGAGCCCACGACGTCCGCCTCGCTCCAGCCGGGCAGCATCTCGTCGTAGCCGCGCCGGAGCTCGGGCAGGCTGCGCGAGATGGGCGGTCCCTCGCGCCCCAGCGTCCACACGCCGAGCAAGTAGAGCCAGTCGAAGCCACGCGCCGCCAGGGCATCGAGCTCCGCGTCGGGCACCTCCGCCAGCGTCAGGCGTCGTCCGGCCGCGCGCGACAGCTCGTCGAGCCAGATGCGCGCGAAGATCTGGTAGAGCGTGCCGTGCTCGGGGCGTGCCATCGCCGGGCAGCGTAGCGCGGGGCCCCGCCCGCCGTGAACGGCGCGGGCGCGAGGCCTCCCGCTTCCCGTCCCGCGTCCCTCGTGGCAAGCCTCTGCGCGTGATGTCGACACGGGCCGGCGCCTCCGCGCGCAGCGTGAAGTACCGCGCCGGACGCGCCGTGGAGCGGGCGGTGCGGCTCGGCTCGCGCGCCGTCGCCGCGCTCGCGCTGCTCGGCGCCTGCACGCCCCTGCCTCCGCCGGCGCGCTACGCGGGCGAGCTGCCTCCGTACCGCGAGGGCGGGCGCTTCGCCGTGCTCGGCGACACCCAGCGAACGAGCGCGCTCGAGTTCTGGCGCGAGTCGAACGACCGCGAGCGCGCGCTCGTGATGCAGAGCCTCGCCGAGGCGCGGCCGGCGTTCCTCGTCGTGACCGGCGATCTCGTGTTCGACGGCTCGTCGCCGGGGCAGTGGGCGGACTTCGACGCCGCCGCCGCACCCGTCCGCGCGGCCGGCATCCCCGTCTTTCCGGCCTTCGGCAACCACGAGTACTGGGGCGGCGCCGCCGTCGAGCCGCTCTTGTTCACGCGCTTCCCGCACCTGTCGTGGCGCCACTGGTACGCGCTCGAGTACGGGCCGGTGCGCCTCGTCGTGCTCGACAGCAACGTGGACGAGCTGACGGCCCGGGGCTGGCAGCAACAGCTCGACTGGTACGCGGCGGCGCTCGCGCGCTTCGACGCGGACCCCGCCGTGCGCGGCGTCGTCGTGCTCCTGCACCACCCGCCCTACACGAACAGCACGGTCACGGGCGACGAGGAGCACGTCGCGCGCGCGCTCGTGCCGCCCTTCGTGCGCGCTCAGAAGACGCTCGCCATGGTGAGCGGACACGTCCACGCCTACGAGCACTTCCGGCGCGGGCCGAAGACCTTCCTCGTGAACGGCGGCGGGGGCGGGCCGCGCGTCACCCTCGCCACGGGAGACGCGCGGCGTCACCCGGACGATCGTTACGACGCGCCCTCCCCGCGCGACTTCGCGTACCTGCTCGCCGAGCCGAAGGCGGATGGCCTCGAGATCACCGTCATGGGCCTGCCGAAGGACGGGGACACCTGGCGCAAGCTCGAGGTGTTCACGCTCGGCTGGTAGCTCGGGAGTGGGGGGGGCAGGGCGCCCTGGGCGCTCAGCGGAACAGGTGGCAGGCCTGGCAGCGCGGCGAGTTCGGCTGGTGGTCGTTCATGTCGTCGTGGCACGACAGACACGGCTTGCGCTCGATGTTGCTCGGCGCGTGGGTCTCGTGGCACTTGGTGCACTGCTTGTGCCCCTGCTGCTGGTGCGCGCCCGAGCTCGCGATCGCCTGGTGGCAGGTCTGGCAGGACGGCCTGCCCGCCTGGTGCTGGGTGTGACAGTTCTCGCAGCGCCGGTGCTTCTCGCTGCGGCGCGCGGCGGCGCCGGCGACCTGGCCCGTGTGGCACTTGTTGCAGCTCGTCCACCAGCCCTTCTGCCCGTTGGCAGTTGCGGTGGGCGCCGGTCGGGCCTCGGCCACGACGTGGCAGCTCTCGCAGCGGTGCTTGTTGCCGCCGAAGGTCGAGGCCTGGTTGATGTGACAGCTCTGGCACGCGGTCTCTTGGTTGAAGCGGTGCGGCTGGTGGCAGCTCGGACAGGCGCCGGAGCCGGCCTTCCCGGCCTCGGCGTGCGGGGAGCCGGCGGGCCAGCTCGCCGCCGCCGCGTGCGCCGTCGTGTGGCAGTTGCGGCAGATGGTCCGAGCGGCACCGGCGCGCTTGTGCGGCTGGTGACAGCCGTTGCAGGCCTTGTGGCCCTGCGCCGCGAGCGCCGCGCCGTCCACCTTCGTGTGGCAGCGCCCGCAGCTGTTCGGCTCCGGTTGCGGCGGCCCGTGCTGCTTGTGGCAGTCGAGGCAGTTGCCCGAGTGCGAGCCCGCCGAGGTCAAGGTCGAGTGGCAGCGGGCGCAGGCCTGCGACGGCGCGGTGATCTTGAACGTGTGCGGCTGGTGGCAGCTGCCGCAGTTCTGGTGCCGCGCGGGGGTGCCCGCCGTCATGGCGAGCGAGGACTGCTTCTGGTGGCACGACTGGCAGCGCGTCGGCGGCGGCACTGGGCTACCATGCGGCTGGTGGCAGCCCACGCAGCCGAGCTGCCCGTGGCGCGGCACGGCCGTGCCGACCTCGTGCTGCACGTTCGTGTGACAGCGCGCGCACGAACTCGCGGCGCCACTCTTGTCGGCGTGCGGGTCGTGACAGCCCTTGCACTCGCGGTGGCCGGCGGGTGCCGAGCTCACGTGGAACTTCTTTTCCTCGTGGCAGCCGGCGCACACCTGCGCGCCCGGCAGGGGCGCGTGCGGCTCGTGGCAGGAGGAGCAGTCGGTGTGCTTCTCCGGGCCGAGCTTCATCACCTTGGCGGCGACCTCGTCGTGGCACTTCACGCAGCCGGCTCGCTCGGCAGCCCACGTGTGCGGCTGATGGCACGACGCGCAGTTGTCGTGCCGCAGGGCGGTCGAGGACTCACCCCGCGCCTCGCTCTGGTCCGGGTGGCAATTCTTGCAGGCCGCGATGGCGAGCTTCTGCGGTGCGTGCGCCGCGTGGCAGCCCTCGCAGTTGCGGTGCGCCGCCACGTCGCTCGGCGGTTTGCTGTCGGCCTTGAAGCGCGCCGCGACCACGCTGCCCGGGTCGGGCATCTTCACCTCGTGGCAGCGCGAGCAGGCGTGGCCCGCGTCCGTGCCGCTGCCCGGGTGCGGGCTGTGACAGTCACCGCACGCGACCTCGCCGTGCAGGATGCCCTCGGCCACGACCACGGCCGCGTCCGTGTCGGGCCGTGGCTCGCCGCCCGAGGCCACGGGCGGTGTGCCGTGGCAGCGGGCGCAGACCGTGACCACGTTCGCGCGCGGCGTGCCGCTGGAGCCGTCGGCCTCGGGTGCGCGCCGCGCGGTGAAGCCGTGGCAGCTCGTGCAGTCCGGCTCGTCCTTCGCAAGCGGCGTGGCGTGCACGCTCGCCTCGTCGTGGCAACCCTTGCACCTCGCGCCGGCTGGCGTGCCCGCGTGCTCGCTGCCCCGGTGACAGGACACACAGTCGGTCTCGCCGGGCGTGCGCGGCCCGTGGGCGCGATGCCCCTCGGCGACGCTCGCGGACGCCCAGAGCGCGGCGGCCCTCCGGCCGATGTCGCCGTACGCCACCGCGCGCTTGGCCTCGGCCGGCTCGAGGCGCGTGACGCTCGCAGCGAGCGCGCGGGCGTGACAGCTCTCGCACGGCTCGGAGCGCAGCGCCGCGTGCTTGGGCGGTGTCTTGCTGCCGAAGACTTCGCCCCACACCAGGCGCGCCGCGACCGTGGCGCCCGGCTTGTCGTGGCACGAGACGCACGCGAGCTCCGCGTGGGCGTGCTCCTTGGCGTCCGCGTGACAGCTGTTGGTGCAACCCGCGTTGCTGCTCGCGCGCAGCTCGACGAGCTGCGCCGCGCCGACCACGAGGCCGAGGAGCACGACGGCGAGAAGGGCGACGCGCCCCGCCGGGCCCGGCGCGCGCCACGCGCGCCGCAACAACCCCTCGGGCGCGGCAGCCGTCATGCAGGCCTCCGCCGGGCCACCCTCACGCTCTTCCAGACCAACAGCCCGAACAGGAGGGCGAGCAGGCCGGTGGCCGCGTAGTAGCCGAGCCGCTCCGTCTTGCGGGCGCCCTCGACCTGCGCCACCGCCTTCGTGACGACGCCGGCCGCGTCCTTCACGGCCGTCACCTCGGGCTCGAGCAGCGACGGGTCGAGGGCGTGGACGGCGGGCCCGAGGCGGTGCTCGGCCGTCCGCAGCTCGGCGAGCGCGCTCTCGAGACCCGGCACGCTCATGCCGCGGGCCGCGGCCTCGTTCGCCGCGCGACGCGCCTCGTCACCGGTCTGCGCGGCGTCGTCGAGCATGCCTTGCAGCAGCTTGGCCGTGGCCTGCGGCTTCTCGTCCTTGGTGTGGCAGCGCGCGCACGCGCCGCCCTGGGACACCGACACGAGCAGGGCGCCGGAGGCGGCCGCGACGTCGTGCGCACCGTGGCACGGCACGCAGTCGCTGAAGCCGAGCCGTGCGAAGGCGGTCTTGTGCGGCGAGCGCTCCACCTCCTGCGCTTCGGCCTTGTGGCACGGCCGGCACACCCGACCGATGGATCCGGCCGTCTGCGCCAGCTCGCCGTGGCCGCCGTGGCAGCCGTTGCACGCGGGCGCGCCCGGTACGCCGGCGGCGAGCGCCTTGGCGTGGGCGCTGCGCTTCCAGCCGGAGGCCTGGTCGGTCGGCAGCTTGGTGCCGCTCATCGCGGCCGCGTCGGAGTGGCACTTGCCGCAGGTCTGCGGCACCATCCGGTCGTTGACCGGCGAGTTCGGCTCCGACCCGCCGAGGATGTCGTGGATGCCGTGGCAGTCGGTGCACACGGCCGCGGAGCTGTCGGCGCGCGCGATGCCGACGCCATGGCCGCTGATCTGCCAGAGCGTGAGCTGGTCCACCGGCAACGAAGCGTTGAAGCGCCGGATGTAGCGCGCGTCCTGGTGGCAACCGCCGCACACGACGGGGATCTCCTGGCGCGTGGGGTGCGGCTTGAAGTTCTCGGCCAAGTGGGCGCGCACGGTGGGGTCGGCCGGGTCGCCGCCGTGACAGCCGAAGCAGCCGATGCCGTCCTTGCCGTGGACGCTCGCGCGCCACGCGTCGGCGGCGCCCCGCAGGCGCTTCTCGCTGAGGCTCGCGTGGCAGCGCACGCACTCGTTCTGGGCGTGCGCTCTCGGCGCCCAGCCGAACACCGCGAGCGCCGCGAGCGCCGCCAGCCACGCGAGGACGAGCCGCGCCGGGCGGCGCCGCGCGACCGAGGGCGACGGCGGCGTCAGGTGCCCGAGAGAGCGCTCGGCCCCGCAACCTGGGATGTGCTCACTGTAGGCCATACACCGTCAGCGCCGCGATGCCCGCGAGACCCACCAACGCGAGCCAGCGCGTCACCTTGGAGCCGCGCGGATCGATGAAGGGCAGGGCCGCCACCACGAGCAGGATTGCCGTCATGACGCCGCCGATGAACTGCGGGCCTGGAATGCCGAGCAAGTCGGGCGGCGACTTGCGCAGGATCTGATGGAAGAAGGCGAGGTACCAGGGAGGCGTCTCGGCCTCGCCGCCGGTCATGCCGGGCACCCGGGGCACGAAGGTCGCGAGCGACATCACCACGAGCACGACGGCCACGGCCACGGCCACGGCGCGCAGCGCGAAGTCCGGGTACACGGCGATGGTGCGCGCCGGCACAACGCCCGCCACGGCGCGCCGCTCCGCCAGGCCCTCCGACATGCGCGCGGCGAGGCGCCAGTAGGCGACGGCGACGAGGGTGATGATCGCCGGCAGGACGGCGATGTGGAAGCCGTAGGCCCGCGGCAAGGTCGCGGCGCCGACGTCCGGCCCGCCGAGCACGAAGTGCGCGAGGCCCTCGCCGACGAGCGGCACCGAGCGCGCCATGCCGCCCACCATGCGGGCCTGGTCGCGCGCCGAGGCGGTCCAAGGCAGGACGGCGCCCGTGAAGGCGATCTGCGTCACGAGCAAGAGGCCGAGCAGCGCGGCGAGCCACACGAGCTCGCCTGGCCGGCGATACAACCGGCGCATGCACAGCGCCAGGCACAGCGCCCACATGCAGGCGACGAGCAGATCGGACGCCCACTGGTGGACGCCGCGCACCAGGTTGCCGAACGGGATCGCGCTCGCGATCTCGACCACCGAGCCGCGCGCCTCGGTGGCGTTCGGGCGGTAGTGCATCGAGAGGGCGATGCCGCTCGCCACGAGCAGCAACATGAGCACGGCGGCCGCGACCGCGGCGTAGCGCTCGACCTCCCAGGGCCCGATGCGGTGCGTCGCGAGTCGCGCCGCGCCGACCGTCCAACCCGTGCGGTCTCCCAGCCAGGAGCCGGATGCGCCCGGAGCTCGCGGCTGGGCCGTTGGTGCTCGCGTGGCCATCAGGTCACCACCACCTTGTCACCCACCATGTCGACCGTGAGCTCCGTGAGCGCGCGCGGCGGTGGCCCCGACACGACGCGCCCGTCCATGCCGAAGCGCCCGCCGTGGCAGCCGCAGCGGATCAGCCGCTCGTCCTCGTCCCAGCGCAGGCCGCAGCCGAGGTGCGGGCACGTCGCGGAGAAGGCGCGCACCGCACCCTCGTCGTTGTGGACCACGAGGACGCTGCGCTCGCCGGCGGTCGCGAGCGTGACCGTGCCCTTGGGCACGTCGGCGAGCCGCAACGTAACCGGTCCGCCTTTGCCGGTCGGCACGGGCGAGAGGAAGCGCACCGCCGGGTAGGCAGCGGCCACGGCGGCGGTCGCGGCGACGACGCCGATCGCATAATCCATCACGTCGCGGCGGGTCGGCGCGCTGCCGCCCGCGGGCTCGCCGACGGGCTCGAGGACGGTCGGCAGGGGCGGCTGCGGGTTCATCGGTTGAGTCATGCAAGTCTCCGCGCAAGAAATGCGCGCGCGCGCTATGGCTGCGCTCCCGCTGCGGGCGCGAGCTCTGCGTCTTCGACGAGCACCGCGTATCGGTAGCCGCTGCCGATGTCCTTGTCCGTGGCGACCACGCCCTCGATCACTACCCGATCGCCTACTTGCGCCGTCTGCTCGGTCGTGACGACGAGGTCGAAGTCGGCGCGCTCGGGCGAGCCGGTGCCGTCCTGGACGTGCAGCCAGTTGCGCCCGAGCACGGCCGGCGTGGAACGCACGATCTGCACGGCGAGCCGCACCCGCCGACCGGCGAGCGAGCCCGCGCGCGCGATGAGCTCCGACACCGTGGTGGCGCCCTCGCCGGTGGCCGCGGCGAGCGCGCCCGGCTCGACCGCGCGCGCTGCCGCTCCGTGGGCGGCCTCGCCGGTGTCGCCCGCCGCGTGCGGGTCGTCCCCGTCCGCGGCGCACGCCTCCCCGTCGTCGGCGAGCCCGGCGTGGATCGCGTCACGCGGCATCGCGCCGTTCTCCATGCCGACGTCGCCGACGTCGAGCACGTCGGCCGGCGCGGCCGGGCCGTCGTGCACCGCGACGGCCGCGAGCTTGCTCACGGGCGGCGCGGCCGGCGTGCTCTGCAGGACCAGCGCGACGGTGGCGGCGGCCACCGTCACCCCAATCAGAATCCATCCAGTGCGCATCGGGCTCTCAGCTCCGGGCGGTTAGCAAGAAGCGAACCTGGCTCGCCGCGCGCGGAGCGCTCGGCGGTTCGCCAACACGTCGCCTACGGCCAGGGGCATGTGGCTAGGCCGGGCCGGCTCCCGCGGCGGTCGGGAGGAGGCGATCCCCTCGGAATACCTCGCGAATGCGAGCAGAGGCGCGCCCGACGACCGCCACGCTCGGACGCGATGCCCGGGCTCGATCGTCGGTTGCCGGCCACATGATACGGAACCGAAAAGCAACTGCCGTGCCACCAGCGGCGCTCCGGGACTTGCGGGGCGGGGCGCGTGCGCTACGGCGCCGGGTCCGCGAACGCGGGCTCTCGACCCTGCATGACCGCCTGAACGGCCTCGAGCTGCTCCGGGCTCCCGAGCAGCGGCAGCTGCAGCTCGGTCTCGAGCCGGAACGAGGCCGCGGGCTCGAGGTGCAGCGCGGCGTTCAGGAGCTTCTTGCACGCCCGGATCGCGCCGGGCGCCTGGCGGGCGATGTGACGCGCCGCAACCTCGGCCGCCTCGAGGGGCGCGGCGCACACGCGCGTTGCGAGCCCGAGCGACACGGCCTCGTCGCCGCGCACCTCGCGGCCGGTGAAGACCAAGTCCTTGGCGACGTCCGCCCGGACCAGGCGGGGCAGCGTCTGCGTGAGGCTCATGTCCGGCACGAGGCCGTAGCGGATCTCCATCACGCAGAGCCGCGCGTCCGGCGTGACGAAGCGCACATCGGCCGCGAGCGCGAGCTGCAGGCCGCCGCCGAAAGCGACGCCGTGGACGGCGGCAATGACCGGCACGGGCACCTCCTGCCAGATCCAGCAGGCGCGCTGCGCGAGGTTGGCCGGGCTCGAGGGGCCGCGGGCGAGCAACCGCTCGGCGAGCTCGGGCCCACCGCCGAGCATCGCGCGCCAGTCGAGCCCCGCGCAGAACGCCTCGCCCTCGCCCGACAGCACGACCGCCCGCACGCTTCGGTCGGCGGCGACGCGCTCGCCGGCGGCGACGAGCGCCTCGAACATGGCGAGGTCGAGGCCATTGCGCTTGGCGGGCCGCGCGAGCCGGACGTGGGCCACGTGCTCGGTGACGGTGATCTGGACGCGCTCTTCGCTGCTCATGCCGCCTTGTAGCAAGGAACGAGGCGCGAGCGTTGCGCGTGCTGCCGACGTCGACGAGCGGCCGAGCCCGGGCCTCGTCAGGGCCGTGGAGGTGCGGCGCAACTTCTGCGCTCGCGCGATGTGTTTGCGTGAACCCCGACGGAGCTGCCGCAGCGCAAGAATTTCGCACGCGGACCCCGCATCGCGGCGCATCGGAACCGCGCCGGACCACGCCTGGCCGGACGCGGCTCGGCCGCCGCCGCGTGCCTCCGGTGGCACGGCTCCTGCTAGCCGGGTGCCAGCATGCCGACGCCAAGTGCGAGCCGCATGGCGAAACCCGTCCCGCTGGCGCTCGGTCTGTGCGCCGCGCTCGTCGCCGCCTGTTCGGGGCCGCCCGAGCGCAAGCTGGCGCCCGCCTCGGCGTCCGCGCACTCGATCACGATCGAGCTGTCGGCCGAGCACTGGGCGCAGTTCCCGTGCACCCAGTGCCACGAGAAGGGCGCCGCCAACACGACCGAGCGCCCCCTCACCGAGTTCCACACGAACACCGGGCTCCGCCACGGCAGCGTCGGCGGCTGGTGCTACCGCTGCCACTCGAACCAAGATCCCGACAAGCTGCACCTCACCGACGGCACCCTCTTGCCGTTCGAGAAGTCGTACGAGCTCTGCAGCGGGTGCCACGGCGACCGCGCCATCGACTGGCGCGCCGGAACGCACGGTCTCAACGTCGGGTACTGGAACGGTCCGCAGACGCGCCGCACCTGCACGCTGTGCCACAACCCGCACCGCCCGGCGTTCGCACCGATGGAGCCCGAAAAGGCGCCGAACCCGCCGCGCACCATGGCCGCCAAGGAAGGGGGCCGCCGATGAACGGATGCCACACCGAGCCCGAGGCCGCGGGCGCGCTGCCCCTGCCCGACGCGCGCGCCGGACAGCTCGTGGAGCTGCGCCGCAAGGGCGAGACGTCGCGCCGCGATTTGCTCGCGGGTGCCGCCGCCGCCGCCGCCACCGCCACCGCCGCCGCCGGCTGCGACATCACGTCGGTCGACCAGTTCCTGCAGAAGCACTACTCCGAGCTCACCGACGAGGACAAGAAGCAGATCTTCGCGCGCCTCGAGGCGCAGGTGAAGGAGCGCTCCGGCGTCACGGTCAAGATCAGCGACCCGCAGCCGATCGAGGGCGTCACGTTCGGCTACGCCCTCAACCTGTCCATCTGCAACGGCAATCGCCGCTGCGTCGAGGCGTGCGCGCGCGAGAACAACCTCCCCAATCACCCGGAGGAGATGCGCTACATCCGCGTGCTCGAGGTGCCGAACGGCGCCTTCGAGCTCGAGAAGTCCGACCCCTACTTCGAGGGCGAGGTCCCGAAGTCCGGCAAGTACTACCTGCCGGTGCAGTGCCACCAGTGCGCGAACCCGCCGTGCGTGCGCCAGTGCCCCTGCGAGGCTACCTGGAAGGAGCCGGACGGCCTCATCGTCGTCGACTACGACTGGTGCATCGGCTGCCGCTACTGTCAGGCCGCGTGTCCGTACCACGCGCGCCGCTTCAACTACGGCGCCCCGACCATCGAGCCGGACCGCATCAACCCGAACCAGGCGTACCTCTCGAACCGCATCCGCCCCGTGGGCGTCATCGAGAAGTGCACCTTCTGCCTCCAGCGCACGCGCGTGGGGCGGTTTCCGGCCTGCCTCGAGGCCTGCCCCACGGGCGCCCGCAAGTTCGGCGACCTCAACGACCCGAATGGCGAGCTCCGCAAGATCCTGGCGACCAAGCGCGTGTACGTGCTGAAGGAGGACCTCGGCACGATTCCGCACTTCTTCTACTTCTTCGCCTGATGGACCCGACCATGTCCCCACGCACACGGCTCGCTCCGCGGCCCCGCGCACGCGCCCACCGCGCGCTCGCGTCCCTCGTGGCCGTCGTCGCGCTCGTCGGCGCGGCCGCCGGCTGCAAGGGCAAAGCGCCCCCGCCATCGTTCGACGTGAAGCCGCCGCACGACTCCGCCACCACGATTCCGGGGGGCGCCGTCATGGGCAAGCTGCGCAAGCAGCCGTTCACCGCGTCCGACGCGCGCTACTACGTCGACCACCGCATGGGCTACGAGAAGGTGACCATCTACCTCTCCGCCGCCAAGGCCGAGCACGCCTGCGAGCCCGTCGCGTCGGACAAGGCCCCCGCGCTGTGGCTGCGCCGCCAGGGCAATGGCAGCATCCCGACCGGTGAGGAGCGGCTCGTCGCCGGGCAGCCCTCCGAGTGGGAGCTGCACTACCAGGTCCACGAGCACGAGAAGTGGGTCGGCAACGGCGACGCCTCGGCGCTCGTGGTGCTCGCGCCCGACGCCGGCGGCAACCGCATCAAGGGCTCGCTCTCGGCCTGCTTCGCCGACGGCCTGGAGAGCTGCGTCTCGGGCAGCTTCGTGGCGGAGCTGTGCCCCATCGTCATCGACGCCCAGGTGCGCGGCCGCGAGCACCCCATCACCTCGGTGAGCCCCCGCCCTCCGAAGGCGCCCACCCCCGCGCCGCAAGATGCCGGCGCCGGCGACCCCGCCGCGAGCGACGCCGGCCCGAACGACGCCGGAAAAGGTGATCCGCGATGATTCGCTATGTCGTCTACTGGGCGCGCATGGTGGCGTGCGTCCTCAAGGGCGGTCGCCTCTACTACACGTGGATGGGCTCGCTCCTGGTGCTCATCCTGCTCGGCGCCTGGAGCTACAGCCACGACGTCGTCGACGGGCTCATCCGCACCAACATGACCGACGAGGTCAGCTGGGGCATCGGCATCGCGAACTTCGTGTTCTGCGTCGGGCTCGCCGCCTCCGCGCTGCTGCTCATCGTGCCGGCCTACGTGTACAAGCGCCACGACGCGAAGGAGGTGGTGCTCTTCGGCGAGCTTTTGGCGGTGGTCGCGGTCGTCCTGTGCCTCTTGTTCATCATCACCGACATCGGCCGGCCCGAGCGGCTCTGGCACCTGTTCCCCGGCATCGGCAAGCTCAACTGGCCGAGCTCGATGCTGGCGTGGGACGTGGTGGTCTACACCGGGTATCTCGTCATCAACCTGCACATCCCCGGGTACCTGCTCTACAAGCAGTACATGCGGCAGAAGCCCAATCCGTACTTCTACCTGCCGTTCGTGTTCATCTCGATGTTCTGGGCGGTCACCCATTACACGGTGACGGGCTTCTTGCTCTCCGGCCTCGGCGGCCGGCCCTTCTGGGCCTCGCCCATCCTGGCGCCGCGCTTCCTCGTGAGCGTTGGCTGCACCGCGCCGGCCGTCCTGCTCATCATCCTCACGGTCGTGCGGCGCCACACGCACTTCAAGGTGCAGGAGAGCGTCTTCGACTACCTGAAGAAGGTGCTGCGCTTCAGCGCGCCGCTCAACCTGTTCCTGCTCGGCTGCGAGCTCTTCTCGCAGTTCTACAGCGGCGCGCGCACCCCCGCGGCCCATTACCTCTGGGTGGGGCTCAACGGCAAGCACGGGCTCAATCCGCTCATCTGGACGGCGCTCGTGCTCAACCTCGCGACGACGCTCGTGTGGATCACGCCCAGGTTCCGCAAGAACCACCGCGTCGTCATCGCCACGGCCGCCCTCACCATGCTCGGCATCTGGCTCGAGAAGGGCGTCGGGCTCGTCATTCCGGCCTTCATCCCGACGCCGCTCGGCGAGGTGGTGGAGTACTGGCCGAACTTCGGCGAGATCCTGGTGAGCGTCGGGCTGGCCGCGCTCGGGGCCTTCGTGTTCACCGCCATCGCCAAGGTCACGATCGCCATCCAGACCGGAACCCTCGCGGTGCACGGCGGCGAGTCCACGCCGCGGCTGCCCGCGGCCCCGGGGAGTGTGCCCGGCAGCGGCTTCCCGCCCGCGTCGGTGCGCACGCCCGAGAGCGAGGGAGCGGCATGAGCCTCCTGCGCGTGAGCGTCGTCCTCTTGGCCCTCGCGGGTTGCGGCAAGTCCGAGCCCGTCCCGGTCCCCTCGGTGCGCGCCGCCGACCTCGACCCCGCCTCGGTCACCGAGACGGACGTGAGCGGCGTCGTCGGCACGCAGCGGTTCACGGTGCGCGACGCCTGGTATCGCGTGGAGCGCCGCGAGGGCCGGCGTCGGGTGGACGTCATTCTGTCCGAGGGCGAGCTCGGCCGTCTGTGCAAGGACGCGGACGTCACCCACGCCCGGCACGTGTGGCTGCGCTTCAGCGGCGTCGACACGGTCGCCCCGGGCACCTACCGGGGGAACTCCGACGGTGACGAGGACTTCTCGGCGCACTACGAGGTGCACGGGGAGGAGGGGTGGACGGGGCGCGGTGGCACGGCGGCCGTCCTCGTCGACGCGCCGCCGGCACTGCCGGAGGGCGCCGCACCCGGCACGACCGCCGAGGTCATCAGCGGCAAGCTGCGCGCGTGCTTCGGACCCGGGACGGAGGGCTGCGTGGCGGGGCTGTTCCGCGCGCGTCGCTGTCTCACCGAGGCGGAGCTCGAGGGCCCCTTCTCGAACAAGCCGACCTTCCCGGACGACCCCGCCGAGCGTGCCCGCATCCAGAAGGGGCGACCATGAGCCACCTCCGTTCGCTCGACTGGCGCCGCGGCGCCATCGCGCTCGCGGCCGCGGGGCTGGCGACGAGCTGCACCTGGGAGCCGCGGCGCGGCGAGCCCGCCGAGGAAAAGGAGCTCGTCGTCACCATCGAACCGCGCATCCCGCTGCTCGCCACCTACCCGTGCTCGAGCTGTCACGCGACACGCACGCCGCAGCCGGAGCGCCACCCCTTGAAGGAGTTCCACGCGGTCCGTACCTTCGACTTCTCGCACGGGGACGACACCTTCTGGTGCTACCAGTGCCACTCGATCCGGAACCTCGATCAGCTGGTGACCGCCACGGGTGCGCTCGTCTCCTTCGACGAGGCCCAGAAGCTCTGCACCTCGTGCCACGGCGACAAGCTCGACGACTGGAAGCGCGGCATGCACGGCCTCATCGTCGGTGAGTGGAACGGCCCGCGCACGAAGCTGTCGTGCCCGGCGTGCCACAACCCGCACCACCCGCGCTACCCGACCATCGAGCCGGAGAAGATGCCCGAGACGATCAAACCCATGACGCCCTTCGGTGCGAAATGAGCCAGCGTCCCGTCACCTGCCAGAAGACCGACTGCACGGCCCCGAGCTGCGCGCCCGATTGCGCGCCGAGCGCGCCCGCCTCGGGTCTGGTGCAGCTGCGCCGCGACGGCGGCACCTCGCGGCGCTCCCTCTTGCAGGCGGCCGCGGGCACGGTGGCGGCAGCGGTCGCGGCTCCGGCCTGCAACACGCCGGAGTTCGAGGCCTACTTCCAGAAGCATTACAAGAAGCTCACCGACGAGGACAAGGTCAAGGTCTTCGCGCGGCTCGAGGAGCGGACGCGGCAGAAGACCGGCGTGCGCGTGCGCATCGGGGACCCGCCGCCCATCGAGGGCGTCCACTTCGCCTACGCGCTCAACCTGTCGCACTGCAACGGCAACCGGCGCTGCGCCGAAGCCTGCGCGCGCGAGAACAACCTGCCGGACGAGCCCGAGATGCGTTACATCCGCGTCCTCGAGCTCGACAACGGCTCGCAGCACCTCGAGCGCGGCACCGTCTACTACGACCGCGACAAGGTCCCGGCGCCGGGCAAGTTCTACCTGCCGGTGCAGTGCCACCAGTGCGACAACGCCCCGTGCGTGAAGGCCTGCCCGACCGGCGCCACCTGGAAGGAGAACGACGGCATCGTGGTCGTCGACTACGACTGGTGCATCGGCTGCCGCTACTGCCAGGCCGCCTGCCCCTACCACGCGCGGCGCTTCAACTGGGTCGAGCCCAAGATCGAGCCGAGCCGCATCAACCCGCACCAGGCCTATCTCTCGAACCGCATCCGCCAGGTGGGCGTGGTCGAGAAGTGCACCTTCTGCCTGCAGCGCACGCGCCGCGGCATGTACCCGGCCTGCTACGAGGTGTGCCCGACCGGCGCGCGCAAGTTCGGCGATCTGTCGGACCCCGAGAGCGAGGTGCGCCAGATCGTCGAGAACAAGCGCGTCTGGATCTTGAAGGAAGACATCGGGACCGAGCCGCGCTTCTTCTACTTCTACGGGTGATGGCGCCCGCCACTGCGACGGATTCACGGAACCTACCCCCCACCGAGAGCCCATGGTCTCCTATCTCCAGTACTGGCTGCGAATGGTGCGCTGCGCGCTGAGCGGCGGGCGGGCGTACTACACCTGGATGGCCACGCTCCTCGTGTTCATCGCGCTCGGCGGCTGGTTCTGGGCTCACGACCTCACGCACGGCCTCGGCGGCACGAACATGAGCGATCATGTGAGCTGGGGCATCGGCATCGCGAACTTCGTCTACTTCGTCGGCGTGGCCGCCGGTGCCGCCGTCCTGGTCGTGCCGGCCTATGCGTTCCATCGCGAGGACATCAAGGAGATCGTCCTGCTCGGCGAGCTGCTGGCCGTGGTCGCGGTCACCATGTGCCTCTTGTTCATCACGACCGACCTCGGGCGCCCCGAGCGCATGTGGCACCTGTTTCCGATCATCGGCTTCTTGAACGTCCCGAGCTCGCTGCTCGGCTGGGACGTGCTCGTGTTCATGGGCTACCTCGCCATGAACCTGCACATCCCGGGCTACCTCCTGTGGAGCCGCTACAAGGGCAAGAAGCCGACGCCGCTCGCCTACCTGCCGTTCGTGTTCCTGTCGATGTTCTGGGCCGTGTCCATCCACACGGTGACGGCGTTCCTCCTGTCGGGCCTCGGCAGCCGCCCGTTCTGGAACACGCCCATCCTGGCGCCGCGCTTCCTCATCAGCGCCGGCGCGTCGGCGCCCGCGCTGCTCATCTTCCTCTTCACGGCCATCAAGAAGTACGGCGGCCTGCCGGTGAAGGACAGCGTCTTCGACTACTTCTCGAAGGTGCTGCGCGTCACCATGCCGATCAACCTCTTCCTGCTCGGCTGCGAGGTGTTCCAGGAGTTCTACACGGGCGCTCTGCACTCGGCGTCCGCGCACTACCTGTACTTCGGCCTCCACGGCAAGGGCATGCTGAGCGTGTTCATCTGGACGGCCATCCTCTTCAACATCACGGCGACGGCGATCTTCCTCGTCCCGAAGCTGCGGACGCAGCGCTGGCTCATGTTCGTCGGCTGTGGCCTCGCCGTCGTCGGCATCTGGATCGAGAAGGGCATGGGCCTCATCTTCCCGGGCTTCATCCCGAGCCCGCTCGGCGAGGTCGTCGAGTACGCGCCGAACGTGGGCGAGATCATCGTGTGCCTCGGCGTCGTCGCCCTCGGCGCCTTCGTCTACACGGCCATGGCCAAGATCACGATCGCGATTCAGCGGGGCACCCTGCGCCAGCACCCGGAGCCCGAGGCGCAGGCGCCCGAGGCTCCGGCTCCCGCCGCGCCCGCGACCGAGCCGACCGAGGCGTGACGCCCGCGCGCTTCGTCGTGGCGCCCGCCACGGCGTGACCCCGACGCGGAGCGTGGCACGGGGGAGCCGTGCGGGCGCTCTACGGCTTGCCTCCCTTCCACCTCCTGAGCTGCGCGACCTCGTCCGCGAGCTGCCCCCACCTACGCTCGGCCTGCCGGCGCCGGTGCTCGTCGTGGCGCAGCTCGTTCGCCTGGGCCTCGCGCTCGAGCTTGCGGAAGTGCAGGAAGCGCTCGGCCTCGAGCCCGCCCGCCTCGACCGCCTCCGTCACCGCGCAGCCCGGCTCGGTGTCGTGGCGGCAGTTCCGGAAGCGACAGGTGCCGGCGAGCGCGGCGACGTCGCCGAAGACGGTCTCGATGCCCTCGTCGTCGAGGAGCTCGAGCTCGCGCATGCCGGGGGTGTCGAGCAGAAGGCCGCCGCTCGGGACCAGGACGAGCTGTCGATGGGTCGTGACGTGGCAGCCCCGCCCGTCGCTCGCGCGGACCTCGCCCGTGCGCATGCGCCGCTCGCCGAGCAGGGCGTTCACCAAGGTGGACTTGCCAGCCCCGGACGAGCCGACCAGTGCCGCGGTCGTGCCGTCGCGGAGGCACGCGCGCACCGCCTCGATTCCCTCGGCGCGGAGCGCACTCGTCACGTGGATCGGCACGGCGCAGCAGTGGCGCTCGACCTCCGCGACGCGCCCGTCGAGGTCGTCGCAGACGTCGGCCTTGTTGAGGATCACCCTGGGCTCCGCGCCGCTCGCCCAGATGCGGGCGAGGTAGCGCTCGATCCGGCGCAGGTTGAAGTCGGCGTCGAGCCCGCACACGGCGAACACGAGATCGACGTTGGCCGCGACCACCTGCGCGCGCGCCTCGCGTCCGGCGGCGCCGCGCGCGAAGACCGTGCGCCGCTCGAGCACGCGCTCGATGACGGTCGTGTGCTCCCGATCGGGCGCGTCCCCGACGACGACCCAGTCGCCGACGCCGGGCGCCCCGGCGTCCGCGAGCTCGAGGCGCAGGCGTCCGGCGAGCCGTGCGCGCCCCGAGCCGGTCGCCGCCCACACCTCGTAGGCGCCGCGGTGCTCGGCCGCGACGCGGGCCACGATGAGCTCGTCGCCGCCCACCGGCTCGAGCTGTCGTTCGAAGAAGGGGCCGAAGCCCAGGCGAGATAGCTGGTACACGATGACGTCCTCCATGGGCGCGGCCCCGGGGCACGCGCGCCGAGCCACGTGCGCGCACGCCAGAGCGTGGGCACGCGGCCTCGGGATCAGCGGCTAGCCGGTGCGCCGCGGGGCTCGACCCCCGCGGCGCGGATGCGTTTCACGCAAGATCCCACCGGAGAACGATGGCAGTCATCCAACCTCGGGGCGGGCCCGGCGGCCCGTCGACGGCGCCAAGATAGCACCACCGCGGCCGCGGACAACGGCGGGACACGGGCTCAACGGGCCCGCGGTTCGCACGCGCTCGCCCCGTCGAGCGGTGGTCCCCATTCGTCGCGCCGCTTCCGGATCGCGCCGGGTTTCTCGCTCATCCGGTCCCGCCGAACCAGTGCTCCGCGCTTGCGCCCATCGCCCGGCTCGGCGCCTCCTGTGCGACATGCCGACGGGCGATGGATCCTCCCCACCTCGTACGTCTCGATCGCGATCCTATTCGCCACGGCCAGCTGTCCGGGGCCGGCGATCGCGCCCAACGCAGCACCGATGTTGGGCTCGGGGCATGCGAGCGGGGCGGCTCCGTTCACGCTGGAGCGTATCGACTGCCCGCTCGAGCGCGGCGACTGCGACCTCGATGCGCGCAACGGCTGCGAGACAGAGCTGACGGGCGTTCACGACTGCGGACTCTGCGACGCCGATTGCACGCGCCCGAACATGGACAGCATGTGCGTCGGCGGCCGCTGCAAGCACCGCTGCCGCGAGGGTTTACTGCGACGCCGACGGCGACGCCTCGAACGGCTGCGAGGCAAAGGCGTGGCAGAGGTGGGGCGCCTGGAGCTGTTCGGACCCAGCGACCGGCTACGACTGAACGGCGACCGCGCCGGCGCTGCCATTGTGTTGCATCTGCGGCGCGCGCTGGAGGTGCTCGCCAGCCACGAAACCCAGCAGGTGCCCTCACGGCCAGCACACCCCAGCTCGCGCAGTGGGTCCCAGGGGCGCAGACCATCGCGGTCCGCCACGCCGAGGACGAGGCTCGCCCTCAGCGTCTCCCGCTCCAGCATCTTCGTCTCACGGCGCGGACGCGGCCGGGCACGCGGCGAAGACCCCGATCCGGACGAGCTCCTCGCGGTCGCCGACGCGGACGGCGAGCTCGTAGCAGCCCGGCTCCCTCACCCAGACCCCGCCCGCGAAGGCGAGCCAGCCGCCCTCGCCGGCGTCGGCCGTGCAGGCCGGGAGGCGCAGGCGGGTGGTGGGCTCGGCGCCGTGACCCCAGCCGATGCGCAGGGGCGAGCCCGGCGGCACCACGAGCTCTGCCGGCGCGCCCGGCCGCACGAGCAGGCCGGACTTCGCGAACAGCAAACCCGAGCGGCCCGCGTAGCTCCGCGGGTCCCAGTCCGCCGCGGGCGCGCCGCCGCGCGTGAGCGCCACTGCGTCGAGCACTGCCCGGTAATGGGCGGGCGGCACGGCCACCCAGTCGATGGCGTCCGCGCAGCGCA
>JACRDA010000056.1 GCA_016212965.1 Myxococcales bacterium
GCCGTCACCGCGGCGCTCGCCGACGCGGGGGCCGAGGCGGACGCCGTGGGGGCCTCCGGCGGCGGGGGCTGGGTCGCCGGAGGCGGCGGCACCGGCCGCTGCGTCGGGCGCGGCGGCGCGTCGGTGCGCGCGCGGCTCGTCGTCGTCGTCTCCGGGGACTTGGTCGAGGACGGCGCGCGGCTGTTGAGCCAGAGGAGCACGGCCGCCACCGCCGCGAGGCCCGCCACGATCCACACGACGCGGTTGCCCTGCTGCAGCGCGCGTTGCGCCCGGCGCCACGGCGGCACCTTCTCGGGGGCGACGAAGACCGGCGCCTCGCCGGACGCGGACTCGTCGCGGGCGGGGCGTGCGGCGCGCACGCGGTCCACCGGTGCCCGGCGCGGCTGCGGGCGGGGCTCGGGCGGCAACCCGAGGTGCTCGCGCCGCCGGCGCTCCTTGTCCCGGTTGCGTTTGCGCTGTTCTCGCGACTGTCTGGCCACGGAGGCACCGTAGTACCGCGCCCGCCGCCTGGGAATGGGGCGCGCGGCTGGCGCCCGCCGCGCGGGGAACCTTGCCCCGGGTGGGCGCCCGGAGGACAAGCACCCGATGGAGCCCGGTGCACCGCGCACGCGCTGGCTCGCGCTCGCGGCCCTCGCCGTCCTGGCGCTGCTCCTGCCGCAGGTCCTGGCGCTCGGCTACGGGCGCGACCAGGGCATCTACGCGGTCGTCGGGCACGAG
The DNA here is from genome assembly GCA_016212965.1 of Myxococcales bacterium. Lineage (GTDB taxonomy): Bacteria > Myxococcota_A > Polyangia > Polyangiales > Polyangiaceae > JACRDA01. Next base: position 718 of record JACRDA010000056.1, read on the forward strand.
CTGCTCGACGGCGGCGTGCCCTACCGCGACGCCTGGGACTTCAAGCCGCCGGGGATCTTCTTCATCTTCGCCGCGAGCCGCTGGCTCTTCGGGCCGGAGCCCTGGGCGATCCGCCTGCTCGAGTGCCTCGCCCTGTGCGCCACGGTGGGGGCGATGGTGCACATCGGGCGGCACGCGTGGCGCGACGCCCACCTCGGCCTCGTCGCGGGCGTGCTCCTGCTGGTCGGGCACCTCGGTCTCAACTTCTGGCACACGGCCCAGCCCGAGAGCTTCGGGGGCCTGCTCACCGTCGGGGCGCTCGCCTGCGCGGCGCGGCGGGGCGCCCGCCCCCTCGCGCTCGTCGCCGCCGGCGTGCTCGTCGGCGCCGCCACCCTGTGCAAGCCGACGCTCGCCGCGGTCGGCGGGGCGCTCGCCGTCGAGCTCGTGTGGCGCCGCCGGAGCGCGCGCCCGCTCTTCTGGCTCGCGGCCGGCGGCCTCGTGCCCATCGCCCTGTGCGTCGCCTGGTTCCACGCGCGCGGCGGCTACGGGGCCCTCGCCGAGGCGCTGTTCCGCTTCGCGCCCGGCTACACGGCCGTGAGCTGGCAAGGCACCGACCTCGGGTGGCTCGCCTGGGAGACCGTGCGCCGCGCGTGGTGGTTCATGCCGCCGCTCTCGCTCGCGGGCCTGCCGCTGCTCCTGTCCCGGCGCGCCTACCGCGAGCCGCTCGTGCTCGCCCTCGGGCTCGCCGTCGTGGTCGAGCTCGCGGGCGTCGCCCTGCAGGCGAAGCTCTTCGCCTACCACTACGCGGGCATCCAGCCGCTGCTCGCGCTCCTCGCGGCGCTCGGCTACCGGCGCTTCTTCCGGGGCGCACGCCGGCGCCCCCTTCGCATCGCCGGCGCGCTCGCAGCGGGCGCGCTACTCGGCGTCGTGCTCCTCGCGCGCGGCACGCTCGCCGCCCAGACCCGCCTCGCGCTCGCCCACTACGAGCTCTTGCTCGGCGGCTTTTGCGATCACGCCCTCGCCGACGAGCTCGCGAGCGCCGCCGACGTCGACGCCAGCCACAACCGCGCCGTCGCCGAGGCGCTGCGCGCGCGCGTGCCGCCCGGCGACACGGTGCTCGTCTGGGGCTTCGAGCCCGTCCTGCACGAGCTGTCGGGGCGCGCCCCGGCGAGCCGCTTCATCTACGACGTGCCGCTGCGCACGCCCTGGAGCGCGGACGCCCTGCGGCCCGAGCTCATGGCCGAGCTCGCCCGGCGCCCGCCCGGCGCGATCGTGGTCGAGCACGGCGACTACCTCGACTGGGTGACCGGCACGCCCGAGGACTCCGCCGAGGCCCTGCTCGACTTCCCCGAGCTCCGGAGCTTCATCGTCGACGACTACGTCCTCGCCCATCGCATCGGCGACTTCGATCTGTACCTCGCGCGCCGCCTCGCCCCGGACGGCTGAGCTATCATCCCCACGCATGCCGGCCCGCCCCGCGCCCCACCGTCGCTCGCCCTGGGGCGTGCTCGCCCTCGTCGGCCTCGGCTGGCTCTCGGCCGCGGGCGCGCCGGGTTGCGAGCAGCGCGCGCAGGCGTCGCTCACCCGCCACCGCTGCAGCTGCAGCTTCCTCACCGACTACGACGACGCGGCGCAGGCGGACGTCGAGGCCTGCGCGGCCGATCCAGAGCACGCGGCCGCCGTCGCGCGCTCGTGTGCGCAGCGCGCGGCCCCGGGCAGCGTCGAGCGCTGCGCCTGCGCCCCGGCGCCGGCCCCGACCGCCTGCCCGAGCGAGCGCTGCGAGCCCGTCGTCGCGACGCCGTGAGCGCCCTCGTCAGCGATTCGGCAAGAGGACGCTCGCGGCGTTGTCCGGGCCGAGATCGCCGCCGACGCGCACGCCGTTGGCCTTCATGAGGTAGGCCACGATCTCCCAGTACTGCTCGTCGGCGAGACTGCCCGGCGAGAGCTGCGGCATCGCGGCCTTCGTGTAATCGAACACGTCCCGGGCGGTGGTGAACGTCGCCGTGCGCCTCGGGGCGTCGGCAGCGGCGTCCTTCAGGGCGACGGCCTGCTTCGGCAGGGCGCCCTCGCCGCTCAGCGGCGGCGCGGTCTGCTCGCCCTCGACGTCGGGATCGTGGCAGCCGCCGCAGGCGTTGCCGTACGCGACGAGCCCGCGCGAGGTCTGATCGGTCTTCGGCCCGGTGGACGGCGGCGAGGGGCGGCGGCACCCGGGCGCGGCGAGCGCCGCGAGGACGAGCGCGAGGAACGGGACGACGAGCGTCGGACGAGCGCGGTTCATGAGGCCTCCTTGGCCGGGCGACGGGGCGGCGGCGGCGCCGCACGCCACTCGGGTGAGTGTGACGGTCCGGGAGCGCCGACGCTGCGTCCGGATTGTGCTTAGGATGGAATATTCCACCCAAGGAGGAACGTCCGGGCGCGCCTACGGTACGCGCCGAGCGGCGCAAAAGGGGTCGTCCTCGGCGCCTGCGGCGCGGCATACTCGGGCCGATGTCGGACGAGCGACCGCGACGGCCATGGCGCGAGCTCGAGCCGCGCTGGCTCGCGCAGATGGCCCACCTCACGACCCCCGCCACGGTGTGGAAGTACGTCGAGAGCGCGTGTCAGAGGAGTCGCGCGCAGCTCGTCATGCTCGACCTCGAGGACTCGATCCCGCGCGACGACCGCGCCCGGCTCGAGGCGGGGCGCGCCCACGTGGCCCGGGCGGTGAACGAGCTCGACTGGGGCGGCAAGCTGCGCTGCTTCCGGCCCCGCGGCGCGGAGCTCGACCCCGACCTCGAGGACGTCCGCACGGTCGTGGCCGCCGCGGGCGCGCGGCTCGACGGGCTCGTGTACCCGAAGGTCGAGTCGCCCGAGGAGGTCGTGCGGCTCGACGCGGCGCTCGCGGCGGCCGAGCGCACGGCGGGCCTGCCCGAGGGGCGCATCCGCGTGGAGCTGCTCATCGAGAGCGTGTGCGCCGAGGAGCACGCCTTCGTCATCGCCGCCACGACCCCGCGCCTCGCGGGCCTCGTCTTCGGCGCCTTCGACTACTGGAGCTCGCGCGGCATGGGGGCGGTGCCGTACCGCTCCGACCACCCCCTGCTCGACGAAGCGCGGCGCCGCATCGTGAAGGCGGCCGCCTCGGTGGGCGTGCCGGCCATCGCCGAGATGACCGTCAACTACCCGACCCGGGACAAGAGCGAGGCCGAGCAGCGCGCCGCCCTCGAGGAGTGCCGGCGCGATGCGCGCCACGCGCGCGACCTCGGCTTCCGCGGCAAGTGGACCGGCATCCCGGCCCAGGTGGACGTCGTGCTCGAGGTGTTCGCGCTCGCGCCGGAGGTCGTGGCGCGCGCCGTCGAGCTCGCCCGGCGCTACCGCGCGGCCGAGGCCGCCGGGCTCGGCGCCGTCATGCTCGACGGCGTCATGGCCGACCGCGCCATGGACCGCGTGGCGCGCACGACCCTCGCCCAGGCCTACGCCGAGGGAGCGCTCGCCGAGCCCATCGCGCGCGAGCTCGGGATCACCGGCCGGCGCGGCTGAGCCGCTTGCCGCGCGCCCGCGGCCATGCGACCCGAGGCCATGCCGCGCCACCTTCGTAGCCTCATGGATCTGAGCCCGCGGGAGCTCAAGCGCGTGCTCGAGCTCGCCCGCACCGTCAAGCGCAACCCCGCCGCCTACCACGGCCGCCTCGCGGGGCGCTCCTTCGCGCTCGTCTTCTCGAAGCAGTCGACCCGCACGCGCGTGTCCTTCGAGGTGGGCATCGCGCAGCTCGGAGGCCACAGCCTGTTCCTGCCGGCCGGCGGACAGACCGGCGCGCAGATGGGTCGCGGCGAGACCCCGGCGGACACGGCGCGCGTCCTGTCGCGCTACGTGCAGGGCATCATCGTGCGCTGGCACGAGCACAGCACCATCGAGGAGCTGGCGGCCGCCTCGAGCGTGCCGGTCGTCAACGCCCTGTCGGATCGCTACCACCCCTGCCAGGCGCTCGCCGACGCGCAGACCCTCGAGGAGCGCTTCGGCTCGCTCCGCGGCCTCAAGCTCGTCTTCGTCGGGCCGGCAAACAACGTGTCCAACTCGCTCATGCTCGCGGGCCCGCGCGCGGGCTTCGACGTCACGGTCGCCTGCCCCGCCGACCTCGTGCCCGAGCCCGAGGTCCTGCGGCGCGCCATGAGCGACGCGGCCGAGCACGGCACGCGCATCGCCCTGTCGCACGACCCGGCCGAGGCCGTCGTGGGCGCGAACGCCATCTACACCGACACCTGGGTCAGCATGGGCCAGGAGGCCGAGGCCGAGGCGCTGCGCAAGAAGCTCGCCGGCTTCCGCGTCGACGCCGCGCTGATGAGCCGGGCCGCGCCGAACGCCGTGTTCATGCACTGCCTGCCGGCGCACCGCGGCGAGGAGGTCACCGACGAGGTGCTCGACGGCCCCCACTCGATCGTGCTCGACGAGGCCGAGAACCGCCTCCACGCGCAGAAGGCGCTGTTGCTCCTGCTGTGCGGGGTCGAGCCGTGGCAGACACCGGGCAGCGCATGAATCTCGAGGCGCTCGCTCCGCGCTACCGGGCCGTCGTCGAGGGCTGCGAGAGCTTCCTCGTGAGCTACCCCGGCAACTGGGGCGCGCTCGACCTCGCCCCCTTCGGCCTCGAGATCCCGAAGGAGCGCCGCTACTCGGCCACGACGCTCGCGAGCCGCGACGTCGTCGACGGCCTGCACTTCCTCGACGCGGTCACCTTCGGCGATCAGGACATGCTGATGCCGCGCTGGGTGCTGTTCGACTGCGGCGAGTTCCCGGGCATCGTGTACGGCTTCGGCAAGCGCGCCGCCCTCCTGCCCGACAAGCTGCGCCGGCACTACCACGTCGAGGACCGGGACGACGCCTTCGTCCCGCTCTCCATGTGGGTCGCGATCCGCTGCGCCGAGGAGGGCGCGTGGTTCGGGCACAACCTGTCGAGCGCGAACCTCTTGCTCGAGGGCGACGCCCGCCTGCCCGGGCTCGCCACGCTCACGAAGGCCTTCGGCATCGCCGTGACGCGCGCCGACAAGCAGTACGGCGCCACGCAGTGGGACAGCGCGAGCATCGGGCTGCACCTCAGGCTCGGCGAGATGCGCCTGCTCAGCGCGTACACGCCCGCGCACACGCACCCCGAGACGCTCTCGTACCTCATCACCGTGGACCCGGCGCGGCTCCTGGGCTGCCTCGCGCCGGGCTGGAAGCGCCCGGCCCTCGCCACCGAGCGCAGCATCGACGCCGGCGACTCGACCGCCATCCGGGCCCTGCACGACGAGCTCGAGGCGGGCGCCCGCTACGAGCTCGTCCGCGCCGAGCCGCTCGAGGACCCGGCCGGTGGCGCGCCCACGCAGCGCCTGCATCTGCGCCGCTGCTGACGGGAAGCGAAGGCGCTTTCATCGGCTGCCCCCGTCGAGGGTTCGATAGTAGGCTCCGGGCATGTCAGCCCCGCCCGTCGTCGCGCTTCTGACCAACCTCGGAACCATCACGCTCGAGCTCTCGGCGCAGGCCGCGCCGCAGTCGACCGCGAACTTCCTCGCCTACGTGGACGCCGGTCACTACGACGGCACGGTGTTTCACCGCGTCATCGGCGGCTTCATGGCGCAGGGGGGCGGCTACGACACCGCCTTCGCCAAGAAGCCGACCCGCCCGCCGGTCGCGAACGAGGCCGACAACGGGCTCAAGAACCGCCGCGGCACGGTGGCCATGGCGCGCACGAGCGACCCGCACTCGGCCACGGCGCAGTTCTTCGTGAACCTCGCGGACAACGCCTTCCTCGACCACAGCGACAAGTCCGCGCGCGGCTGGGGCTACACCGTGTTCGGGCAGGTCACCGCGGGCATGGACGTCGTCGACCAGATCGCCCTCTGCCGGACCGGCCCGAAGGGCCCCTTCGAAAAGGACGCCCCGCTCGAGGACGTGGTCATCCTGTCGGCGCGCCGCGTGGGCTAGCCCCGCCGTACCCGCCTGGCCCGTCTGCCCGGTCCCGCGCGGCCGTCGTCGACGGAGCCCGGACCTTGGCGGATAATGCCCCACCGAGCGCCGCGCCCGATGTCCGACCCCCCCACCGACGACCCGTCCCGCCTGCACCGCTTCAAGCTGCTGCGGCGGCTCGCGCGCGACGCCGTCGCCACGACCTGGCTCGCGCGGGCGGCCGACCAGCCGCGCGAGATCGTCGAGGTCGTGCAGGTCGAGCCCGACTTGGCAGCCGACGAGGTGTTGCGCACGGCGTTCCTCGCGGAGGCGGCCGCGCTCGCGGAGGTCCCGCACCCGGGCGTCGTCGGCTTCGCCGCCACGGGCTACGAGCTCGCCGTCCTCTACGGTGTGCGCCCGCACGTCTCGGCCATCACCCTCGCCGATCTCCTCGAGGCCCTCGGCCACGCCGGGCAGACGCTCGACGGCGCGGTGGCGGCGCGCCTCGGCGTCGAGCTCGCGACCGCGCTCCGCTCCCTGCACGCCGCGCCGGGCCGGCCGCTCGTGCACGGCGATCTCACGCCGCAGCACGTGTTGCTCGCCAGCGACGGCTCGGTGTCGCTGCTGCACTCGGGGCTCGCGCTCGCCGCTGCACGCCCCGGCATCGGCCCGAGCTGCAACGAACGGCTGGCGTACAAGGCGCCCGAGCAGATCGGCGCCAAGGGCGGCCTCGACCCGCGCGTGGACGTGTTCGCCTGCGCGGCCGTCCTCTACGAGGCGCTCGTGGGCGAGCGCCTGTTCGGCGGCGAGACCGACGCGGAGATCGTGGGCGAGCTGCGCCAGGCGCGCGTCCTGCGCCTCGGCGCGCTGAGCCAGGTCGTCCCGGCGGCGCTCGGCACGACCGTGCTGCGCGCCCTGTCGCGCGACCCCGCCGCGCGCTTCCGCCACGCGGGCGAGCTCTGCGACGGCCTGCGCGCCGTGCCCGGCGTGGCGCCCGTGGCCGAGCTCGCCCGGCTGGTGCGGCGCTACACGGCGCACGCTGCCGAACTGCGGCGCGCGCAGCTCGCCGAGGCCATGACGGGCGCGCCGGCGAGCGCGCGACCGCCCCGCAGCGGCGTCCCGCCCCGCGCGACGGGCGCCGACGAAGACGCCCAGCGCTCGGCGCCGCGGCGCGAGACGGGAGAGTGGTACGGCGGGCAGCGCTCGCCGGCACCCGCCGCCGCCGAGCTGCGCCGCGCCGAGGGACCGGCCACACCCTCGGTCGGCGAGCGCATCCGGCGCCTCGGCAGCGACATCGGCTTCGCGGAGCAGCAGCCCGAGCCGCCCCCGACCGAGGTCGAGGACGGCGCGGACGAGCCGGCGCAGCAGCGCGGCATGCTGCGCCCCGGCATGCTCGTCGCGGGCAAACTCGCCCTCGTGCGCCTCATCGCCGAGGGCGGCAGCGGCGCCGTGTTCGAGGTCGAGGACACGCTCATCGGCCGGCGCGTGGCGCTGAAGGTGCTGCGCCCGCAGTACGCGCGCCACGCCGACCTCGTGCGGCGCTTCCGGCGCGAGGCCCACGCGACCGCGCAGGTCGAGCACGCCAACGTCGTCAGCATCTTCGAGATGGGGCGCCGCACCGACGGCACCTTCTTCATGGCGCAGGAGCTGCTCCGCGGGCCCAACCTCGCCGAGCACCTCTACGAGCGCAAGCGCCTGCCGCTCGCCGAGGCGCTCGCCGTGCTCCTGCCCATCATGGGCGCGCTCGTCGCCGCGCACGCGCGCGGCATCATCCACCGCGATCTCAAGCCGAGCAACATCGTGCTGGCGCGCACGAGCTCGGGCGAGATCGTCCCGAAGCTCATCGACTTCGGTGCGGCACGCGTGCGCGCGCGGCGGCGCGGCGAGACGCACATCGGCACGCTGGTCGGCACGCCCCATTACATGAGCCCGGAGCAGGCGCTCGGGGAGAGCGGCGTCGACGGGCGCTCCGACGTGTGGTCGATGGCGATCGTGCTCTTCGAGCTCTTGACCGGGCGCTGCCCCTTCGACGGCCCGAACGAGCACGCGATCCTGGCGCGCATCACGACCGAGCTGCCGCCCCGGCTCGAGGCGGCCCTGCCCGACGCGCCGCCCGCACTCTGCGAGGTCGTCGCCGCGGCGATGACGATGGACCCGACCGAGCGGCTCGACATGGCGTCGCTGCGCGGGCGGCTCGCGGCCTTCGGCGGCTCGACCACGGCGACGATCCTGCTGGCCGAGCCCCTGCGCGCCGCGATGCCGCCCCCGCCCGGCGCCCCGCGCTCCCCGGCGCGCGGCGGCGAGCTCGCGCGCGAGCTCGAGGACGAAGAGGACTCGCTGCCGCTCGGCGTCGACGAGGACGAGGGCACTGGTGCAGGCGGCAGCGACTGGCTGCGCGCCACGGCGGCCGCCGACACGGACTACGCCGAGGAGGCCGCGCCCGCGCGCGCCGTCGACCGCGCCGTCCAGGAGGCGCAGCAGGCGCTCAGCGTGAACGCCCTCGAGGACGCGATCCTCCACGCCGACACGGCCATCGCGGCCGGCCGTGGCGACGCCGACCTCGTGGGGCGCATGCGCCTCGTACAGGCGATCGCCTCGCGGTGGCTCGGCAAGTACGCCGACACCGAGACCTACGCCGTCGCGGCCACGCGCCACCTCGCGCGCGGCAGCACGGGCTGGTACGCGGCCCTCGGCCACGTGGCCATCGCGCGCGGCTACCAGGGCCACGCGCACGAGCTCGGGCAGGTCGTCGACGAGCTGCGCGCGCTCGAGACGACCGGCACGGTGAGCGCGGCACACGTCATCGCCGCCTGCCGCCTCGCGGTCTTCCTGGTCCGCGCGGGCTCGCCCGACGTCGCCGAGGACGTCGTCGCGAACGCCCACCGTCTCGTCGACCGGCAGGAGGTCGCGCAGCCCGTGGTGCACGCCTGGCTCGACGTCGCGCTCGCGGAGTTCGCCGTCCACGAGGGCGACCCGACCACCTACCTGCGGCGCGTCGAGTCGGCGGCCGAGCGCTTCACCTCCGCGGGCGACGTGCGCAACGCCTGCCTGCAGCGCGCCAACGTCGGCAACGCCTACATGCACTTCGGGGCGTGGGATCACGCCGTCGTCGTTCTGCGCGAGGCGCTCGCCCTCGCCGAGCCGATGAAGCTCGACTCGGTCGGCACCATGCAGGCCAACCTCGGCTACGCGCTCTGCCGCCTCGGCGCCGTCGACTCGGGCCTCGAGGTCGAGGTGCACGCGCTCGAGCAGACCCTGCGCATCGCGAACCGCCGCCTCGAGTGCTTCGCGCGCGTCTACCTCGCCTTCATCCGCTGGGCGCGCGGCGAGCTCGATCTCGCGGCCGAGGAGCTGCGCATCGCGATCGAGCGCTCCCTGGGCCTGCCCTCCCTGCGCGCCTACGCGCTCGCGGCGCTCGCCGCGACCTTCCTCGCCGAGGGGCGCACGGCCGAGGCGCGGCAACCGGCCGAGGAGGCGATGGCGCTCTTCGAGCGGCTCGGCGGCGCCGAGGAGGGCGAGAGCCTCATCCGCGTCGTCGACGCACAGGTCGTGCACGCCAACGGCCGTGGCGCCGAGGCGCGCCGGCGCATCGAGGTCGCCAAGAAGCGCCTGCTCGAGCGCGCCGAGCGCATCAGCGAGTCGCGCTGGCGCCACAGCTTCCTCCACAACGTGCCCGAGAACGCGAAGATCCTCGAGCTCGCGGCGGCGTGGCTGGGCGAGGGCGGCGCGGTGGCGAGCGGCTGAGCGCGGGCGCGCCGCTGCCCCTTCAATCGCCGAAGCAGATCCCCACGTCCTTCGCCTGACGCACGATCTGCCCGTCGGGCTCGATGCGGCGCGTGCGCCCGATCGCCTCGGCGATGGGAATGGACACGATGTCCGGGGTGCGCAGCGCCACCATGTGCCCGAACTTGCCGGCGAGGATGCAGTCGACCGCGGCGACGCCGAAGCGCGTGCCGAGGACGCGGTCGAACTGCACCGGGGACCCGCCGCGCTGCAGGTGGCCGAGCACGGTCACGCGGACCTCGAGGTGGAGGTGTGGCTCGAGCGCGGAGGCGAGGCGGTGGCCGGCCCCGAACAGGCGCGGCATCTCGCCCGCGGCGCGCGGCCCGAGGTGGCTCGCCTGGCCGCCCGCGGGGGCGGCGCCCTCGGCGATGACGACGATGCTGTAGGGGGCGCCGGCCGCCTTGCGCCGGTGGATGGCCTCGATGATGGGCTCGTAGCGGTAGGGGATCTCGGGGATGAGGCACACGTGCGCGGCGCCGGCGATGGACGAGTAGAGCGCGATCCAGCCGGCGTCGCGGCCCATGAGCTCGAGCACCATCACGCGGTCGTGGCTCTTGGCGGTGTCGTGCAGCCGGTCGAGAGCGTCGGTCGCGGTCTCGACGGCCGTCTGGAAGCCGAAGGTGTAGTCCGTGCCGGCCAGATCCTGGTCGATCGTCTTCGGCACGCCGACGATGCGCATGCCCTTGGCTGCGAGCGCCTCGGCGATGCGCATGCTGCCGTCGCCGCCGATCGACACGAGCGCGTCGAGCCCGAGGCGGTGGTAGTTGTCGACCACGCGGTCGCTCACGTCGATCTCGACCTTCTGGCCGTCCGCGATGGTAGCGAAGCGGAACGGGTCGCTCCGGTTCGAGGTGCCGAGGATGGTGCCGCCCCGCGCGTGGATGTGCTCGACGTCGCCGGGCTCGAGCCAGCGGTTGCCGTGGGGCGAGCGGTAGTCGAGGTCGATGAGCCCGCTCGTCGCGTCCTCGATGCCGAGCACCTCCCAGCCGAGGCCGCGGGCCTTGAGGACCACGGCGCGGATCACGGCGTTGAGCCCCGGACAGTCGCCCCCCCCGGTCATGATGCCGATCTTGCGGATAGCCACGCGTCACTCCCTCCTCGCCCGCGACGCGCGGGCGGCCGTCGCCCCGGGGCGCGCGGTCGCGGCGCCGGAGCGCGCCGAGCTTCGCACGGTTCAGGGGCCGCAGGTATCGGTCGCCGGGTCGGTGCCGGGCGGGCACAGCGTGGCGGGCGGCGCGGTGGGGAGCACCGGCCCGAGCTCGGCCGGATCGGACTCGAAGCCGACCGCCAGGCTGAGCGCGTCGCAGGGCATGCTCGGGCCGCCGAGCCCGCTCAGGATGTCGCGCCCGTTGCACACGATGCTCTTGGCCGTGGCGTAGAAGAGGCCGTCGGTGCAGAGCGGCAGGCCGTTGTCGTCGCGGTAGCTCGACACCGCCGCGAACAGATCGCTCTCGGCGATGCGCGCCGCGACGATGCCCTCGCGGAGCGCGAAGCTCGTCCCGCTCGGCACGATGCGCGCGAGCACGCCGCCGCCCGTCAGCGCGAAGCGGATGCGGCTCAGCGTGCCGGCGAGCACGAGCGCGCTCGCCGGCAGCGAGGCCACGAGCATGTGGTTCGTCACGTAGGCGTAGGGATCGACGTAGGTCGGCTGGTTCACGTCGCTCGCCGTCACCGAGTCGGACGAGACGATCCACGAGTCGGTGCCGTCCCACTTCGGCACCTGCGTGTCGATCGGGTAGTAGCCGTCGGCGACGTACCACGCGAGCTCGACCTGATCGTCGTCGCTGTCGCCGTTGTAGTTGCGCACGCGCATGAGGAGCGACCACTTCCCCTGCTCGGCCTGCGCGCTGTAGAAAGTGCCGATGTCGCCTTGCTGCAGCAGCGTCTGCAGCGTGCCGAACAGGCCCGCCGTCGCGTTGTCGCGACCGCCCGGGAAGTCGCACGCGCCGCCGTCCCCCGGCACGACGCAGGTCGAGTCCTCGCCCTGACAGGTGCAACGGCTGTCGAGATCGACGCCGAGCGCGCCGCCGTCGACCTGCCGCGTGAGCAGCACCCGGCGCACGGCCACGACGAAGCTGACGTCGCCCCCGGCGTCCGAGAGGCTCGGCGGTGGCGGGTACTCGGCGCTGCCGCAGGTGGGACCGTTGCCGGCGCCGCCCTGCGTCTCGTCGGGGTCCGACTTGCGGAAGCCCTCGAGCGCGCAGCTCGCGGCCGCGACGACTCCGATGCCACCCGCCACCCAGCGCCACCTCACGGAGGGATTGTAGCGGGGTTGCGGTCGGGCGGGTCTAGAACCGCCCGCGCAGCACCGCCCCGCCCGGCCCGAGACCGAGCTCGAGCCGCGACCGGCGCGCGACGTCGTCGTCCACGTCGCCCTCCGAGCGCGCGACCGAGGGCTCGGTGAAGAACAGCACCGTCCCGGTCGCGAGCGCGAGACCGCCCGTCACGAGGCCGAGCGTCGTCCACACGCGCGTCGCGTCGTACAGATCGACCGCGCCGCTCGCGTCGGGGGGGCAGGTGCGGTCGGGGCAGCGGTCCGCGAGGCTCCCGTGCTGCGCGAGCGCCGCGAGGCCGTTCACGGCGCCGAGCACCACGAGCCCGCCGCCCGTCACCATCGTGACGACCGCCGCGTGCTCCCAGGCCGTGAGCGGCGCCGCCTCGCTCGACGAGGCCTCGCCCGGGCGCGGCGCGCGCAGGCGCACGGTGGCGAGCTCGCCCGGCTTGACGGCGATGGAGCGCGTCGCCTCGGCGTCGCCCCGCGCGGCCACGATCTCGTGGCGCCCCGGATCGACCGGCTGCGGGGCGCCGAGGAGCGCGGCGGGCACGTCCTGCCCGTCGAGGCGCACGGCGACGTCGGTGCGCGGGCCCTCGAGCTCGATGGTGAGCTTCGGGAGGGTCGGCAAGAGCTCGTCGCGCTCCTTCTGCGCCTCGCGCCGTGCCTTGAAATGCACCGGCAGGGCGTTGCCGGGCAGGTCCATCCGCGTCGCCTCGAGGTAGCGCTCGGAGGCCTCGACGAGCCGGCCGAGCTTGACGAGGCAGCGCGCCGCGCGCAGCTGCAGGGTGGGTGCCGGGATGAGCTTGTTCGCGCGCTCGAAGCGGTCGAGCGCGTCGGCGTACTCGCCCTTGTCGAAGAGCTGCATGCCGTCGGCGCCGAGCTCGCGCGCGGCGGCGCGCACCCGGGCGTCGACCGCTTCCTGGGCCCGGGCGGCACCTGCGCCGAGGCAGGCGCTGGCGAGCGCGAGCGCGAGGCCCGCGCACGCCGCCCACACTCGAGGAGCGCGCCGCGCGACCGTCAAATTCCGAGGACCTCCTCGGGTCGCGGGGGGCGGTACTGCACCGGCCGCGGCGCGGCGCTCGACGCGCTCCCCGAGGCGCTCGCGGTCGCGGCGCCCGGCGCGCCCGAGGCCGGTGCGCTCGCGACGGCGCTCGTGACGGCGCTCGCGCTCACCGGCGCGGGCGGCGGCGGGGTCGGTGCCTGGGAGACCGCCGCCGAGACCGCGGGCGTGCTCGTGGTCGCCGGCGGCGC
>JACRDA010000010.1 GCA_016212965.1 Myxococcales bacterium
AGCGCCGGCCCCGCGCCCGGAGCGCGCGGCGCGCCACGCCGACGCCGCGGCCCCCCAGCTCCCGAAGGCCGACGTCGCCGCGGTGGTCGAGACGATCGTGTACCTCTACACGGAGTCGCGGCGCCTGACGAAGGAGCTCGCGCGCGAGCACGGGCTCACCGGCCCACAGCTCACGGTGGTCAAGATGCTCGAGTCCTTCGGCGATCTGTCGCTCTCGAGCCTGTCCGAGCGCATCCGGGCGCAGAACAGCACCGTGACGGGCATCATCGACCGCATGGAGCGCGAAGGCCTCGTGCGCCGCGAGCGGCCCGGGCACGACCGGCGCGTGGTGCTCATCCGGCTCACCGACAAGGGCAAGAAGCTCGCGGCGCGCATCGAGGTCGAGCCGATGCAGATCTTCCGGCACGCGCTGGAGACGCTCGCGGCGACCGACCTCACGGAGCTCTGCCGCATCCTCACGCGGCTCGCGGACAGCGTGCGGCGTGCGCTCGGCCCCATGCCGGTGCGCGCGGCGACGAGCCGCCAGGACCGCGCAGACGACCCACCCCCCGCCGCGCACGGCGCGACCGAGGACGCATCGGAGTAAGCCATGGCAGACACGACCTTCACCGGACGACCGAGGCCCACGACGGGGCGCGACCCCGACGTGTGCGTCGTCACCTGCGCGCTCTCGGGCGTGCTCGCGAACCGCCGGCAGTGCCCCGGCATCCCGTACACGCCCGTCGAGATCGCCGAGGAGGCGAAGCGCGCCTACGACGCGGGCGCCGCGGCCGTGCACATCCACGCGCGCAACGACGACGGCAGCCCCACCTTCGCGCCCGCCGTCTTCGCGGCGATCAAGCGCGAGGTGCGCGCGCGCTGTCCGGTGATCCTGAACTTCTCGACCGGCACCATCCTCGACGACGTGTCGGATCAGGTGGCCTACGTGCGCGAGAGCCAGCCCGAGATCGCCGCCCTCAACATGGGCACGATGAACTACTCGAAGTACTCGAAGAAGCGCAAAGCCTTCGATTTTGACATGATCTTCCCGAACACCTACGCGAAGATCATCGCGCTCTTGCGCGCCATGAACGACGCGGGCGTCAAGCCCGAGCTCGAGTGCTTCGACACCGGGCACACGAACGGCATCGGGCCCCTGCTCGACATGGGCGTCTTGAAGCCGCCGCTGCAGTTCTCGTTCATCGTCGGCGTGCTCGGCGGCATCCCGGGCGAGCCCGAGAGCCTGCAGCTCCAGACGAAGCTCATGCCGCCCGAGAGCGAGTGGGAGGTCATCGGCATCAGCCATGGCCACTGGCGCATGCTCGCCGCCGCGCTCGTGCTCGGCGGCAACATCCGGACCGGCCTCGAGGATCACCTCTACCTGCCGAGCGGCGAGATGGCGACGTCGAACGGCGCGCTCGTCGAGGTCGCGACCCGCATGGTGCGCGACGTCGGCCGGCGGCCGGCGACCGTGGACGAGGCGCGCGCCATCCTGGCGCTCGGGCCGGCGCGATGAGCGGCGCCGAGGCGGCGGCGGGCGCACCGGCCCGGCCGTACAAGCTCCTCCGCGTCGCGCCCGTCGCCGACGGGGTCGCGCGCATTGCGCTCGACAACCCGGCGCGCCGCAACGCCATCGGCGTGCGCATGGTCAACGAGCTCCACTACGCCCTGTCCGACGCCTTCGGCGACGCGACCGTGCGCAGCATCGTGCTGACGGGCGAGGGCGCGGGCTTCTGTGCCGGGGGCGACTTCCAGCAGATGGCCGCGGGCGGTGCGGACGCGGACGAGCTGCCCCCGCGCGGCGACTACGCGGACCTGCTCCTCGCCATGGTGCGCGCGCCGAAGCCCATCGTGGCGCGCGTCAACGGCCACGCCATGGGCGGCGGGCTCGGGCTCGTCGCGGCGAGCCACTTCGCGGTCGGCGTGCTCGAGGCGAAGCTCGGCACGCCCGAGATCGACGTCGGGCTCTTCCCGATGATGATCATGGCCGTGCTGCGCCGCGTCGTGCCGCAGCGCCGCCTGCTCGAGATGATGCTCTTCGGCGAGAAGCTCTCGGCCGAGGAGGCCGTGCGGGTCGGCCTTTTGAACCGCGCCGTCCCCGCGGCCGAGCTCGACGCGGCCGTCCTCGACATCACGAGCAAGCTCGGCCAGAAGAGCCCGGTGGCGCTGCGGCTCGGGCTCGAGGCCTTCGCGGCGCAGGAAGATCTCGAGCTCGAGCGCGCGCTGCCGCTCCTGCGCGAGCGGCTCGGCGCCTGCTTCGCGACCGAGGACTTCGCCGAGGGCATCGCCGCGTTCCTGCAGAAGCGGCCGCCCGTGTGGAAGGGGCGCTGAGCCGGGGACCGGGAACCGGAACGGGATCGGGAACGGGAACGGGGAGCTCCTCGGCTGGGCCGGCGAGCTCGAGAGGACGACACCATGGACATGCGACAGCTCGTGAAGGACCTCGAGGAGCGGCGCGCCACCGTGCGCCAGATGGGCGGCGCCGAGCGCGTCGACAAGCAGCACGCGCGCGGCAAGCTCACGGCGCGCGAGCGCTTCGCCCAGTTCTTCGACGACGGCGTCTTCTTCGAGGTCGGCATGCACGGGACGCAGATGGGTCTCGCGGCCGGCCCCGACGGCAAGGACAAGCCACCGGCCGACGCCGTGGTGTGCGGCTTCGGCAAGGTCGAGGGTCGCATGGTGTGCTCGGCCGCCTACGACTTCACCGTCAAGGGCGGCTCCATCGGCTACACCGGCGAGGAGAAGGTCACGCGCCTGCGCCAGATGGCCCTGCGCGGGCGCTGGCCGATGGTGTGGTTCGTCGACTCGGCCGGTGCGCGCATCGACCCGGGCTCGTCGCACCCCGACATGATCTCGCTCTTCGCCGGCACCGGGCACCTGTTCCGCGAGCAGGTGCACATGAGCGGCGTCGTGCCGCAGGTCGCCGCCATGGTCGGCCCGGGCGCGGCCGGGACCGCGTACATCCCGGGGCTCGCCGACTACGTGCCGATGGTCAAGGGCCAGAGCTCGATGGCGCTCGCCGGGCCGCCGCTCGTGCAGGCCGTGACGGGCGAGGAGATCAGCGAGGAGGCGCTCGGCGGCTCGAAGGTGCACTGCACCCTGAGCGGCGTCGGCGACGGCGAGTTCGAGGACGACGCCGGCGCGATCGCCGGCGTGAAGCGCTACCTGTCCTTCCTGCCCTCGAGCTGCGAAGGGGAGCCGCCGCGCCTGCCCGTCACCGACCCCATCGAGCGGCGCGAGGAGAGCCTGCTCGATCTGCTGCCCGCGAACCCGCGCCAGAGCTACGACATGTACAAGCTCATCGCCGCGGTCGTGGACCACGGCGAGTGGCTCGACCTCAAGCCGCGCTGGGCGAAGAACATCATCACCTGCTTCGCGCGCATCGGCGGCCGCTCGGTCGGCATCGTGGCGAACCAGCCGAAGCACCTCGGCGGCATCCTCGACGTGGACGCCTCGGACAAGGCCGCGCGCTTCATGCAGATCTGCGACGCCTTCAACGTGCCGCTCGTGTTCCTGCAGGACGTACCGGGCTTCATGGTCGGCTCGAAGGTCGAGCACACCGGCATCATCCGCCACGGCGCCAAGATGCTGCACGTGATGGCGGCCGCCACGGTGCCGAAGCTCTCGGTGGTCGTGCGCAAATCCTACGGCGCCGGCTACTACGTCATGTGCGGGCGCGCCTACGAGCCCGACCTCATCGTGGGCTGGCCCACGGCCGAGATCAGCGTGATGGGGCCCGAGGGCATGGTCGGCATCGCCGCACGCAAGCTCTTCGGCGGCGTGACCCCGCCGCCCGAGGTCAAGCAGCAGATCATCGACACCCTGCAGAAGAACATCGACGTCATGAAGGTGGCCAACTGGGCCCTCATCGACGACGTCATCGACCCGCGCGACACGCGCCGCACGCTCGCCTGGGGGCTCGAGCTCGCGACGCACAAGCACATCGAGCGGCCCTTCAAGCGCCGCGGCATCATCCCGGTGTGACGACCGGCAGAGCCGCGCGGCCCGCCAGCCGTCAGGGTGCGCCGGAGGGAAGCGGCGACGAGGCGGGCTCGGGCTCGGCGTCGTACACGCCGGGCCTGGGCGTGTCGGGGAGCGGCTGCGCGACGGGCGGACCCTTGTGGTAGGGCTTGCGCCCGTGGCGGATGCGCACGAGCGTCGGCTTGTCGACCTTCGCGTCCTCGAGGTAGGCGTGCATGCCGTGCTCGCGCGCCGCGTCGTCGGGGTGGAGCGTCGGGGCGACCTCGTAGAGGCCGGGGCGCTCGAAGGTCTCGGGCGGGCACACCTCGGCCGCCAGGAGCGCGAGCGTGCCCTTCTGATCGGGTGCGAGCCGGTGGAACCAGTCGCGTGCGATCGCGGCCGTCCCGAGCTTCTGGGGGCACGCGCGCGGGCCGTCCGGCCCGCGCACGTCGAAGGAGATCTGCCGGTTGCGGAGCGCCGTCCAGAGCTCGCGGTGGCCGCGGTTGACGGCGGTGACGGAGAGGACGACGTCGCGCGGC
>JACRDA010000052.1 GCA_016212965.1 Myxococcales bacterium
ACGGGCAGGGCCGCCACGCGACCGAGCTCCGCGGCGAGCCGCACGGCGTGTCCCGGGGCGGGCTCGTCGTCCGCGAGCGCCTCCGCGAGCGGCCAGGCGAGGGCCGCGGCACGGCGCGCGCCACGGGTGGCGAGCGCCTCCGTGCGCGCGAGCGCGTCCTCGAGCTCGCGCTCGAGCCGGACGGTGAGCCGCGCGCTGGCGAGCGCGGCGGCGATCGACGCGAGGTCGCGCGCGGGTCCGAGCCCGCCGAGCCGGGTGCGCAGGTGGCCGCGCCGCTCCTCTGCCTCGGCGAGCGCACGCTCCCCGCGCAGGAGCTCGGCCTCCGCCTCGCGGATGCGGGCCGCGACCGCGCGGGTGTGCGCCGCCGCTCCGTCGTCGACGGCGTGGCGCTCGGCGTCCTCGAGCGCGCCGGGCAGCCCGAGGCGGCGCAGCACGGCGCGGACCGAGGTCTCGGCAGCGACGAGCTCGGCCCGACGCCCGGGCAGGTCCTGCGCCGCCACACGCTGGCGCTGGAGCCGCTCGCCGAGCGCGCTCGCCCGCTCGACCGACAGCGCGAGCAACCGCCCCGGCGGATCGAGCTCCCCGAGCGCCGCCTCGAGCGCGACGGTCGCCGCGCGCAGCCTCGCCTCCTGGCGCGCGCCCTCGTCGCGCTCACGCACGGCGCCGATGCGGCGCGCCGCCGCGTCGGGCGGCACGGCCGGCACCGCGCCAAGGGCACGACGCGCGGCCGCGAGCGCCGCGTGGCGTGCGAGGTGGGGCAGAGCGCGGCGCACCCGCTCGAGGCGCAAGGTCTCGACGCCGACGTCGCGCCGACGCTGGCGCAAGAGGTCGCGCGCGCGCTCGGCCTCCGCCAGCGCCTCGCGCTGTCGGCGCCAGCCGTTCGCCTCGAGCGCCGCGGCGTCGGCCGCCTTCCGGGCGGCGCGGTAGTCCGCGACGGCGCGGTGGAGCCGCGCCGTCGGTGCCCTCGGGCGGTAGAGCTCCTCCGCCTCCGCGGCGAGCGCAGTGCGCAGCGGGTGCAGGCCACGACCGCCGAGCGCGGCGTCGTACAGGCTCTCGCCGACGTGGCCGCGGTCCGCGAGCAGCGCCTGGGCCCCGGCTCGCAAGCCGTCGTGATCGAGACCGAACACCTGCCGGAACACCGCCTCGCCCACCCCGGCGAGCGCGGCGTCGAGCGCGGCCGAGTCGGCGGGCTTGCCGTCGGGGCCGAGGAGCGTGTCCTTGCGCCCCTTGCGGCGCACGAGCTCGACGACGCGGCCGTCGGCGAAGCAGAGCTCGGCGCCGACCCGGAGCTTGCCGGCCTCGTGGCGGTGCGCGTCCGGCGTGAGATGGGGGATGTCGTAGAGGAAGCCCGTGATGGCGCGGAGCGCGGTGCTCTTGCCGGCCTCGTTGGGTCCGTACACGAGGTGCAGGGCAGGACCGGGCGCCGCGAGATCGACGGACGCGTCGGAGAAGTGCCCGAAGGCGAGCAGCCGGAGCGCGAGGAATCTCACGGTGGGGCGCTCACCCCTCGCCGCCCGGGCCGAGCAGGCGCGCCAAGAGCAGGCCCTCCACGTCCCCGAGGGGCTCGACGAGGTGCTCGGGCACGTCGAGCCGGAAGCCCCGCTCGCGCAGCTCCGGCGGCAGCTTGCGCCGCAGCTCGGCGAAATCGTCGAAGAGCTCGGCGAGCCGCGCCGGATCCGCCCGCGCCTCGCCGAGCGCGCGCAGGAGCTGCCCCACGACGTCGGGACGCAGCGCGAGCTCCGCGGCCGAGCCCGGCAGCGTGCTGCCGACGACCAGGCGCTCGAGCCACACGCCGTCGAGCTCGTTCGCGGCGCGGCGCAGCTCCGCTTCCCAGCGCTGCGGGTCGCCGGCGAGGGCTGCGTGGGCGCGGCCCGCGCCCTTCACGACGACGCGCACCACGCACAGGCGCCCCTCGGCCGCGGCGTGCGCGGCGGTGAGCCCTGCCTGCGCCACATCCACGAAGTCGTGGCCGCTCGCCACGTCGGCCGCGCCGAGGTCGACGCTCGCCACCGCGAAGCGAACCACGTCGAGCGTGCGCGCCTCCACCGCGACCACGCGCCCGGCGTCCACCTCGACGAGCGTCGCGCCGCGCGGCCCCGCCTCGCGCACGTGCCGCCCCTGGAGGTTGCCGGGAAACACGATCCACGGGTCGCGCGCCACGACCTCGCGCGCGTGCACGTGGCCGAGCGCCCAGTAGTCGTAGCCCTTGCTGGCGAGGGTGGCGCTCGTCGTCGGGGCGTAGCAGTCGTGCCCTTCGCGGCCATCGAGCGAGGTGTGCAAGAGGCCGATGTTGAACAGGCCGGGGGTGGGCAGCGGGAAACGGGCCGTCAGGTCCTGGTCCACACTCCGCCCGGGAAAGCTCTGGCCGTGGACGGCGACCCCGAGTTCGTCGAAGATCCGGGTCTCGGGGCTGCGACTCGCGAGCTCGTGCACGTTGGGGGGCAGCTCGAGCGCGCGGCTCATGTGGCTGGCGGCGTCGTGGTTGCCGCGCACCATCGCGACCTCGACGCCGGCCTCGCCGAGGAGCTTCATCTGCCGGGCGAAGAAGAGGCCGGTCGCGTAGTCGCGCCAGTCGCCGTCGAACACGTCACCGGCGAGCAGGAGAAGCGACGCGCGCTCGGCGAGGCACAGCGCCACGAGGTTCTCGAGCGCGCGCCGGCTCGCCTGCCGGATGCGCTCGGTCGGCGCACCCTCGTAGCGCTCGAGCCCCACGAGCGGACTGTCGACGTGGAGATCGGCGGCGTGGACGAGCTTCATCGCGACGGGAGGACGCGCCGCGAACGCGCGCGCGCCGAGGAGCGCGTAGCAAGGGGCCCGGGCGGGCGCAACGCGCGCCCGGGCGCGCCGCGGCGCGCGCGGCCCGCGCTCCGTCGTTGCGGGGGGTGGGGTCGCGTGCTCCGCTTCAGGCGATGGGCGTCGGTTCGCACCTTCGCGGGGTGGCGTGCGGGCTCGGGCTCGCGGCCATGGCGGCGTGCCGCGCGGGGACCGATCCCGCGACACCCCCGGGACTCGCGGGCACCGGCACGGGCGCCGTCCCGGTGGTGGAGCTCGCGCCGCCCGCTCCGCCCGACGTCGCGGCGAGCGCCGCAGCGGAGGCAGCCGAGCAGGAGCGCGACGAGCTCGAGGCCCCCGCACCCGAGGTCGCGCGCTCGCCCGACGGAGCGGGCGTGCCCGCGAGCGGCGGCACGTTCGAGGTCGGGATCCCGAGCCGCGTCCGCCTGCCGGGCGCCGCCCCCGCGCCGGGGCCGACGAGCCTGCCCGCTCCGGTTCCGCCCGCCGGAGCGCGCCCCTCCCCGCTCGCCTCGGTGCCGGCCGACAAGATCGCCCTCGCGCGGGCCAGCTTCGAGCGGGGCACCGCGGCCTTCGCGGCCGGCGACTTCGCCGCAGCCGCGCAGCTCTTCCGCGCGGCCTACGCCGTCGCGCCCGTGCCGAAGGTGCTGTGGAACGTGGTGCAGGCGGAGCTCCGCCTCGGCAACCGCGGGGCGGCGTGCCGCACCTACCGCGAGTGGACGCAGGTCGCCACGCCCGCCGAGGTCGCGCGCCAGGGCCGACCGACCCAGTGCCCGTAGCGAGCCCCGCGACGGGGCGACGCGTTCTCGCGTATCCTTCGCTGCATGAGCGGCAGCACCTCACGACCAGGCTGGCTCGCGGTCTCGGGGGCCTCGGCCCTCGCGGCACTCGCGGCGGCGTGTGGCACCGGCGGCAGCGACCTCTTCGGCACGGGCGGCGGCGGCGCGACGACCCAGAGCACGAGCGGCACCGGCGGAACGGGTGGGACCGGCACGACGTCGAGCGCGACGGGCGGCGGTGCCCACGGCGGCAACGGCGCGGGCGGGAGCTGCACGCCCGACGGCAGCACCTGCGCCACGCCCGCCGAGTGCTGCAGCGGGCTCTGCGCCGGCAACCAGTGCGTCGGCGGCACCTGCACGCCCGACGGTCAGCCCTGCGGTCAGGCCGCCGAGTGCTGCTCCGGCGAGTGCAACGGCTCCATGTGCGGTCCGCCGGGCTGCACGCCCGACGGCCAGGCGTGCTTCCAGGGCGGCGACTGCTGCTCCGGCCAGTGCAACGGCTTCGTGTGCGGGCAGCCGAACTGCAAGCCCGACGGCCAGCAGTGCTTCCAGGGCGGCGAGTGCTGCTCCGGCCAGTGCAACGCCTTCGCGTGCGGGCCGCCGACCTGCAGACCCAACGGCCAAGGCTGCTTCCAGGCGAGCGAGTGCTGCTCCGCCCAGTGCAGCGGCTTCGTCTGCGGACCGCCCGGCTCCTGCATCGCGGACGGCCAGCAGTGCGTGCAGAGCGGCCAGTGCTGCAACGACCACTGCAACGGCGGACAGTGCGCCTGCAAGGCGCTCGGCGTGCAGTGCTTCTGGGGCGGCGAATGCTGCTCGAACAAGTGCACCAACGGCAGCTGCCAGCCCTGAGCGGTGCGCAGCTCGAGTCAGTGCCGGCACCGGGCCTCCTGCCGGCGGGGCCGAGTTTTCACTGACTCGTGGCGGCGGCCGCCCGCCCTACCGCCCTGTGATTCCTCGGGGAATCGCCCGGCTTGACGGATCGCTCGCGATCGGCCGTAGCTGTGAGCGGTTACCCTTCTAGAACATGTCGCGCATGCTCGGCGCCGCCTTCGGCAGCAGGGCGCCGGCGAGCGCGAGCGCCTCGTCGTCGCCCGCGAGCAAGCCGCGCTCGCGCAGCTCGCGGGGCGTGGCGAAGCCCGTGAAGAGGGCGCCGAGGGCGCGCACGTCGAGCTCGACGCGCGGCGCGCCCGCCCCGGCGCCGTCGGTGGCACGCCGGCAGCGTCCGCGCCCCGCCTCCACCTCGACCACGAAGGCGCCCGCATTCGCGGGCAAGAGCTCGTCGGCGACGACGAGCTCGAGGCGCGCGCCGAGCCCGGCGGGATAGCCGCGCGCCTCGAGCGCGGTCACGACGTCGACGATGCGCACCATCCACCAGTCGTGGAGCTCGGCGGTGAAGCACCGCTCGCGCGCCAGCTGCAGGATGGGGTCGTCGAGCCCGCCGTACCAGGTCACCTGCTCGGCGGTGCTGCGGTGATCCGCGAGCAGCCGCACGAGCGCCGCAGACGCGCCGGCATGGTCGGCCGCGAAGTCGACGACCTGCAGGTCGAGGAGCATGCGCTCGTTGGGCACGAGGGCGAGGCGCAGGTAGCCCGCGAGCCCGGCGTCGGTGGCGACGACGAAGCGGTGCGCCGGCAGCTGCGAGCGGTGCCGCAGGGTGCGCTTCCAGACGTAGGGACCGCGGTCGAGCCAGCCCGAGCGGTGCGCTGCGAAGCGTCGGTAGCAGGCGTGGACCGCCGGCTCGTCCTCGGGCAGCTCGCGCCGCGGCACCGGCAGGGCCCGGTCGCGCGCGCCCGGACCGAAGCGACCGCCGGCGGCTGCCAGCCCCACGAGGTCTGCGACGCGCGCGCCGAAGCGCATGCGACTGCCGGCGATCTCGTAGCCTACCGATCGGTAGAGCGTGACGGTCGCGGGGTAGAGGGTCGAAAGGGCCACGCCCGCGCCCGCGGCCTCGCGCAGACTGGCGCGCATGAGCGCCTGGCCGACGCCCTGCCCGCGCGCCTCGGGCGCCACCGCGACGCCGGCGATGCCGAGCGTGGGGACGCTGCGGCCCCCGACGAACTGCCCCATCGGGATCTGCAGGAGCCCCCCGACGAGTCGTCCGGGGCCCGCGGCGCTCGCCTGCTCCGCCACGCGCACGTGGCCCTCGCCCGCACCGGCGAGCCAGCGCGCGGCGTGCTCCGGCGCCACCCCGAAGGCGTAGCTCTCGAGCTCGGCGAGCGCGGAGAGCTCGGCGGCGTCACGTAGCGGTCGGACCTCGAGCATCGGAACCTCCTCGGAACGGTCAAACACCAGCGGACCGGTGCGCGCAAGCGCCGTGCGCGTGCGCGGCGCGGAGCTCGACCTGGCCGCGCCGAGGCGGGCGTGAAAGACTGCGCTCGAGGTCCCGGACGACGGATGCGGCGCGCGCGACCGAGCTCTGCCACCGCGGGCCGAGGCGACGCACCGGCGCCGCGCTCGGTGCGCCGCCTCGTGTGGCTCGGCGTGGCGCTCGCGGCGCTCGCCGGCATCGTCGTGGCGGTCGTGCTCGCGACGCGCCGGCGCGGTCCGGCGCGCGAGCTCACGACGCTCCCGGGCGCGGTGACGCGGCTCGCCTTCGCGCCGGACAGCCGACTGCTCGCGGCGGCGACATGGCACGACGGCAGCGTGCGGCTCCTCGACCCGACGAGTGGCGACGTGGTCCGCACGCTCGCGGCCCGGCCCGACGTCCACGCGCTCGCGTTCTCGCGCGACGGGCGCTACCTCGCCGCAGTCGACGACACGACGCCGGTCTCGGTGTGGGAGACGGCGAGCGGCGCCTCCGTGGCCGTGCCGGCGCTCGGCAAGGTCGTGGGCACGGCCGCGGCGTTCGCGCCCGACGCGGACGAGCTCGCGCTCGGCCTCGCCGACGGCCAGCTCGTGTTCCTCGATGTCGCGACCGGGACCGTGCGCCGGAGCGCGCGCCACGACACGCTCGTCCGCGCGGTGGCCTACGCGCCGAGCGGCCTGTTCGCGAGTGGCGACGACCGCGGCACCGTCACCTTGTGGGAGCGCGAGCCCGAGACCCAGCGCGCCCGCTTCGCGCCGCGGCTCGGGGGCGTGCGCGCGCTCGCCTTCTCGCCCGACGGCGCGGCGCTCGTCGTGACCGGTGACGGGCCGATGGTGCGCGTGTTCGACACCGCGACCGGCGCCGCGCGCCACACGCTGTCGGGGCACGTCGACCGCGTGGAGGCCGTCGGCTTCGCACGGGGTGGCGGCACGCTCGCGAGCGCCAGCGTGGACGGCACCGTGCGACTCTGGGACCCCGCGACGGGGCGTGCCACCGTCGTGCTCGCGCCCGGCACGGCACCGCTCTACTCGCTCGCGTACGCGCCGAGCGGCGTCTTGCTCGCGGCCGGCGACGGGTCGGGGCGCATCTACACCTGGAAGCTAGACCCCGGTCGCTGACGGCGCCGGGCGATCACCTGCGCGCGCGAGGGCCGCAAGCGCATGACGCGGCCCCGCCCGACCGCGGCGCAGCGCGCGCGCGGCCTCGCTCAGGACACCCGCACGACCCCGAGCGTGCGGCGGAGGCCGCCGAGCACGAGCTCGCCCTCGTCGCCGGCGCGCTTGCCGAGCAGCGCGCGCCCGAGCGGTGAGCCGGGCGTCACCACACGTACGGCGCCGCCCGCGAGCGCCGCGCCCCCGCCGTGCGGTGCGAGCAGGACGTGGCGCTCCGCGCCCTCCTCGTCGCACACGACGAGCGCCCCGAGGGCGATGGGACCATCCGAAAATGGACGCGCCGTCATGCGCAGGACCTCGGCGAGGCCGGTGCGCAGCTCCTCGAGGCGCCGGGCCTGCCCGCGCGCCAGGTAGGACTGCTCGAGCGCCCGGGTGTCCTTGTCGTTCTCGGGCCGCGCCTCCTCGTGCGTCGCGCCCTCGCGCGCCGCGGCGAGGGCCTCTGCGAGCGCCGCGACCTCGGCCTCGAGCTGGCGCACGAGCTCGTCCTTCAGGGCCTGCTTGTCGAAGACGGCTGCCACGGCAGAGCTGTAGCGCGCCGGCCGGGTCGCACCCGGGAATCGCTTCGGGCTTGCGCGCTCTCTACCGAGTGGTAGACAATAGCCTAACGGTCGGTAGTCATGGACGTGCGCACCCAGATCCTCGCCGCGGCGCTTCGCGCCTTCGCCGCCAAGGGCTACGAGGCGACCTCGCTCGCGGACGTGGCGAGCGCCGTCGCCGTGCGCAAGCAGTCGCTGCTCTACTACTTCCCGAGCAAGGAGGCGCTGCGCCAGGCCGTGCTCGACGCGCTGCTGGCGCGCTGGAACGAGGTGCTGCCGCGCCTGCTGCTCGCGGCGACGAGCGGCGAGGATCGCTTCAGCGCCACCTTCCGCGAGACGGTGCGCTTCTTCGCCGAGGACACCGACCGCGCGCGCCTGCTCTTGCGCGAGATCCTCGACCGGCCGGACGCGATGCGCGGCGAGCTCGAGGCCTACGTGAAGCCCTGGGTGTCGGTCGTGGCCGAGTACATCCACAAGGGCCAGGCGCACGGCGAGGTGCACCCGAGCGTGGACGCCGAGGCGTACGTGCTGTGCGTCATCAACCTCGTCGTGAGCGGAGTGGCGACGGCCGCGAGCCTGTCGAGCGCGCTCCTGCCGCCGCGCGCCGGGCAGCCGAGCCCGGCCGTGCGCTGCCAGCAGGAGCTCATGCGCATCGCGCGCTCGAGTCTCTTCACCGGCGCCGGCGCGGCAGGGGCGCCGTCGGAGCGGCGGCGCACGGGCCGTGCGCGGCCCGCGCCCGGCCCCCGACCCGACCCGACCACGGCACACGGCAGCGCGCCGACCAAGCGGCGCGCGAGCGACGACGACCAGCGAGCCCCGCGCGAGCGGGCCGCCCGAGAGGCCCGGAGATGACCCCATGAGCAGCAACTTCTGGAGCGACAACGAGGACCTGCAGTTCTACTTCGACAAGGGTATCGACTGGGAGGCGCTCGTCGGCGTCACCGAGCGCGACGCCGAGGGCGGCTTCAAGACAGCCGACGAGGCCGTGGCCTTCTACCGGCAGATCGCGGAGATGGTGGGCGACTTCGTGGCGACGCAGATCGCCCCCCACGCGGCCGAGATCGACCGAGCCGGCGTCGGCTTCGAGGGCGGCGAGGCGCACTTCCCGCCGCGGCTCGCGGGCATCTTCGAGCAGCTGCGCGCGCTCGAGCTCCACGGCATGTGCCTGCCGCGCGAGCTCGGCGGCATGAACTGCCCCATGCTGCTCTACCTCGTCAACGCCGAGCTCATGGCGCGCGCCGACGTGAGCGTGATGTCGCACCACGGCTTCCACTCGGGGATAGCCATGTGCCTGCTCATGCTGTCGATCCTCGAGGGCACGACCGAGGCGGATCCGGCCACGGGCAAGATCACCCGTACGCGCTTCGCGCGCGAGATCGGGGAAATCGCCCGCGGCGAGGCGTGGGGCTGCATGGACATCACCGAGCCCGACGCCGGCAGCGACATGGCGAAGCTGAAGGCGGTGGGCGAGCTCGACGCGGACGGCCGCTGGTACGTCACCGGGCCGAAGATCTTCATCACCTCGGGCCACGGCAAGTACCACTTCGTCATCGCCCGCACCGAGAAGGCCGCGAGCGGCGACGATCCGATGGCGGGCCTCTCGGGCCTGTCGATGTTCCTCGTGCCGACCTACGAGGATCTGCCCGACGGCACGCGCCGGCGCATCGCGCCCATCGACCGGCTCGAGGAGAAGCTCGGGCACCACGGCTCGGTGACCGCCTCGCTCAGCTTCGACCGCGCGCCCGCCGAGCTCGTCGGCCAGCGCGGCGAGGGCTTCCCGTACATGCTGACCCTGATGAACGGCGCGCGCCTCGGCGTCGGCTTCGAGTCGATCGGCCTGTGCGAGAGCGCCTACCGCATGGCCGTGGCCTACGCGGCCGAGCGGCGCAGCATGGGCAAGAGCCTCGACCGCCACGAGCTCATCGCCGACTACCTCGACGAGATGCGCACCGACATCCAGGCCTTGCGCGCGCTCGCCATGCACGGCGCCGTCCACGACGAGCTGGCGCAGAAGATGGGCGTGAAGGAGAAGCTCGCGCCCACGCGGGACGAGGTCGACAAGCGCCGGCTCGAGCGCGAGATGAAGCGCCACAAGCAGGCCGCACGCCGCACGACGCCCCTGCTCAAGTACCTCGCGGCCGAGAAGGCCGTCGAGATCGCCCGCCGCAACCTGCAGATCCACGGCGGCAACGGCTACATGAAGGAGTACGGCGCCGAGAAGCTCCTGCGCGACGCGGTCGTCATGCCCATCTACGAGGGCACCAGCCAGATCCAGGCCCTGATGGCCATGAAGGACACGCTCGCGGCGGTGATGAAGAACCCGCAGGCCTTCGTGAAGCGCCAGGCGCAGGCGCGCTGGCGCGCGCTCGGCGCCAAGGACGGGCTCGAGCGGCGCGTGGCGCGGCTGCAAGTGCTCTCGATGAGCGCACAGAGCCACCTCATCACGCGTACGGCCGCCACGAAGTGGAAGAGCGTGCAGCACCGGCCCGTCACCGAGTGGCCGCGCGCCTTCTTGAAGGGCTGGGACCCGAAGCGCGACTTCGCCCCGGCCCTGCTGCACGCCGAGCGCCTCACGCGCCTGCTCGCCGACGAGCTCGTGTGCGAGGTTTTGCTCGAGCAGGCGCGCCGCTTCCCCGAGCGGCGCGAGCTGTGCGAGCGCTACCTCGACCGCGCCGAGCCGCGCGCCCGCCATCTGCACGACGAGATCACGAGCACCGGCGGCCGGCTGCTCGGTCTGCTCGAGCGCGCGGGCAACGGCGAGGGCCAGGCGTCGACGGGCTGAGGGCTGGCTCACGGCGGTCGCGTGCGGGCCGCACACCCCAAGCTACCACGGCGGCCCGCGGGAGCGCCTCCAAGCGGCTCCGCGCAGGGCCGCGGCGCGCGCCGGCGATCGTCCGCGTGACCGGAAACCGGTCATGGTACCATGGCCGGCGCTCGGCTGGCCGATGGCGTTCGGCCTCGATCGCTCTCGGGTGACTACGTGCTCGGCACGACCTGCCGCCCCGAGTCCGGTAGCTACGCAAGCACGGGAGACGATCTTCATGGCCTCGTTCCGCTCGACACGCTTCGCCTTCGCCGTCGCTGGGCTCGCCGTCGCGGGCCTCGTCGGTTGCGCTTCTGGCAACGACGGCTCCGAAGACACCACGAGCTCGACCACCACCAGCTCGACCACCACCAGCTCGACCACCACCAGCTCGACCAGTGTCGGTGGGGGCGGCTCGGGTGCCACGGGCGGTCAGGGTGGCTCGGGTGCCACGGGTGCCACGGGCGGTCAGGGTGGCTCGGGTGCCACGGGTGGCCTCGGCGGGTCGGGTGCGACCGGCGGTCAGGGCGGCTCCGGCGGGTCGGGACCGGTGGGCGGCGACAGCTGCGGCACGGCGCTCGACGTGAGTGCCGAGACCTTCCCCTACACGCTCGCCGGACAGTTCGACGGTGATCCGACCGAGGGCGGGAGCTGCGACTCGACGCCGACGAACGCCGTCTGGTTCAGCTACACGGCGCCGACGACCGGCAGCTATCGCATCGACCTCGCCAACGACACGGGCACCGTGGCGTACTCGGTAGTCGCAGTCTTCGCCGGCACTGGCTGCGCCCCGCTCGCGAGCGAGCTTGCCTGCACCACGGCGGACGCCACGGCCATCTCCACCACCGTCGATCTGGTCCAGGGCCAGAGCTACCTCATTCTGTTCCATACCGACGGCGACGCCTTCACGATGGTCGACCCGGCCATCAGCGTCACCGAGATCGTCGCGGGGCCGGGCGACACCTGCGCCCTCGCACACGACGTGACGAGCGAGACCTTCCCCTACCAGCAGACCGGGCAGTTCGACCTCGATCCGGCCGTGGGTGGGACTTGCGACACGACGCCGACCAACGCCGTCTGGTTCAGCTACACGGCGCCGGCCGACGGCGACTACCGCTTCGACCTCGTCAACCAGACCGCGACGAATGCGTACTCGGCGCTCGCGCTCTTCGACGGCACGGCCTGCAGCCCGCTCGGCACGCAGCTCTCGTGCACGACGGCCTCGGGCACGAGCATCTCCGCCACGGTGACCCTGGCGCAGGGCCAGAGCTACCTCGTCCTGTTCCACACCGACGGCGACGCCTACACGATGCTCGACCCGCAGATCAGCGTGACCCAGCTGCCGCCGGCCGTGCCCGGCGAGACCTGCGCCCAGGCGCGCGACGTGACGGCGGAGACCTTCCCCTTCACGCTCGCGGGCACGTTCGGCGCCGATCCGGGCGTGGGCGGGAGCTGCGACACGACACCCACGAACGCCGTCTGGTTCGCCTTCGCGCCGGCGACGAGCGGGCTCTACCAGATCGACCTCACGAACCAGACGGCCACTTCTGCCTACTCGGTGGCGGCGGTGTTCGACGGCTCGGCGTGCAGCCCCCTCGGTGCCCAGCTGTCGTGCGTCACGGCCTCGTCGAAGTCCGCGTCGACCAGCGTCTACCTGGAGCAGGGCAAGAGCTACCGCATCCTCTTCCACACGGACGGCGACAGCTACACCATGGTCGATCCCACGCTGACGGTGACCAGCGTGCCGGTGAGCCCCGGCGGCCTCTGCCAGGTGGCCTACGACGTGAGCGCGGAGACCTTCCCCTTCCAGCTCACCGGGACCTTCGGCGACGATCCGACCGTGGGCGGCAGCTGCGACACGACGCCCACCAACGTCGTCTGGTTCAGCTTCACGCCGAGCGCGACCGCGAGCTACACCATCGACCTCGCCAACAACACGGGGACGTTCGCGTACTCGCGCGTCGCCGTGTTCACCGGCCTCGGCTGCGTGCCGTACGGCCCGGAGGTCGCCTGCACGACGGCGAGCAGCACGGGCGTGTCGACATCGGCGACCCTCACGGCCGGCCAGCCGTACCTCATCGCCTTCTACACCGACGGCAACGCCTACACGATGGTCGATCCGGAGATCACCATCACGCCCTGAGGCTCCGGAGGTGCGGCGCGGACGCGCGGCCCGCGCCGCCGCGAGCCGCGTCGTGGCGAGCGAGCCTGGCGGACCGGCCGGCTCCCACGCGCCCGGGGGCCCAGCGCGCCGGGCCCGGGCCGTGAGATACTGACGTCATGGGTCTGGGTGCATGGGTGATCACGGGGCTCGCGGGCGCGCTCGCGCTCGCGGCGGCGGCGTGCACGTCGGAGGAGGTCGCCCCCCTCGGCGGGGCGGGCGGAGCGGGCGGAGCGGGCGCGAACGGTGGCGGGCTGGGCTACGCGTTGCCGCAGTTCGTGCGGGGCGCGGCGCTCGTGAACCCCGAGGCCTTCCCGGCGCCCGCGATCGTGATCCGCGGCGCGAACGCGCCCACGCAGGCGACGCTCGACGGCGCGGCCCTCGCTCTCGCCGCGGGGTCCGCGAGCGAGTGGCTCGCGGCGGTCGACGCGACCGCGCTCGGCGCGGGCGAGCACGCGCTCGTGGTGTCCGGTCCGGACGGCACGGCGAGCGGCACGCTCGTGGTCGCGCCGGGGAGCGCCGTCCTGTCGAGCTACGCCGAGGTCGGCGCCGCGAGCTACACCGACCTCTTCCACGACGAGGCGAACGATCAGCTCCTCCTGAGCTGGATCGACACGCGCAGCGAGAAGCACGCGCGCCTCGCGAAGCTCGACGGCGCGGGCCGGCGCATCCCGGGGCCGGCCGACCTCGTGCTCGACGCGAACGCGACCGACACCGTGCGCCTCGCGACTGCGTTCGGGCCGGGCCTCGTCGGCGCGCTCTACCACTCGAACAAGGACTGGAACGGGAGCCCGGGCACGAGGATCGAGCTCCGCGTGCTCGATCTCGACGGCAGCGAGGTCGTGGCCCCCATCGAGCTCAACCCGAACGGCCCGGGCACCCTCGGGACCCAGACCGCGGTCGCGTGGGATGGAGCCGCGTTCGACGCCGTGTGGGCGGACTTCGCGGGGCCCGGCATGGTGAAGAAGCTCTACTGGGCCAGGGTCGAGCCCGGGAGCGGCGCGGTCACCGGCCCGGTCGAGATCGCGGACGGCAGCTACGACGGCACGAACGACGACGCGAACAAGATCCAGGATCTGCAGGCGCTCGCGCTCGCCTGCAACGCGGAGCTCTGCGTCGTCGGCTACCGGCGCCACGTGTACCACGCAGTCGTCGGGCTCTCCGCGCCGAAGGTGTTCCTCGCCCTCGTGGCGACGGCCGACGGCAGCGTGAGCTCCGACGCCGGCCTCTTCACGAACGACTGGGACATCCAGGAGGATCCGAGCCTCTCGGTCGGGGTCGCCGGAGACTTCGTGCTGACCCTCGCTGGCACGGACACCGCGGCCGTGCTGAACGAGCCCGACCCCTGCGACGCCTCCGGGCGCCAGAAGATCTACCACCTGCGCCTCGACGCTGCCGGCGCGGTGGCCCAGCCGCCCCTGCACGTCGTCAACGACGACCCGGGTCAGCGCTACCAGGCGACCGCGGGCGCCCACCCGGACGGCGCCGCGGTGCTCTGGGAGGACGAGCGCGAGAAGTGCGTGGACGTGCTGACCGGCCAGAACCGGCTCGCCGTCGCGTTCGTGAAGGACGACGCGCCCGAGGCCGCCTACCTCGCCCTGCCCGGCTCGCGCCTCGTCCTCGAATCGTGGATCGCGCCGACCCCCGTCGGCCCGAGCTACGCCTTCGCCTGGATCGACGAGCGCGCGGGCGGCAGCGTGCTCGATCCGCGCGGCGAAGTCGTCTTCGACACGTACTGGCGCAGGTAGACTGCGACGCCGGACTGCCTCGGCCACGACCCCGAATCATGCGTGACCCCGCGACAGCGCCCCCCGCCAGGGGCCGGCTCACGATGCGCACGGCGGCGCTCGCCGCCACCCTGGGCTGCGGATCCACCGACCACGCCCCGGCGCCGACCGCTTCGGTGCACGCGCCAGGGCAGGTCACCGTCACGAGCGCCGCAGTGAGTAGCGGCGAGCCGACGCTCGACTTCGATGCAGCGATGGCGCGCGCGCGCCGCTGCGGCGAGGACGCTGGCAGCAGGCTCCCTCACCAGGTCTTCACCATCACGCTCACGTTCGATGCGGTAGATGCCGTCACGGACCTCGTGCTGGCGCCGCCGGTGCACGAGCCGAGGGCGCTGCGGTGCCTGCAGCGCGCCCTCGGTCGCACGCGGCCCGCGGGTGCCGCGCGCGTCGAGGAGCATCGCGTCCGCTTCGGGTTCTGCGACGAGAAGTGCACCGGCGACCCGCTGTGCGTCGCCTGCGCCAACCTGTGAGCGGCGCTGCGGCGAACGCGCTTGCGGGACCTGCTGTGGGCCGCGCGCAGAGGGTTCACGGCCCGGTCCGCCGAGGCGGGGACTGTCGCGGTGCGACATGACCCAGCGTCACATATGCAACCCATCATCCATTCCATGCGACATCCGTGCGTGGCTTGACGCGCGCGCGCAGCGCTCCGAGAGTGCGCACATGGCTACTTGTGCGAAGTGTGGGACCGAGGTCGACGCGGCACGTGCGCTCCTGTCGCCGCAGGGGATGGTGTGCGAGCAGTGTCACTACGCCGAGCAGGCGAGCCCCGGGGGCGGCAGCTACGGCAAAGGCGCTGGCGGCCTCGGTGTGGCGCTCGGCGTCGTGCCGTTTTTCCTGCGCTACGGCTCGGTTCATACGACGACGGTGAACGGCGTCACCACGGTGAGCGGTCAGGACTTCGTGGCGCTCGGCGGCGGCGGCGGCGCGCTGCTCCTCGGCCTGGTCGGGGTCGTCGCCGGCCTGCGCGCCAAGAACATGCCGACGGTGGGCATCGCCGCGGCCGCGGTGGCCCTCGGCGTGGTCCAGCTCCTGCGCGGCCTGCTCGTCTTCTGATCCGCGCGGCTGCGGCCGGGCGCAACCTCAGCGCGAGGACCGAGTCGACCTTCGACCGGCGGCCGCGCGCGCGCCGGCGGTGCTGCGCCGTGGCTTGCCCACCGTGCGCCGGGCTCCGACCGCCGGCGAGTCGCTGGCGAGTCGGCGCCCCGGGTCCCGCGAGAGCGAGAGGATGCCGGGTGCCAGGAAGTCGGCGAGCTGCGTCGCCACGTCCTCGGCCGAGAGCTCCGGGTGGGCCTGCCAAGAGAGCGCGGCCGCCTCGACGGCCCCGATGATGGCGACCGCGCAGAGCTCGAGCGCGCGCGGCTCGGAGGTGCCGCCGCGGCCGGCGACCGCGCCGAGGAGCCGGGCGACCACGTGCGCCTGTCCGCGCCGGAGCGCCGCGAGGTCGGCGCCCGCGGGTCCCGTCTCGAGCGCCGCGAGCGCCGCCCAGCCCTTCCGGCGCCGCTCCACGAAGCGCAGGAACGCGAGGATGCCGGCCCGGACCTTGCGCGCGAGGTCGGGCTCGGCGGCGGCGGCCGCCACGAGACACGCGGCGAGCTCGTCGTGCACCTCTGCCATCACGTCCCGGAACAGGCGCTCCTTGGAGCCCGCAAGGTCGTACACGACGGGCTTCGACACGCCCATGCGGCGCGCGAGCTCATCCATCGAGGCGGCTCGGTAGCCGTGCTCGGTGAACAGCTCGTCGGCCTCGGCGAGCAGCTGCCTGCGGCGCAGCTCCCGGGGAACACGCCCGTGGACGTGCCCGGCCACCTCGGCGGCCAGCTCCTTTTTCTGCATGGCGCCGCCACGCTACCAGCATGCTGACCTACTGTGAGTAGGCTACTTCTGGTAGCCTACCCACCCAGACGAGAAGGAGACATGGCCGGGCTCGCGTTCGACGAGGTGTCCGCCGGGGACGAGCTGCCCGAGATCGTCCGGACGGTCGACCAGGAGACGTTCTGGAAGTTCGCGGTGGCGTCCTTCGACTACAACCCCGTGCACTGCGACCCGAGCTGGGTCGCGACCGCACGGCCCTTCACACTCACGGCCGGCGCGCACGCGACAATGCCGTTCGGACGCGGAGCGCGCCCGCGAGCCGCGTGAAGAGCCTCACGCCTCGCGCACGATGGCGAGGATCCGCGCGCCGTAGCGCGCGACGAGGCTCGGGCCGAGGCCCGGCAGGCGCAGCAGCTCGCCCTCCGACGTGGGCCGCGTCGCGGCGATGCCGGCGAGCGCGCGGTCGGTGAGCACGCGAAACGGGGGCACGCGCAGCTTCTGAGCCTCGGTCTTGCGCCAGGCGCGCAGCTTCTTCTGGAGCGGGCCGCCCTCGCGCGCTGCGGCGCGCGGGCGCTCGGTCTTCTTGCGCACCACGTGCTTCGTGTAGGTCGGAGCACCGCGCGGGCGCTTCTGCGCCTTGCGGCGCGGGGCCTTCGGGCGCGCGCGCACGAGGGGCACCAGGGTGAGCGCGGGGGCGGCGCGGCCCTCGTCCGTGAGGTAGACGCGCTCGAAGCGCACCGTCTCGCCGTCCTTGGCGAACTCGTCGGCGACGAGCCGCACGAGGCCCTCGCGCACGAGCCCGTCGAGCAGGTGCTCGAAGCCGTTGCGGTTCACCTCCTCGCGCGGGAAGGCCTCTTTGTGGAGGTTGCCCTTGCTCCAGCCCTCGTGGGCGCCGACGGTGCGCAGGATGGTCGCGAGCTCGGCGGCCTCGAGCGCCGAGGGGCGACCGAGCTCGGAAGCGATGCGGGCCTCGGGGTGGCACGCGTCGCACAGGCCGCACGGTGCCCGGTCGTCCTCGCGGTCGCCGAAGTGCTCGACGAGGCGCACCATCCGGCAGCCTTGCCCCGCGGCGAAGCGGGCCATGTCGGCGAGCTCGGCCGCGCGGTGCTGGCGCATCGCGGTGTACGGCGCCTGCCAGCCGTCCGCGCCGCGCGTCACGAGCTCGTCCGCGTCGACGACGGCCCCGCCGTGGATCCAGAGCTTGGTCAGCGCGCGCTCGAGAGCCTCGTCGTCCGCGAAGCCGCGGACGTCGGTGCGGAGCTCGTCCTTGGGGCGCGGCGTCGAGCCGAGCGCGTCGAAGAGCTCCTGCACGAGCGGGAGCGCGGGGTAGTCGCGCTCGAGGAAGAAGGCGTGGGTCTTCTGATCCACGAAGGCGTGCATGAGGACAGCGCGCGCCGGCGCTCCGTCGCGCCCGGCGCGGCCGATCTCCTGGTAGTAGGCCGCGATGCTGCCCGGCAGGGCCGTGTGGATCACGGTGCGGACGTCGGCCTTGTCGACGCCCATGCCGAAGGCGATGGTCGCGACGACGACGTCGATCTCCCCGCCCACGAAAGCCGACTGCACGCGCTCGCGCTCGTCGGCCGGCAGGCCCGCGTGGTACGCAAGGGCGCGCCGCTTGCCGAGCTTCTGGGCGACGCTCTCGGCCTCGCGCCGCGTGGCCGTGTAGATGATGGCCGGCCGCCGCGCGGGCGGGCCGAGCAGCTCCGCGCACGCGGCCGCCCGGGCCCCCGGCGCGAGCTCGAGCGCCTCGATGCCGATGTTCGAGCGGCGGAAGCCGTGGACCTGGCGCGCCGCGTCGGCGAGCCCGAGCTGGGCCACGATGTCGTCCTGCACCTCCGGGGTGGCCGTGGCCGTGAGCGCGACGACGGGCACCGGGCGTAGCATGGGCAGGCGGGCGCCGAGCATGCGGTACTCGGGGCGGAAGTCGTGGCCCCAGTGCGAGATGCAGTGGGCCTCGTCGACGGCGACGAGCGTCGGCGGCCGGCGGGCGAGCATCTCGGGGAAGCCCGGGACGGCGAGCCGCTCGGGCGCGACGTAGAGGAAGTCGAGCGCGCCGGCGAGGTAGTCCGCGCACGCGCGCCGCGATTCCTGCCGACTGCGCCCGCGGTGAATGCGCTCGGCGCGGAAGCCCTGCGCCGAGAGCTTGCGAACCTGATCGTCCATGAGGGCCACGAGCGGGCTCACGACGAGCGTCGTGCCGCCCCGCGCGACGCCGGGGAGCTGGAAGCACAGCGATTTGCCGGCGCCCGTCGGCATGACGAGCAGGACGTCCTGGCCCGCCAGCACGGCGCGGCACGCGGCCTCCTGGAACGGCCGGAAGCCCGGAAAGCCGAAGCGCTCGAAACCGCGGTTTGGTGGGGGCGGGCCTGCGGGGACCGCGCCGCCTCGTCATCCGTCGTCCGGGTCGGTCACGCCGCTCGCACGGCCGGCCCTGCCGGGCCGTTGCGCGAGCGGCTCCAGGCAGGGC
>JACRDA010000054.1 GCA_016212965.1 Myxococcales bacterium
AGCGCCTCGGCCTGCGCCGCGCGGACCGCGGCGACCTCGCGGCGCTGCTCCTCGTCGTGGGCGCGCTGCGCCTCGCGCTGCCCGCCCTCCGCCTTGGCGAGCGCCTCGCGTCCCGCCACGACCTGGGTGAGCGCGCGCTCCAGCTGCTGCTCGGTGCGCGCCAGCCGGGCGCGCAGCTCCTCGGCGCGTCGCGCGGCGCCGTCCTTCTCGACGCGCAGCTCGGCGAGCTGTCCCGACAGCTCGGCCCGGGTCCGCCCCGCCTCCTGGATCTTCTCGAACAGCTCGACGCCGCGGCGCTTGAGGTTCTGCGCTTCCGCGCGTGCGTCCGCGAGCTCCTTGTCGCGGCGCGCGAGCCGCTCGCGCGTCGCCACGAGCTCCTTGGCGCTCTTCGCGTCGCCGACGGGCAGGGCCGCGGGTCGCAGGGAGGCCGGCGACTCGGTGTGGGCCGGCCCGGTGGTCGTCCGCGCGGCCGCTGCCCCGGATGGGTCCGCGGCCCGCGGCGCTGGCGGCACCACGGAGCGCGGCACCGTCGAGCCGGCTGCGGTGCCGGACTGCGGCGTCGCGGCGAGCGCGGCGGCCGTCGGCGGCGCGGTCGCCTTCGAGTCGTCGTCGTCGAGGCTCCAGTCGTCCGCCGCGGCATCCCCACCGGTCGGCGCCACGGCCGCGGCGAAGTTCGGCGAGAACGACGTCTCCGAGCGCTCCCGCTCGCGCGGCGGCGGCACGGCCAGGGCGGCCGGGGCGTCCGCGCGC
The DNA here is from genome assembly GCA_016212965.1 of Myxococcales bacterium. Classification (GTDB taxonomy): domain Bacteria; phylum Myxococcota_A; class Polyangia; order Polyangiales; family Polyangiaceae; genus JACRDA01. Next base: position 751 of record JACRDA010000054.1, read on the forward strand.
TCCGCTGCGGGTCGGCTCGGCGCCGGCGGAGGGGTCGCCGCGGGTCGGCTGGGCGCCGCGGGGGGCGTCGCTCGGGCGGGGGCGGGGGCCGGGTCGGCGACCGCGGCGCCGGGCGCTCCCATGAGGCCCTCGATGCGCGCGACGAGCTCGGCCACGGCGACCGGCTCGCGCACGTAGGCCTGCGCGGGGGTCGCGAGCCCGCGGTGGCGCGCGAAGGCCTCCTCGCTCGACTCGCTCGAGACGAGCACGACCGGGATCTCGCGCAGCGCCGCGACCTTCTTCAGCTTGTTGCAGACGGTGAAGCCGTTGGCCCGCGGCAGCTCGACCGAGAGCACGATGAGGTGCGGCCGCAGCTTCTCGGCGAGCGCGACGGCGCCGCTCGCGTCCTCGGAATGCTCGGGCGCAAGGCCCCGGGCGCCGAGCGCCGCGCAGAGCTCCTGCGCGAACGCCTTGTCGCTGTCGATGACGAGGACGCTCTGCATCGGTCGAATCCCCCGGTCCGAGGTGGGTAGCAGGCCACGCGCGTCGGTATCCGCTCCATACCACTGCGCGGCCGCCGCGGGTCGCCAGGCACGGTGGCGGCCGGCGCGTCGGGGTGGGTCCTACGGGCAGTAGCGCGTGGCCGGGTTGACCGAGCTGCAGGTGGACAGGCTCGCGGAGCCCCCGGAGGGCACGCTCACCGTCTCGAGGTGGATGTGCGGGCCCGACGAGCAGCCGCTGTTGCCGGCGTAGGCGACGAGCGTCCCCTGGGCGACGTGGTCGCCGTTGCCGACGCCCGGCGCGAGCGCGTCGATGTGGAGGTAGTAGACGAAGAAATCGCGCGACGGGTCGGCGGGGTCGCCGCAGTCGCTCTTCAGCTTGACGTAGTTGAAGGAGTTCCAGCAGCTCGGGGTGCAGCCGTTGTCGTAGCAGTTGGGGTAGCCGAGCGCGGAGCCGACGACCGTGCCGCTGATGCCCGCGTAGATCGGCGTCCCGACGGCGGTCCCGTAGTCCACGCCGTAGTGGCTGCCCCCGCCCCCGCAGGCCGAGTACGCCTGCGTGAGCCAGCCGGGCGGCTCGGTGACGCAGCAGCTACCACCGGCGCTCGGCTGGCACTGGTCGGCCTGGCCGGGCGGCATCATCTGGCAGCCGTTCGGGCACACGGTCGACGACGCGGTGCTCTGCCCCTGGCAGTCGTAGAGCGTGTTCGCGTCCCCGGCCCCGAGCGAGCCGCCGCAGTAGAGCCCGTTGCCGCTCTGGGCGTTCTGGCAGGGGTCGCCGCCCGCGCTGCAGTTGTCGGCCACGCCGGGTGGGTTCACCTGGCAGCCGCTCGCGCAGAACGTCGTGCCCGCGGTCGAGCCGTTCTGGCAGTCGTAGAGGTACGCCGGGTCGCCGCCCGACAGCGAGCCGCCGCAGTACGCGCCGTTGCCGCTCTGCGCCGAGGCGCACGGATCGGCTTGCACGGCGTTGCAGGCGTCGTTCTGGCAGCCGCTCTGGCACGGCGTCACCGTGAGCGTGACCCCACCGCCGCAGGTGTAGAGGCTCCCGTGGTCGGCGTTGCCTCCGAGCGCGCTGCCGCAGTGCGGGCCGTCGGCGGCCACGGCGCACGGGTCGGCAGGCGCGGTGCCGCCCGCGCCGGCGCCCTGTCCCCCGCCACCGCTCGCGCTGCCTCCGCCGCCGCTCGCGCCCGCGCCCGCGCCGCCTCCTCCCGCCGTGGTCGTGGTGCTCGTCGTGCTGGCGCCCGCTCCCGCGGAGCCGCCGTCGCCCTCGCTCGCGTCCTTGGCGCAGCTCGCTGCGCCGGCCGCGATCGCGACGAGCGCGGCCGCCGCACCCACCGCCCACGTCGTTCTCGTGTGCATCCGCCGACGATATCCCCCGGGGTGCGGGGATGCCAAGGCGGGCGGCCGGCCGCGCTGGCTCGGCGTGCGCCCAACGGCGGTTCGTGAGACGGTGCGCGCATGCTGTGCAGCGCCTGCGGCAAGACCATCACGGCGTTCCCCGCGCCGCAGATCCGGTGCCCCGCGTGCGGCGCCATGAACGCTTACGAGGGCGAGAGGGCCACCGCCGCGCCGGCCGCGTCGCCGTACCGCGCGGCGGCGCCGGCCCCCGCTCCCTCGACGCCGCTCTTCTGCCCGCGCTGCCGGCTCGAGCTCGCCCGCGGAGCCCGCGGCGCGACGTGCGGCCGCTGCCGCGGGACGTTCGTCGACCACGCCGAGCTGAGAGCCGCGCTCGTCGCGGCCGACGCCGATCGGTCCTCGGCACCGTTCGAGCTGCGCAAGCGGTGCGACCCCGACGTGCGCAGCTTCCCTTGCCCCGCGTGCCGGCAGGAGATGGAGCGCGAGGCCCTCGGCACCCGCTCGGGGATCTTCGTCGACGCGTGCGCCGCGCACGGCAGCTGGCTCGACGCCGGCGAGCTCGACGACGCCGTCGCGTACGTGCGCTCGGTCGGGCTCGCAGCGGCGCGGGAGCGAGCGACGAGCCCGGCGCCGCGGAGCAGTCCGCGGGTCGCATCGGAGCCGAGCTTCGAGACCACGACGCCCGAGGCGCTGACGGCGCGCCTCACGGCCTCGCTGCTCGCCGAGGACGCCCGTGAGCAGGCGGCCTGGGGCTCGGTCGACGCCGTCAGGCGCCGCCTCGGGTTGCGCCGAGGGCTTTCGGTCGGGGACCTCTTCGACTGGCTCTTCCCGGAGTGAGCCTGAGCAGGAATGGGCCGCCGGGTCGCGGCCGAGCTCGGCGCGGGCCGGTGGGAGCATGCCGGTGCGCGGCGTCCGGTGTAGGCTCGTGGCGCCTCGAGCGCCGTCGAACGACCTTTCGTGGGAGCGGTTCCCGCCGATCTCGAGCTCTCTCCGAGCGCCATGCGCGAGCTCGCCGACGCCGTCGTCGCGCGCGTCGCGCACCTCGCCAGCCTCGGTGAGCAGCCGTCGTGTCGCCGAAGAGAGCGCGCGCATCCTCGGCTGAAGCGCGCGCCTCAGCCCGGGGCACGGCGGTAGGCCACCAGGCCCCACGTCGTCGGGTTCCAGTCGTTGCAGTGCGTAGCGCCCGAGGTCATGCGCGCGTAGCGCGTGAGCGCGACGCCGAGCGGGCCGAGCTCGGTCTTCGTCCCCGGCACGATCTCGACCTCCGCGCTGCCATCGTAGCCCACCCACGCCGACAGGACCTCCCAGCTGCCGCACTCGTCGCTCGCGCGGCACACGCGCTCGCCCTCGCGCACGTGGAGGCCTGCCGCTCCGGTGCGCGGCTCACCGACCCAGGTGCCGGCGTCGTACGCGAGCAGGTCGCCCGCGCGCGTGACGAGCTGCTCGTCGAAGCCCGGACCCCAGGTGAGCCCGCTGCCCGAGCCCGCGACGTGCAGCACGTCGCCAACCGCGGGCACGGCCGCGTCGCTGGGGAGGCCGAGCGCGAGGTGGCCGGTGCGCCCGGCGTCGTCTTGCACCGCGAGCCACACGACGCGGTCGACGGCGCGGTGGGTGAACGCGTCGCCACAGCTCGAGGCCGGCGCGCTCGGCAGGAGCTCCACGACCTCGGCGTCGAACGCCCAAGTGTACGGCCCCACGTCGCCGTCGTCCGGGAAGCCGGCTGTGGCAGCCCACGCTGGGTCGAGGTCGGCGCACACGACGACCTCGACGTGGGCGGGCGCGAGCTGCGAGGCCGTGCAGGTCCCCACCGGGGAGAGCTCGCCGCAGGCCGAGAGCACGAGCGGCGCGAACGCCGTCACCGCCAGCACGAGCACGCTCCACTGTCTCATGCCGATCTCCTGAGCAAGCCCCATGCCCGGCGGCTCGGGGCTCGATGCCGAGCGTTCTCGGGGTCGAGATCGGCTGCGTGTGCCAACTGTGCCAACGGTGCGGCGCGGACGCGGGACGGCGGCGCTTTCGACCTGGGCACCCGCGCGACGAGCACGGTCATGGCAGCGGTCGGCGCGCCAGGTCGAGCTAGAGTGGATGCCCATGCGCGTGACCGTTCCGTCCGTCGCCGCCCTCGCG
>JACRDA010000057.1 GCA_016212965.1 Myxococcales bacterium
CTCGACGGCCGACCCCGCCACCTTCGCGCGCATCGTCGCGCGCTTCGACGCGCTCTGGGACGCCCACGCAAGCCGGCCGCTCACGGCCGAACTCGTCGCCGCGTACCAGGGCCGGGTGCGCGTGCCGCCCGCGCCGGAGCCAGCTCAGAAGGCGCCCGTCCCGAACCCGGTTCAGATCGACGTGCTGAAGCTCCTCGCCGAGAGTCGCGCCGAGGGGGCCCGGCGCGGCCTCGTCGTCATGGCGACCGGGCTCGGCAAGACCTACCTGTCCGCCTTCGACTTCGCGCGCGTCGGCGGCGAGCGCGGCGAGCGCGGCAAGCGCCTGCTCTTCCTCGCGCATCGCGAGGAGATCCTCGAGCAGGCGGAGCAATCCTACGCGCGCGTCTTTCCCGACCGATCTCGCGGCCTCCTCGTCGGTGAGCGCCGCGACGTCGAGGCGGATCTGCTCTTCGCCTCCGTCCAGACCGTGAGGCACGCCGAGCACCTCCGCGCCTTCGACCGGGACCACTTCGACTACATCGTCGTCGACGAGTTCCATCACGCGGCCGCGCCGACCTATCAGGCCATCCTGGCGCACTTCGAGCCCGCGTTCCTGCTCGGGCTGACGGCCACGCCCGACCGCATGGACGGGACCTCGCTGCTCGACGCCTGTGATGGCAACCTCGTCGCCCGCGTCGGCCTCGTCGAGGGCATCACGCGGAAGCTCCTCGTGCCGTTCCGCTACTTCGGGGTGAAGGACACGGTCGACTACCAGCCCATTCCCTGGCGCTCCGGTCGATTCGACGAAGAGGCGCTCACGCATGCCGTCGCGACCGAGGCGCGCGCCGCACAGGCGCTGCGCGAGTACCAGAAGCACGCCGCGCCCCGCGGTCGCCGCACGCTCGCCTTCTGCGTATCGCGCCGGCACGCCGACTTCACGGCGGCGTACCTGCGGGCCGAGGGCCTGACGGCCGCGGCCGTTCACAGCGGCGCCTCTTCCGCGCGCGTGCGCAGACGCTCGTGGACTTCCGCGCGGGCAAGCTCGAGGTGCTGTGCGCCGTCGATATCTTCAATGAAGGGCTCGACGTCCCCGACGTGAACACCGTCCTCATGCTCCGGCCCACCGAGTCGCCCGTCATCTTCCTGCAGCAGCTCGGCCGCGGGCTCCGACTCGGCGAGCGCATCGCGAAGGACGCCCTGACGGTCGTCGATCTCATCGGCAATCACCGGAGCTTCCTGCGCAAGCCCCAGGCCCTGCTGGCCTTGACGGGTCAGGACGTGCCCCCCGGGGCCGCGCTCCGCCTCATCCGCGACGGGCTGCTCGATCTGCCTCCCGGCTGCTCGGTCGACTTCGAGACCGAGGCGCTCGACATGCTCGAGCAGGTCAGCAAGCTCAGCCGGGAGGATCGGCTCGTCTACGAATACACGATGCTCCGCGACGCCTACGGGCATCGCCCGAGCGCGGCCGAGGTCTTCGCGAGCGGCGTTCACTTCGAGCCGGTCAAGGACCGCTACGGGACCTGGCACGAATTCGTCGCCGCTCAGGGCGATCTCACCGACGAGGAGCAGGCCGTGCTCGATGCCCACCGCGCCTGGTTCCGGGATCTGCTCATGACGCAGATGCAGAAGTCCTACAAGATGGTGGCGCTCGAGGTGCTGCTCGCGGAGGAGGCGCTCACCACGGGCCTCGACGTGCGCGCGATGGCCGCCCGGGCCCACGCACGCCTCTGCCGCGATCCGGTGCTGCGCGCTGATCTCCGGGACCGCGCGGGCGGGGCCGCATCGGTCGCGGACTTCGCCACGCGCTGGCGCGAGTTTCCCCTCCAGATCTTCCACGACGCGAAGGGCTTCTCCACCCGCTGGTTCCGCCTCGCCGGTGACCGCTTCGAGAGCGAGCTCAGCGTCGCTCCCGAGATTCAGGCGACGTTCGCAGCGATGACCGCCGAGCTCGTCGAGTTCCGCCTCCGCGAATACAAGGCGCGGCATCGCTATGCCCAGGAGGTCGTGCCCTTCGCAGCACCGATTGCGCTCAAGGTCTCGCACACCGCGGGCAATCCCATCCTGCGCTTCGACCGCTCGCGGCGGAGTGACATCCCGGAGGGCGAGGTCCCGGTCATGGTGGACGGCGAGGCGCTGCGCTTCTCCTTCCGGAAGATCGCCGTCAACGTCGTCACCGAGCGGCCGGGTGGGCCCAATGTGCTGCCCTCGCGCATGCGCAACTGGTTCGGCGTCAACGCCGGGTTGCCCGGCACGCGCCACGAGGTCCTGCTCGAAAGGCTGGGGGAGGTCTGGCGCCTGCGCCCGCTTCGCCCGGGCGCGAGCGAGGTCGAGACGGAGGGCAACGAGGTCATCCCGTTTCCCCGGGTGCCGTTCTACGAGAGCCTCCGCGTGGCCTGCGGCCCGGGGGTGGCCTTCGGCGCGGATGCCGACAAGCGCTCCGCGATCGCCGTCACGGCGTCGGCGACCTTCGACCCCCGTCGTCACTTCGTCGTACCCACCGAGGGCGACAGCATGGACGGTGGCGAGCGGCCGATCCGGGAGGGCGCGCTCGTGCTCTGCGAGTGGCTGGACGCGACCCGACCCGAGGACGTCGAAGGCAAGCCGTGCCTCCTCTCCGGCGTCGTCGGCTCCGACCTCGCGTTTGCCCAGATCAAGGTGCCGATCCGCAAGGACGGGCGCTGGCTCCTGCGGAGCGCCAACCCCCGCTACGCCGACCAGCCCGTCGACGAGGGCACGACGCTCCGCCCAGTCGCCCGGGTTCTCGAGCCGGTCGAGCCGGCCCTCGGCCTCGCGCTCTGGGGCACCTACGACCGCGAGGCCATCGCCGCGCAGTTCGGCAGCAAGTACGGCCGGCTATGGCAGCAGGGCCACCTCGACCTCGAGCTCCACGGCAAGCCGCATTCCGTGCTCCTCGTCACCCTCCACAAGTCGAACCAGATGGCCGACACCTACCATTACGCCGACCGCTTCCTCTCCACGGCCGAGCTCCAGTGGGAGTCCCAGAACCAGACCGTCCCCACCGACAAGCGCGGCCGCGCCATCCTCGACCACGCGCACCAAGGCCGCACCCTCCACCTCTTCGCCCGCTTCCACGGTAAAACCAAGGACCAGCACGGCGAGCCTTTCGTCTACTGCGGCCCCGTCCACTACCTGCGGCATCAAGGCGAAAAGCCGATGCGCGTGTGGTTCCAGCTCGAGCACCCGCTGCCGAGGGACTTGTACCGGGCGTGGACGGAGTGAGCGTCCGCGCCCGCCCACGCCGCTACTCCGCGATCCACTCCCCGAGCAGCTCCGCGTGCTCCCCCCGGTACACCTCCCGCCTCTGCGCGGCCGTCATCAGCTTCCAGCACGACCGCAGGATGCCCTGGAGGTCACCGACCTCGTGATCGGGTTCCGAGTCCGCGCCATGGGCTTCGGCGGCGTCCAGGAGCTTCTCGAGCAGATCAGCGGCCATGTCCGTCCCTCCGGGAACCTCGGCGCCGGGCGCTCATGCGTTTCGGGCCTTCGGCGCGCCGGCGCCGTTGTCCACCGCGCGCAGCGTAGCACCGAGGGGGCTCGTGCGACGCGGCCGTCGGCGGCGCATATTTCGGCTCGGCCAACGCGGCCGAGCACGACCCCGAATCCGTCGGGCGGCAACCGGGGCAACGCCCGCCGCCCACCAGCCGGTCCGGGGGAGAGTCCGCGAGGTCTCCGCTGGCGCAGCTGGGGCGGGGGAGTTACACTCCAGTTCGTACGTGGGTACGAACGAAGCGCCCCCCATGATGGTCAAGAAGCTCTCCGCCGTCGGCAACAGTCTTGGCCTCATCATCGAGCGCCCGATTCTGGAGCTGCTCGACATCACGAAGGATACGCCGCTCGAGATCAAGACCGATGGAGAGGCGCTCATCATCCGGCCCGTGAAGGCGGTCACCAAGATGGACCGCGCGCTCGCCGCTGCCGACGAGCTGATGGACGCGCACGACGAGACCTACCGGAAGCTCGCGGAGTGAGCGACGCAGCGGACGAGCCGGCCCAGGTTCTGGATGGCGCGCCGGCGCTCCTGGCGTGTTGGCGAGCCGGGCGAGTCGGTGTCATCCCTTCTTCCTGCGCGCCCTGCGGGCGGCCTTGCGCTGGTTCTTGCTCTTCGTGCGCGCAACGGCCTCGTCGGCGGGCCGCGAACCTGCGCTCCGCGACCACCGTGACGGCAGGTTCACCGACGGCAGGTTCACCGACGGCAGGTTCACCGAGGGGAGGTTCACCGCGGGCAGGTTCACCGACGCCGGCAGCGGCCTGCGCCGGGTGGTCTCGTGCGCGGTGGCCTCGTGCTCGGTGGGCTCCTGCTCGTACGGAACGCGGAGCGACACCTCGACCTCGCCGACGTGCGTCGGCACGGACAGCGTGCGGGCGACGCTCTCGCCGCCGCTCCACGCGGCGAGCAAGGCCGTCTTGTCCTCGAGCACCCTGGGCAGCGCGCGCGCGAGGGCCTCGGCGATCGCGACCTCGTCGGCCGTGGGCGGTCTCGCGACGAAGTCCTCGTCCACGACCACGAGCCACGGATACGCCTCCTCGCCCGCGACCTCCCAACCGTGCTCGGCGATCTCCCTCTGCAGGGCCGTGCTGAGGTTGGCGCCTCGCTCGAAGTTGAGCGCGAAGGTCGGCGGCATCGCCGGCTCCTCGCCGCGCTCGATCGCGTCGGCCGCATCGAGGTAGGCCTCGAAGTCATCGATGCCGGAGAAGAGGATGAGCCCCAGGCTCTTCCCCATCTGCCCGATGACGGACAGCGCCGCGTCCTTCACGCCCAGCTTCTCGATGGTGAGCGAGAACAGGCTCTGGTCGTCCGGCACGGTCTCCCACGGCTTGCTGCGAAAGAGCTCCGCCGCGGCGCGAAAGAACCCGGCGACCGTCTCGGGGCCGATAGGGGGCGAGAGGTACGACGGCTCGGTTTCGTCGGCCGCGTGGATCGTCTCGAGCATCGCGCGGAACAGCTCGTCGACCTCCGGGGTCGGCGCGCACACGATCTCGATCCCGGGATGGCCGGCCCGAAGCGCCTCCGCGAGCTCGGGCGACGCCACACGAACGCGCGCGGGTGCATGAGCACGGCCGACCAGCGGGCGGTCGATGGCGGCCTGCAGGCTCTCGCACGCCTGGCCGAGGAGCTCGCCGGGCCTGGCCACGACGGAGCCGAGCACGGCGGCTTCGGCGCTCAACCAGAGCAACAGCTCCGGCCGGTACGGCTCGCCTTCGCCCGTGACGTACGCCGGCATCGCCGTGAATCCGCCGAGCCATTCGACCCCGGTCCGCTTTCTCTTTTCAGCCATCGGCGTCACCGCAGTCCCCGACGGGGTCGTGGACCCGCCCCGCGTTCCCCCGCGTTCCTACCAGATCGGCGGCGGGGCTACAGGGGTCGGCTGGCGCGCCCGGCGCCTGACCCGCCCGGCGCCCGCCGCGCCCGCTGCGCCCTCTCGAAGATCTTCGGCGGCGCCCCGCGCATCCCCATCGCCGAGGACCTCGCGCTCGGAACGTTCGCCGCCCTGGCCTGGGGCAGCTACGTGCAGCTCACCGATGGCGTCCGCCGCGCCACGGCCTCGCTCGGGCCGGCCCAGTACAGTGCGGGGAAGTGGTTCGTCACGCCGTTCGTCGGTCCCATCGAGGAGGGCGACGAGATCGAGGCTCTGGCGAAGGCCGTCGAGGTCGCGCGGCGCGAGAGTCACTACGAGGTGTTTCGGGGTGACTGGGGCGACTAGCTACAGTAGGCGGGGCGGGGGGTTCGTGTCCCAGAAGGCCGTCGACGTGATGCTCGCCGTCGACCTCGTCGTCATGGCGGAGCAACGAGTTCGATACCGCGTACGTCTTGTCAGCGGACGGGGACTACACGCACGCCGTCACCGCCGTGAAGAAGCACGGCAAGAAGGTCTTCGCCGTTTCAGCGGGCTACGGCTATCAGCTCGGCTGCACCGTCGATGCGTTCATCCACATCGACGCAAGATGGATGAGCGGCTGCTACCAGTAGTGCGCAGCCGCGGCCGCCTCGAGCCACGCACGGCAGACCCCGCCCTGCGCCCGCTTCCGGAGCGCCGCGTCGACATCGTGGCGCGCGGGCTCCGGAGTCGCGGGTCGTCGTCTCATCGCGACGACTCCGAGCCCTTGTCGTCGCCGTTCACACTCGCCGCGAGCCGCAGCGCGCGCTCCGCAGCCTCGCGCTCGCGGGCCAGCTCGGCGCGCAGCTCCTCCTCCGTGGGCAGGTACATCTGGTAGCGCGCGGCGAGGATCTGCTCGTTGTTCTCGGGCAGGGTGATCTTCGCCATCGCGTCGTTCTTCTCGGAGCAGAGGACGATGCCGATGGTCTTCGCCTCGTGCTCCGCGCGCTGGAAGCGGTCGAAGAAGTTCACGTACATCTGCATCTGCCCGAGGTCCTGGTGCGTGAGCTTGCCGAGCTTGAGATCGACGAGCACGAAGCAGCGGAGCAGGCGGTTGTAGAAGACGAGGTCGACGTAGAAGTGATCGCCCTCGAGCGTCACGCGCTTCTGCCGCGCGACGAAGCAGAAGCCCTTGCCCAGCTCGAGGAGGAAGCCCTCGATGCGATCGATGATCGCCTGCTCGAGATCGCGCTCGCGCCAGTGAGACCGCTCGTCCAGGCCGAGGAACTCGAGCACGAACGGGTCCTTCAGCACGTCGGCCGGAACCTCGACTTCGTGTCCGCGCCGTGCGAGCGCGAGGACCTTGTCCTTGTCGCGGCTCTTGGCCAGGCGCTCGAAGAGGAGCGACCCGATCTGCCGCTCCAGCTCGCGGCTCGACCAGCTCTCGCGCGCGGCCTCGATCTCGTAGAACCCGCGCGCCGTCGGGTTCGCGACGCGCATGAGGATCAGGTAGTGCGTCCACCCGAGGTACGGCGCGAAGGGCGCGGGCACGCCGGCAGTTTCGGTCAGCGCCGCTGTCCGAATACCTCTGCGTGATTCGCTAGGCACTGCCGAGCGAATCTTCGACGACGCCGAAGCGCTAGGCAGCGCCGAGCGCTTCTCGGGGCGACTCGCGGCGCCACCGAGCGCCATGGGCAGCGCCGAACCCTCGGGGTACGTGAGGTAGAACTGCCGCATGTTGCGGAGGTTCGGGACGCTGAAGCCCTTGCCGATTCGCCCCGCCAGGCGCTTGGCGAGCCCCTCGACCACGCGCGCGCCATAGCCAGCGCGCTTCTCGCCGCGCTGCTCGACCTCCACGATCTCGCGCCCGATGAGCCAGTACGCCTGCACCGTCGCCGTGTTGACCGAGCGCGCGACGTGACCGCGCGCCGCCTCGATGATGTCGACGACGCGAGCGAAGAGCGCGTCTTCGTGGCTCGCGCTCGCAGGCTTCGTCGCCGCGACGGCCTTTTTGCGAGGCGCCTTCTTCACGACTGGTCTCTCTCCGTTCGGGGACTTTATAGCCACCGCCGTGGCGGACACCAGACGCAAAGAACGCGCGCGAAGTGGGCAGCGCGGACCTCGCGCGCGGCAACGGAGAGCACGTCGGCGCTCTGTCGAACGCGGGAACCGAGCTTGCGGGCTCGGCGCCGTAGCCGTCGCGGCTCGGTCACGCGGCGTGCCTCACCCGAAGGGCCTCGAAGGGTGTGGAGAGCGACAAAAGTGGCGTGTCTTCCTGGAAGACAGGGGGTTTGTGTCGCTCCCGAGGGCGTCGAAGGGCGTGGAGAGCGACAAAAGTGCCTCGTCTTCCGGCAAGACAGGGGGTTTGTGGCGGCATCCGGCGCTCGAGAGCGACAAAAGTGCCTCGTCTTCCAGGAAGACAGGGGGTTTGTGTCGCTCCCGAGGGCCTCGAAGGGCGTGGAGAGCGACAAAAGTGCCTCGTCTTCCGGCAAGACAGGGGGTTTGTGGCGGCATCGGGCGCTCGAGAGCGACAAAAGTGGCGTGTCTTCCTGGAAGACAGGGGGTTTGTGTCGCTCCCGTGCGCGCGGCAGGCTTTCGCGAGCGCGCGTTCGAGCACGCCCTGCCCGAGGGGCGCTACCGGTGGCTGAAGGGCCTCGGCAACGGGGCGACTAGGCGGGGCGGGGGCGGCGGCGCACGTACCGGATGACCGCATCCTCGACGTGGTAGATCGCCGCCTTCCCGGCGACGGGCACGGGCTCGACGCGCTTCGGCGCGCGCACGTGCCATTCGTAGTTGCCCGGCTCGCCGGTGATCTCCCGGAGGTCCACGACGCACACCGCCGCGCCGTATGCGACGGCCTCGGGGTCGACGCCCTCCTCGCGACAGCGCTCGTCCTGCTTGCCCTTGCTCGCGACGATGAGCAGGGGGCCGCGGAAGGCGACCTTCCACGACCGGTACTCGATCTTCTTCGTTCCGCGGGCGATGAGCTCCGCCCACGGCTGCTTCACGGAAATGGCGTGCATCGAGGACTCCTGCCGGTCATTCCGGCTCCCTCGTGGCCGAGCCTTGCGCCGCGCCATCGACCGCCGCCACCTCCGCCCGGCGCGCTCGGCGCTCGGACTTCTCCGCCTTCTTCTGCGCCTTCTTCGCCGCCTGCCGCTTCGCGCGCTCCTCGATCGAGAGCACCTCGAGAGGGCGCGCCAGGCCGAAGCGCTTCTCGTAGAGATGCTCGATGAATTCGGCGAGCGGCGCCTTCCAGGGTTCCTGCCGATGATTGTCGAGCGAGCCCAGGTTCGTCGGGCTCATGCCGAGCTCGCGCGCCATCTGCACGTGCGCATGCGAGAGATGATGGCGCTTGCGTGCGTCGACCCACGCCTGGAGCTTCGGCTCGAGCTTCACGCCTCGCATCGTACCTCGAGTCGGGGGCGCTCGCCGCTCCCGAACACGTCGAAGGGCGCCGTTCGTGCCCCGCGTCAACGGCGATCGCGCCCGCAGCACCGCTTGCACTTCTTCCCGCTCCCGCAGGGGCACGGGCCCTGGCGCGACACCGCGGGGCGCGCGAGACTGCCCACCGGTAGGGCTGGTCCCCGAGCGCGTGGAGGGCGAGCTCGCGGTCGCTGCTCGAGGCGCTCGCGAGCAGGGTCGGGGCGCGCTCTCGCAGCTCCGCCGGCGCAGCGGTGAGCCGCGCGAGCTCCGCAAGGAACGGGTGCGGGACCTCCTCGGGGATGGGCTCGCCGCGGGCGAGGCGGGCCGCGCGCGCACGCATGCCCCGGGGCAGCTCGCGCCGCTTGCCGAGCGGCTCGAGCGCCGCGCGCCCCTCGAGCGTCGGGCGCTTCGCGAGTGCGTCGAGCGCCCAGCCGACCACGAACGGTGAGCGATCCGCGAGACCCTGCGGCGCGAGGCGGCCAGCCACGTCCGGGTGGTGCAGCAGGAGCCGGTGCCACGCCCAGGCGCGCACGTCGTCGGCAGCGTGGCCGGCGAACGCGAGGAGCTCGGGCTCGGTCCAGAGATGGGGCTCGTCCACGAGCCGGTCTTGCCGCGTCGCCGGGCCGCGCTCAAGCGCCAAGCGCCTGACCCCCGCTCACCACCCCCGCCGGCGCCTCACGGTCGCGCCCGCTTCTTCTTCGCTGCGACCCCGCTCCGCGCACCCTCCGCCTTCGCGCCAAGGCGGAGCGCGACCGAGAGCTTCGCGAGCCCCGTGTGGATGGCGGCGAGGTCGAGCTTCGCCGGGTCGAAGTTGGCGGGCATCCAGTCGGAGAGCTCTTCGTGGTCGGGGTCCTTGGGGTCCGCGAGCACGGCGAGCTTGTCCTCGTAGCCCCAGATGCCGCCCGAGTCCTCGGGCGGAGCTGCCCGCTTGCCGCCGAGGCACGACACGCCGACCGCGGCGCCCGCCGGCTCCACCGCCTCGACGTGGATCACGTGGTACCAGTCGTCGCCGAAGTCGTACAGGTACAGGAGCTTCGAGCCCTCCCTCGCAACCTCCTCGAGGCGCACCCTGTCCTCCGGGACCACGCGGCGGCTCGGGGCGTCGAAGCCGTCGTCGCACGGCACGCCGTAGCGCACGCCGTCGATCTCGAAGTCGTGCAGGTGGCGGTCCTCCCAGGCGAACGCGACTTGCAGGATCTGGTGGAGCTGCGCGAGCGTCACGCGTCCCGGCACGAGGAGCCGCCGCCAGATGGCCGGCTTGCTGTCCCGCAGGGTGACCTTGAGCCGGTACACGGGCCTACCGATCCTGCCCCGCTGAGGCCGACGGCATGCCCGACCGCTAGCGGCAGCGCGTCGCGGAGGCAACACCCGGCAACACACCCGGCAGCACACCCGGCAACACACCCGGCAACGCCGAGCGCCCGCGGCGCTGGTCGTCGCCGCGCGCCGCGGCCCGGCGGGCGCTCGCGCTCCCGGCCCGATCGGCCCGAGACACGGCACGGCCTCGACGCACGCGAGCCACGCGTCGGCGTCGGCGGCGTCGCAGTCGGGCGGGAGCGTGTCGGTGCAGACGTCGGTCGCCTCCATCTCGGGCGCGCTGCAATTGTCGAGGTCGGCGAAGCAGAAGTCGTAGCAGGTCGGCTTCGGCGGGGTCATGCAGACGGGAATGATCTCGCAGGCGCGGGCACAGATCTGCGCCCGCGTGATGCACGCTCCGGCGTCGTCGCAGTAGCCGTCCGGGCAGTTGAGCGCGTCGCAGGGCACGGGATCGATGACGGCCTTGCCGCCGCAGCCCGCGAGCGCGAGCGCGCCCGCGAGCGCGCCCACGAGCGCGCCCGAGAGCGCGAGGGTGGTGGTGCGGGTGTTCACGGCTGCTCCTTCGAGGTCTCGCCTCGTCCCTCGACCCTTCACCGCCGATGTTACCGCGCGAGCCGCCACAAGTGCCGCGTCTTGAATCAAGACAGGGGGTTTGTGGCGGCAGTGGGCGCCTCGAAGCGCGCGCGAGCCGCCACAAGTGCCGTGTCTTGAATCAAGACAGGGGGTTTGTGGCGGCAGTGGGCGCTCCGAAGCGCGCGCGAGCCGCCACAGGTGCCGCGTCTTGAATCAAGACAGGGGGTTTGTGGCGGCAGTTACACGGTCGAGCCCGGTACCGCGCAGCATCGCCGCCGTGCGGGCGCGTGTCGCACTCTGCTAGGGTGGAGGGGGGTGGAGGGCGATGCCACGCAATCGCGCGATCGCGCGCGCTCGACCAAGTGCCCGGGGGCCGGCTCGGGGCCGATGTGGGGACCGATGTTCGATGAAGCGGTGAAGAACGCCCTCCTGGCGGCGGCCCGCGACGGGGGGATCCTGGACTCGCCCGCGCGCGTCGACTCGGTCGCGCGCGCCTTGCCGTCGGGGTTGCGCGCCGAGCGGCGGCAGAAGCGGGGCGCGACCGCCCAGTTCCGCGCCGACCTCGAGCTGTTGCAGGCGCTCCCGATCAGCGACGACAACCTCGGCGTCATCGGTCGCTACCTCGATCGCGCCCAGAGCATGGCGTCGGAGGCGGGCGTCGCCGCGTTCCTCGCGGCGCGCGCGGGGCTGTCCGGGGGGCCGCGCTCCTTTTTGCCCATCGACCACGGCAAGCAGTTCCCCGAGCGCGTCGTCATCCGTGACGAGACGCTGCCCATTGCGTTCCTCGCCCGCGGCAACGAGGCGGCGGCCGCCGTCGGCAAGCTCGAGGTTCCCGTACACGTGGGCGGCGTGCGCGATCCCGCGGCGACGGCCCGGGGGACGGCGTGGTTGCTCACGCCGCGCCACGTGGTGACGTGCCTGCACGTCCTGCACGCGCGCGAGCCTGGGCAGAAGGCCAGCGCGCTCGATCTCGCGGCGCAGACGGCGGCGGCGACGCTCAGCTTCGACGGCGCGAGCCAGCACGCTGCCACGGACCTCGCCGCCAAGTGGGAGGATCTCGACGTCGCGGTGGTGGAGCTCGCGGCGCCCCTGGCCGCGCCGCTGCCGCTCGTGTGCCGCGAGAGCCGCCCGCCGAAGCCGACGCCGGAGCTCGGCTTCTTCGTCAACCTCATCCAGTTCCCGCGCGGCGAGGAGAAACGCGTCGGCCTGCGCGCCAATGCCGCGCTCGACGTGACGAGCCGTGACGTCTTCTACTTCACCGACACCGAGCAGGGCTCGTCCGGCGCGCCGTGCTTCGACGACGCGTGGCAGGTCATCGCCGTGCACCGTGCGTGGGAGGTGCGCAACGGTGTGCAGTACCTCGGGCGCACGGTCGGCTTCGCCAACGTCGGTACGCTGGTGGCGAACGTGCTCGACCGCCTGCGCGGCGAGCATCCGGACATCTACGCGGCGGTGCGCCGCGGGTAGGCTACGCCGCGGTGCGCCGCGGGTAGTCTACGCCGCGGTGCGCCGCGGTGCGCTGCGGGTCGTCAGCCGAAGCGCATGTCGTCGGGCCCCTCGATGAGGCGCCGCCGGACGCCCGGCGCTTCCTCGCCGCCGCGCCAGGCGTCGATGGCCGCCAGATGCGCGAGCTCGAGACCGGTCTTTGCGGCGATGTCCGCGATCGGCACCTGGTAGGTGCGGAAGGGTCCGAAGGGCGCCTCCTCGCCGAGCCCAGCGATCGCCTGCGCCTGGCTGAGGAGGTACCCGGCGGCCGAAAGCGCCTTCGACTCCTTGTCGAAGGCCACGGCGATCTTCCAGAACTCGCGCGGCAGCCGGATCTTGCGGTAGCGCGGGTCGTTCTTCTTCAGCACCGGCCCGGAAAAGACGCATGCCCGGAGGTCGGCTGCGTCGGTGCGATCGAGCACGTAGTCCTCGAGCGCAAGCCAGGTCTTCTGGTTGAGCGCCTCGTGCTGCGGGCTCGAGTTCGTGTAATGGAAGGTGTCCTCTTCGGCCTCGGCCGCGGCGTCGCCCCAGACGGGATCGAGGCGGCGGACGAGGTGGCCGCGGTCGAGCGGGTTCGCGGAGTAGGCCTCGGCGTTGCCGATCTGGTGGTCGCGCGCCACGCGCGGGTCGAAGTACCAGAGGTCCTTGCCGCGCTTGCTGCGCACGAGGCTCCGGCCGTCGATGTTGACGGCCGTGAAGAGTGCGGTGCGGCGGCTCTTGCAGAGGACGACCGAGAAGTGGTGGTACGCGAGCACATGGCCGCCGCCCTCGACCGGCGCCACGTCGCCCGCGAAGGCGCCGAGGCCGGGCGGCTCGACCTCCTTGCCGCGTCCGAGGAAGCCGGGCCGGTAGCCGTCGCGCCCGCCGGCGAACCAGCTCGGGTCGCGCGTCGGATCGTCGGCCGTGCGCTTCGGCTTGGGCTTGCGGCGGCGCGGCGCTTCTTCGGCCCCCTCGGGCTCCGGACCGGGCATGGCGACCGCGATGTGACTCGCCCCGAGCACGCGCTCGATCTCGCTCGCCTTCACCGCGAAGTTCCGCCGCCCGTAGGTGCCCGCGAAGTGCAAGCCCACGGCGCGGCCCTCGCTGAGATCGAAGAGCACCGAGCCCGAGTTGCCGCCGAGCGTGGAGCAGTCGTGATGGAAGGTGAAGTCCTCGCCCCAGCTCTGGATGCGGCCCGGCGCGAAGCGCTTCACGCCGTAGCTGTCGCCGAAGATGCGTGCCATCACGTCGGCGTCGTTGCGCTGGCCGTCCCAGCCTGGGTAGCCGATGGCGGCGACCCAGCCGTCGGGCTCCACCTGCGACAGCTCGAAGGGCTCCGGCAGGCCCGCATGCGAGTCGAGCCGGAGCACGGCCATGTCGGCGTGCGCGTCGTCGTCGGGCGCGAGGTAGAGGACGGACTCGACCGTGCGCACGTGGGTCGCGGCGTTGTCGCGCTCGCGCAGGAAGTCGACCTGCGCGCCGAGTGGCGTGCCGGCGAAGGACCGGAACCGGACCGTGTCGGGCCCGCCCTGCGCGAACACGAGCCCGACGTGCCGATTCGTGACGACCGTGCGCTCGCCGATCACCCACGCCGTGCCGATCCAGTCGTGGTCGGGGTGCCCGAGCACCTCGACGCGCCCCACGCAGCGCAGCAGCGGCTCGACGAGCGGCAGGAATGGAGCCAGGCGCTCCTTCCACGTCTGGCTGGTGGGAACGTCGACCTTGTCGCCCCGCACGAACAGCGCCGGTCGACCGTAGCGCCGGACGATCGCCTCGAGCTCGCCGGGGGCCTCGGCCGGTGCGGCCGACTCCTCGGCCCCGCGGCGTTGCGCGTCCACGTAGCGCGCGAGCTGTTCGCGCGTGGCGCCCACACGCTCGGCGAGCGGGCTGCTTCCGCGCTCGACCAGCTCCAGGATCTCGTCGGCGATCTCGCGGTCGGCGGACAGGACGGACGGTACGCGTGGGCTCATGTTGCCTCGATGGCTTCTGGGAGTTGGGTGAAGACGCCGGGCGGCGGCGCGGCGTCCGGGCGGTAGTTCATGAGCTCGAGCGCCTCGGCGAGCTTCTGGTGCGGCTCGAGGGGCCAGCGCTCGAAGTGGGCAGGGTCGAGCGCCCACGCGAGATCCCAGGCCCGCAAGAGCTCGTCCGTGTCCGCGCGACCGGAGACGAGCGCCTGCCAGGTGTCGAGGAGGGTCTCGTGCGTGACCCATTCGTGCCCATCGTGGCGGGCGAGGCGGCGCCGCACGGCGAGCAGGGCGCGCAGCGCCGGCGGTGGCGCGATGCAGAGGAGCCTGTGCACGAGCGCGAAGAGCTGGTTGCTCGCGTCCGCGGCGAGGACCACCGCCCGTGCGCTCGGGTCCCGGCGCTGGAGTCGTTCGCGCGTGGGTCCGAGGTCGGCGACGAGCGTCGCGAGCTCGTGCCGCGCCTCGAGGGCAATGGCGCCCTCGATCCAGGCCTCGAGGCTCGACAGGGCGGCGGCCCGCTCCTGCGCCGCGCCGGCCACGAAGCGGGTGGCCGCACGGTGCTGCTCCTCGAGCAGTCGGCGCACGCCCTCGCAAAGCGCCGCGGGCGCCCCTCGGGACTTCACGGCGCGCGCCAGCGCCGGCGCGAGCGCCGGAGGCCCCTGCAAGAGCGCCCGCATCACGCCGCGCACGAGCTCCGGCGCGTCGCGCCGCGCCGCGTCGAGCGGCGTGAGCAGCGGGGCGAGCAGCTCGGCGAAGGGCGCGCTCCGCACGTCGTCGAGGGCGCCGAGCTCGAGCGCTCGCTCGAGGTCCCTGGCCTCCTCGAGGGCCGAGCCGGCGGCGAGCAAGAGGATCCGGTCCGAGCGAAGCTGCGAGTCGTTCAGCGCGCGGAAGGTGCGGGCGACCGCGTGCCGATAGCGTGCGCGGCGCTCTTCGAGCGGGCCCGCGAGCAGGGCTGCGGCAGCCAGGGCCTGGAGGCGAAGGACGTCGGCCTCGGGGTCGAGCGCGGCCGTCGCGGCGTCCACGCGATCGAGCGCCGCGGCGAGCGCCTCGACCGAGCCGCGCGTCGACTCGACCCACGCGAGGACGAGCTCGAGCTCGAGCTCGGCCCCCGGCGCGCCCTCGAGCCCGGACCCGAGTGCGCCGAGGCGATCGCGCGCCTCGAGCGCCGCGCGCTCGGCCTCGTCGGGCGCGCCCTGCATGCGCCGCAGCCGTGCTTCCAGCCAGAGGAGCACCGGGTCCTCGAACGGTCCCTCGTGCGTCACGAGCGCGCTCGCCTCGTCGAGCTTGCCGTCGCGGAGCAGGAGCTCGAGCCGCTCGGCGAGGGGCGCGAGGCTGGGCCTCGCAGGACCGGGCCCGGGTGCGGGCATCGGGAACGCGAGCGTGCGCCTGACACCCGCGGCCCCGCCCCCGCCCCCGGCTCCCCCGACCCGCATCGGCGCGCCGGGGGCGTGCGCCCGCGTCCGCGCCCGGAGTGCTTCCTTCGCCTGGGCAGGGAGCTCGTCGGCGCCTTCGAGATCGAGCGCGTCCGCGGGCCGGAGCCGGTCCGCCATGTCGAGCCGCCCCAGCATGAGCCCGTGGTAGGTGGCCTCGGCGGCGTCGCCCGACCCGAGGAAATACGCCAGCGCGCGCCGGTGGAGCGCCGTCACGCGCCGCTCGTCGTCGCGTTTCATGAGCGCGAGGAGCTCGGCTCGCACCTCCGGTCGGAGCACGAGCCCGCTCCGCCCGGTCGACTCGGTCACGAGATCGTTCACCTGCCTCAGGGCCTCGAAGAGCTGGGCCGCGTCCGCGTCGTCCGCGACGGGCGGGCTCGGCAGATCGTGCAGGAGCTCCTGCACGAGCTTCTTCGTGATGCGCCGCAGGACGAAGCCCGGGTGCACGAGCGCCGCCACGCGCGGATCCTCGAGGTGATCGAGGATCCGCAGATGCAGGTAGCCGTCGACGAGCTGGCGCGCGACGGCGTCGCGGAGCCCGGCGTCGCCGTCGAGCTCGAGCCCCCGGGCTCCGGCCGCGCGCGCCGCGAGCCGCAGCGTGAGCGGCCGCCACGGAACGAGGCCGAGGATGCGCTCGGCCACGGCCTCGTCGCCGATGCCCTGCCGGCGCAGGAGCTCCTCGGCGTCCGCGCGCTCGAGCTCCCGGAGCGGGAGCGGTCGAGCCGGGGTCGGCCACACCCCCTCGAAGGCGCGGTCCCCGACGCCACGGCCGGCCACCACGAGCACGCCCGCGATTGCGTTCACGAGGTGCCAGAGCAGACCGAGCGTGCGCGCCGCGCTCTCGGGGCTCTGCCGCAGGGGCCGCTCGAAGGTGTCGAGGATGACGACGACGCGCCGGATGCGGCCCTCGGCGACCGCTGCGAGCAGGAGGTCTCGCGCCCGCTCGACGGCGAACGCGAGCCGGCTGTCCACGCCCTCGAACACGACGGCCTGCACGTAGGCCGCCTCGCCGACGTCCTCGCCACCCGCCGCCCCGAGATCCTCGGCGAGCGCCGCGAAGTCCGTGCCGCGCGCCGCGAGCCCGGTGAGCACGCGCCCGAGGACGGAGCTCGGCGAGCGGACGTCGACGTCCGGGTCGTCGAAATCGACGTGGAGGATGACGTCGTTCTTCCCGGTGGCGCCGAAGTCGAGCCGGAAGCGCGCCAGGAGCGCGGTCTTGCCCATCCCGCCGGTCGCGTCGAGCAACAGCAGCTCGGGCTCGGGCCCGGGTCCCCGCTCGGCGAAGTCGCGCAAGATCCCGAGCTCGGCGGATCGGCCGACGAAATGGTCTCCGCCCATCGCCTCGAGACCCCGCCGCGTGCTCGCCTCGCGCGCCAGCGCCCGCATGCGCCGCGCGTCCTCGCGCGCCCAAGGCAAGGCGTCGAGCCAGAACGCCACGCGCTCGAGCGCGTCGTCGGGGGTCGCCGCGACGCCGACGTCGCCGTGCTCGAGCCAGTGCTCGAGCGCCACCTGTGTCGGCGTCGTCACCCGGGCCG
This sequence comes from Myxococcales bacterium, assembly GCA_016212965.1. Classification (GTDB taxonomy): domain Bacteria; phylum Myxococcota_A; class Polyangia; order Polyangiales; family Polyangiaceae; genus JACRDA01. The sequence continues at coordinate 17,025 of JACRDA010000057.1, forward strand.
GGATCGAGCGCGCTGCCCGGAGCACGGAGGCCCGGTCCGGGTGCTGGCGCAGGGCCTCGACGCGGACGTCCGTGCGGAGGCCGAGCGCGCGCGTGCCGCCCGGGACGACGAGACGGTCGCAATCGTGAGCCAGCAGGCTCTCGACCTCGTCCTTCGAGAAGCCGGGCACGGCCGCGGGATCGAACGCGTGCACGGCGCACAGGCGCAGTCGGAGCTCGCTCCGGCGGGCGGCGCTCGCCGGGTCCTTGCGGCGCTCGCGCCGGGACGAGGGGGCGGAGGGCGCGCTCACGTGCCGTCTCCCGCGAGCAGCTCGTCGAGCTGCAGCTGCATCTCCTCGAGTCGCTCGCGTCCGTCGAGATCGGCGAGCGCAAGGGCGAGCGATTGCAGCACGGCCGGGTGGCGCGCCGGCGGCACGCCGCGAGCCCCGAGGAAGGCGGCGATGTCGCCGGGCTCGATGGCGCCGAGGACCTCCTCCACCATGTGGGTCCGGTAGCGCTTGAAGAGGTCCGCCTCGGCCTCGAGAAAGACGATGCGCGGGCAGCGGCGGTCGCGCGCCAGCTTCTTCGCATGGGCGGCGACGTGGCCGAGGAAGGCGGCGAGGTCCGGTGTCTCGCTCGCCACCGCGCAGCGGTCGAACACGATCCAGGCGCGCCCGGCGCCCGTCGCGGCATCGAGGAGCTTGCGCACCACGACCTGCCCGAGCTGCTCCAGGTACTTCTGAGGCGTCACGTCCCCCGGTGCCGGCAGATCGCAGGCGAGGTCGCAGGCGCGCAGGATGTCCTCCACCGCGTGCCGCACCGGCTCCTCGGTGTAGCTCGCGAGATCGATCTCGACGACCCGCTGATCGCCGCCGATGTTGACCCCGAGCACTTCCTCCATGACGTCGGTCGTGAAGCTCTTGCCCGTGCCCCGATCGCCCCAGACGCGCATGAGCGGGCGCACGCCGTCGCGGAGCTCGCGCAGGTTGCCGAGCAGGCGCGTGCGGTCCACGACGACCAGCGCCTCGAGCGCGGCGAGCGAGCTCGCCCGGGCGACCTGCTCGAACTGGACGAAGGCGGTGATCGCGGCCCGCTCTGTCGGCCCGAGGCCGAGGAGGTGCTCGGCCAGGAGCTTCAAGTGCTCCGCGGCGAGCCCGCCGAGCCAGGTGGCGCAGTCGGCGCGGGTCGTCGTCGCCGGCAGCGCGACACCCGGGGGCGGGGTCGGACCGAACACGAGCTCCACGTCGCGTGGGGCGAAGGTCGGCGCCGGCGCGCGAAGCGCAGCCAGGGCGCCCACGATGGCCTCGACGTAGGGCTGGGGCAGGCTCACCGGGGCCCCCGCGGAACGGCGCCGAGGTTGGAGTCGAGGAGCCACGCGAGCGTGGGCCAGTCGAGCGCCTGGGCCAAGCGTTGCCGCGCGGCACCGGCGGGGGTCACGGCGGCGTCGCCGATCGCGGCCTCGGGCGCGCCGAGACCGCAAGGGGGCTCCGGCAGGGTGCCCTCGACGGCGCCGTCCGCCGGGCGCAGATCTTCGGGGAAGGCCCCCGTCTTCAGGAGCTGCTCGACCGCGCGCTGGGCGTCGCGCGAGGTCGGCAACAAGGAGTGATCGACGTCGACGGCCGCGAGCTCGAGGCCCTCGATCGCCGCCGACCGTGCCGGGACCGTGCCGTCGCCCGGGCCCGTTTGCCGGCCGAGCTCCCAGCCGTCACCCGCCGGCACGAGGCTGTCGACGGTCGGCCGCCGGAGAGCTGCCACCGCCGCCGCGCGCGCCAGGAGCGGGCTCGCGCGCACGAGCGATTGCGCGTTGCGCGCCTCGTCGAGGTAGGCCTGCGTCGGGCGCGCGTGCTCGGGCCAGGAGCGCGCGCGGTAGAGCTCGCGCGCGTCGAAGCACTCGGGGTCGGGCAACAGCTGCGCGAGGCCCGGGAACGAGCGCATCATCGCGCCGAGCTCGTCGAGCGTCGCCACGCCGAGCAGATCGAGCTTCACCTGGAGCGGGTGCGCGCCGAGCGCCGCCTGCACCGGCGCGAAGCAGCCGCGCAGCGGCGTGCCGAGGAAGACGGCGCGCTGCACCCGCTCCTGCCAGCTCGGGTGGCGCGCGGCGTAGAGCGCCGCCACGACTCCCCCCATCGAATGCGCGACGAGGGCGAAGCGCCGCGTCCGGGACGCGGCCAGCCCCTCGAGGAAGAAGTGCAGCCGGTCGGCGGCGCTCTCGAGGCGCTTGCGCCAGTCGAACGCGAACTCGTGCACCACGAAGCCGGCGCGGCGCCAGGTGTCGGCGGCGGCGCGGTAGATCATCCGCACGAGGCCCGCTGGCTCGAGCCGGCGACCGGCGAGCCCGTCGTCGACGCCGTTCGGCGCGAGCGTGAGCTCCTCGTCGAGCCGGCGCCGCAGGAACGTCCAGGCCGAGAGCCAGGCGCGCCGCGCGCCGACCCCGACGTCGTCGAGGTGGGCGCCGAGGAACCCGTGCAGGAGCACGATCTCGGGCAGGCTCGGATCGATCGCCGCGGGCGCCTCCTCGCACGCACCGAGCGCCTCGAGCGCGGTCGCCTGGTCGTCGCCGACCGCGCGCCGCACCCGCGCTCGCCCCTCGGTCGAGCCGAGCGCGGCCGTGACGTCCTCGCGGGTGGCGAGCTCGTACCAGTCGCGGGGCAGGGGCGCCTCGCCCCCCGGGGTCGCGCGCTCCGGCGCCGCGAGCATCGCCGTGACCGGCACGACGCTGCGCGCGGGCGCTTCGAGCGCGTGCCACGCCTCCTCGACCGCCGCATCCACCGCGACGGCGCCGCGGGGCGCCTGGAACGAGAGGCCGAGCGCGCGCACGCGCTCGTCCGCGTAGAGCTTCCACGTCGGTACGCAGTGGTTCGCCTCGTAACGGATTCCGGCGAAATGGACGCCGACGACGACGTGGTCCTCGAGATCGACCACGAGCGACCCCGAGTTGCCGCCGAGCGTCGAGGCGTTGTGGCAGAGCGCGACCACCTTCGGAAAGCGGCGGTCCGAGGGCGTCCAGGTGCGGTCGCCCTCGGTGCGGCCCGGCTGCAGCCGCTTCCAGGCACCGCGGTCCGCGCCGAAGTTGTGGGCCAGCACGTCCGCCTCGTACGCGCTGTCGGCGTCGGCGACGGACGGGTAGCCGATGACGGCGATGGCGCGCCCGGCCGTGTCCGCCGGTGCGGACGCCGCGAGCGGCACGGGGCGGCGGCCCTCCTTCGGCTCGACCTCGACGACGGCGACGTCCCAGTAGGGATGGATGAGCTTCACCCCCAGAACCTTCGCGAAGTCGCGTTCGTGAGGTGCGCGCTGCTCGCGCTTGTAGTCGAGCTCGGTCTTGAACGTCAGCTCGAGACCCTTCGAGCCCAGGCCATGAGCGAACAGCAAGGCGACGTGACGGTTCGTGAGCGCCAGGCGGTCGCCGACCAGAAACCCCGTCCCTGCGAAGCCGACATCGAGCGCCCGGCAATCGAGCCTGCCGGCGGCGCGGATGAACGGCGCGAGCCACTTCTCGTCCTCCGAGAGCCGCGCCCAGGTCCCACCCGGTGGGTCGACGAGGCGATCTCGGTGGATGAGGACCGTAGGGCACTCGCGCTTCGCGACGATGGCCTCGAGCATGCCGAGCTCGGCCCGCGTGAGAGCCTCCGCGTCGCCGTGGAGCACCTTGTCGATCGCCTGCGCCGCGGAGGCGCCGGCGGGTCCCCCCGCCGCTTCGAGGCTGCTCGCGGCCTCCTCGGCCGCGCCCACGAACGCCTCGGGGCGTGCCCGCCCGGCCAGCAAGCGCCGCAGGAAGTCGCCGAATTGCCTCTTGTGCGTGAGCTCCCCCGACATGGCAGGCGACCTTCGGACCTCCGCGCCCACGCTAGCACAGACTGGCCCGCGACGATGACAGACCATCGCGGCGCGACCGAACTCGGCCCCGAGAGCCGTGCGCGGAAGGCCGGCGGACGCCATGCGCTGCCAGGGACGTTGATCTCCACGCGGAACGGCGCCAGAGTGCTCCCACGGTGGGGCTCGAAGTCGCGCTACGAATCGTCGATGGTCAGTGCGAGGTCACCTTCGGCGCGGCGGAGAGCAAGAAGATCACCGAGCGCGTGCCCCAGGACGAGGTGCTGCGCTTCGTCGGGCGGCGCCTCGCGCCGGCCGAGCGCGGCGACGGGCGCAACCCCCGGCTGGCGGAGCCGCCGAGCGCGAGCCCTCCATCCGACCTCGGCGACGACCTGTTCCAGACCGTCTTCCACGGCAGGGTGCGCGATCGCGTCGTGGCGGAGCTGGCGCTCGCCCGCGAGAGGCGGCGCACCGCGCGCCTCGCCCTCGACGTGGAGGACCCGTCCCTCGTGGCCCTGCCGTGGGAGCTGCTCTACCACGGGGACTACGGGTACCTGTGTCGGACCGGTGCGGTGCAGATCGTGCGCCGCGTGTGGGCGCCGCCGGCGCAGCTCGGCGCGGTGCCCCATCCGCCCATTCGCGTTCTCGCGGTCGCGGCGCAGCCACCCGGGCTGCCGCGCCTCGAGGTGGCCCTCGAGCGCCACCAGATCGAGGCAGAGCTCGAGAACGCAGAGCGCGAAGGCATGGTCGAGGTCAGGTGGATCGACGGCAAGCGCAACGCCCTGCGGCGGGCCGCGGCGGATCCTCCGTGGCACGTGCTGCATTTCGTCGGCCATGGGGAGCGCGGGGCGCTCGAGCTGACCAGCGACGATGGCAGCGGCCCCGACCCCGTGGCCGGCAGCGACCTTCGCACGCTCCTGCCAGCGGGCCTGCAGCTCGTCGTCCTCAACGCCTGCCATGGCGCCGCCGGCGCGCTCGAGGGCCGCTTCGCGGGCGTCGCCCAGACGCTCGCCTCCGGGGGCGTCCCGGACGTCATTGCGATGCAGAGCGCCGTCGCGGATACGGACGCTTGCGACTTCGCCGGCGTGCTGTACCGCGAGCTGGCGCAGGGGCGGACGGTGGGCAAGGCGCTCGGCGAAGCGCGCCGCGCGATGGGCCGGGATCAGGCCGACCACGTCTGGGCGACGCCCGTTCACTACGCCACCGGCGCCGATCGACCGCTCTTGCACGTCCCGGTCACCGGCATCGCCGACCGCAGCGACCAGATGGCCGACTTTCACCGCATCGCCATCGGGTCGCGCGGTCCTCGCATCCTGCTCATTCGCGGCAAGGGCTCGATCGGCAAGACGACCCTGCTCACGGAGTTCGGCGTGCAGTGCCCGCCCGGCGTTCGCTACCTGTTCGTGGCGCTCAACGAGTGCCGGACGGTCCCTGCGGTGCTCCACGCTCTCTGCTCGGCGCTCGACTATCGAGACCTCTACCGCGTGCGGGAGCTCCTGCAGCCGCACACCGCCGGCGCACAGGCCTGGAGCGCGGAGCTCGTGGAGCGCGCCACGCGCCGTGACGGCGACCAGCGCGACCCGCTCGCCGCACTGACCCATGCGCTGTTCGTCGACATCACCGCCCTCGGTGGCAGGATCGTCCTCGCCCTCGACGCCCTGGACGAGGCCGTCGAGGCCACCCGCAAGTGGATCGAGACCACGCTCGCCCAGAAGGTCCTGGCCACCGCGGGCGTGGCGATGGTGATCGCGGGGCGCGACACGAGAGCGCTCGAGAAGTCCCTCGCGAGTCGGGCCAGCCGGCACACCCTCGGGGAGATCGCCGACGCCACGGACTGGCTCGCCTACGTCGAGCGCCGCTCTCTGGGTCTGTCGCAGGATTTCGTGCGCGAGCTCGTGCAGAAGAGTGGGGGTGACCCGGTGACGACCCGCCAGTACCTCGAGTTTTTCGCTCCGCGGGGCCCGGCATGAACGAGGCGGAGCGGGCGCTGCTCGAGCGGCTCGCAGGGGCAAGTGACCCCGAGGCGCAGCAAGCGGTCGTCGTGGAGGCCCTGCGCGCACGGCTCTCCGCCGAGCTGTGCGACGCCTTCGATGCCGCCTGCGTCGTCGGGCGCTTTCACCCGGGCCTGCTCGCCGCCGTGCTCGACGTGAGCCGCGACGAGGGCGGCCGGCGCTTCGCTGCGCTCGAGGCCCTGCCGATGGTGCGACGCTTGCCCGACGGAGGCTGCCGCGTGAGCAGCGGCGCGCGTCGTGCCGTCCGTTCGCGACTCGGCGCGCAGGCGGGCAGCAGGCTCGAGACCTGGTCGCGGCGCGCGTGCGCGTTCTTCTCCGACGGCAAGACCCTCGACGATCGCTGTCAGGCCCTGTTCCACGCGTTCTGGGGCAACCCAGCCGAAGTGCCCGATCGCCTCGCCGCGCTCGACGCCGAGGTCGCCTGGGCGGAGCCGCCGGCGGCGCTCGCATCGATCCTCGACGAGCTCGCCGCGGTCGCCGCCCTGCGCGCGAATGCGGTCGGCCCCGACGGCGCCGCCATCGCGGCCTTCGCTGCCGGCGTCGCGGAGCGCACGCAGCAGCGACTCGACCCCGCGCTACGCTCGCTCCGCGCGGCATCGGGCGCCGACGCCCCGCCATGGCTTCGCGACGCGAGCCTGCGCCTCCTGCGCGCGACGCCCACCGGAGCGGAACAGCGCCTGGCCGTGCTCGCCGCCTGGGCACGGCCGCACGCCGAGCGCGTCGCGCGCGTCCTCCGAGCGCTCGACTACGAGGTCGCGTCGCTCGATCTCGGGCCCGCCGCCGACGCCGCGAGCGCACTCGCCGACGAGCTCGGGCGGCGCGTGCGGCCGGGCGGCCAGCTCATCCTCTGGCTCGCGGGTGACGGCGTGTCCAGCTTCGGCGCGGAGGGCATCGGCGCGAGGCTCGGCGACGCTCGTGACGCAGCCGGTCCGCGCACCCTCGACGTGGCGCACCTCGGGTCGAGCCTCGTGGAGCTCGGAGCTCGCCAGATCCTGGCGGTCCTCGACGGCGCGTTCTCGGGGCCCTTGCCGCTGTGGCCGCTGCGGGAGTCCATCGACGATCGCATCGAGTTTCGCGAGGACTACGAGTACTTCCTGCGCACCCGCGCGTGCGTCGCGCTGGCGTCGCATGGCGCGCCCGGCGGGGACCCTGCGGTCTTCGAGCAGGCGCTCTGCGGTGGGCTCGAGGGACAGGGCTCGGAGCACGGCGTCGTGACGAGCGCGACGCTGCTCCGCCACCTGCTCGGCGCGTTGCCGCCGGGTGTCTCCGCCACGCGCTCCGCGCTCGATGGCCGCTCCGGCGGCGACTTCGTGATCGCCACCGAGCGCGCCGCGTCGCTCGCAGCGGCGCCCGCCCTCGCGCGCGACCACAACCCCTTCCTCGGGCTCAACCCCTACGAGTGCAGCGACGGCTACCGGTTCCACGGGCGCGACGCGGAGACGCGCCGGCTGATGGAGCGCGTGGGAGCGGGCCCCTTCACCGCGGTGGTGGGCGCCTCGGGGAGCGGCAAATCGAGCCTCGTCCAGGCAGGGTTGCTCGCCGGTCTGCCCCCGAGCGAGTACGCGGCGGGGCGCACCATCCGCCCGGGCGGGTCGCCGTGCGCGAACCTGCTGGGGGCGCTCGAGGACCTCGCCGACGCCTCGTCGCCGCTCGGCGAGGAGCGGCTCGACGCCGAGGGGCTCGGCGCGCGGGCGCGCGCGTGCCTCGAAGCGTGGCTCCGGCGCGAGGCCCCGAAGCGCTGCGTGCTCGTCGTCGATCAGTTCGAGGAGCTGTACACGCTCACGAGCGAGGACGAGCGCGATCTCTTTCTCGCGCTCCTCGTCGCCGCGCTCGAGCACGACAACCTGCGGCTCGTCATCACCGTGCGGGCGGACTTCGAGTTGCTCGCGCGGCACGGTCCGCTCGACGCGCTGTGGTCTTCCGGCCGGTTTCCGCACGTTCCCATGAGCCGCCGGCAGCTGCACGACGTGCTCGTGCAGAACGCGCGCTCCCAGGCGATTCACTTCGAGCCTGCCGCGCTCGTCGAGCGCATCGCCGACGACGCGGACGTCGAGCGCGGCGGCATGGCGCTCATGTCCTTCGCGCTCAGCGAGCTCTACGAGCGGCTCGCCGGCGAGGCGTCGGCGCCCGGCGGCCGCGTGCTCCGCCTCGAGGACTACGAGCTCCAAGGCGGCGTGCGTGGCGCGCTGCAGACCTGCGCCGAGCGCCTGTTCGCCAGCCTCGACGAGGCCGAGCAGGCGACGATGCGGCGCACGCTGTCACGTCTGGTGACGGTCCGCGGCGCCGAGCCGACCCGGCGTCGCACGCTCGAGCGCGCCCTCGAGGTCGACGACGACGCCGAGACCGCCCGTACGCGCCGGCTGCTCGAGCGCCTCGAGCGCGCGCGCCTCGTCGCGCGCCGGCGCGGCACGCACGGCGAGCGCTACGTCGAGCTGGCGCACGAGGTGCTCATCGTCGCCTGGCCGCGGCTGTGGCGCTGGGTCCACGACGATCGGAATCGCGAGCTGCGCGAGCGGGTATCCCAGGCGGCACTCGAAGGAGCTCCGTGGCAAGACCACAAGGAGCTCGACGAGGTGCTGCGCAGGGTACGGCGCGATCCGTACCTCGTCAGCCGCGACGAGCGGCGCTTCCTCGAAGAGGCCCGCGGCAAGCGTCGGCGCCGGCGTTCGCTCGGTGGCGCGCTCGCGCTCGCGCTCGTCGCGGGCATCGGCGTCGGCGGCGTGCGCTGCAAGGCGCTCGTGGACGAGAAGGACGACAAGACGCTCGCGGTCGAGCGCGCCTGGGAGCGAGTGAGCCAGGCCGAGGCGAAGGCGAGCGAGGACAGACAGCTCGCGGCGCTGACCACCTTGATGTCGAGGGCGCGCACGCTCCGCGAGACGGCTCCGCTCGATCCCGAGCGCGCCGTGCTCCTCTCCGCCTACGCGGTCGCGCTCCACGACAGCGAGGCCACGGAGCGCGCGCTCCGCGAGGCGCTCTCGACGTTTCCCCGCCGACAGCGCTTCGACGTGGATGGCTTCGTGGACGCCATCTCCTTCAGCGCAGCGAGCCGCTACTTCGCGACCGTGGTCGGGCGGAAGGTGGTCGTGCACGACCGCGCCGGTGGCCCGGTCGGTCCCGTCAGGGCCACGAAGGGCGACGCCGCCCCGAGCGTCGCGGTGAGCGGCGACGGGTCGCTCGTCGGCACGCTCGCGGGCGGGACGCTCCAGATCAGCCGCCTGAGCGGAGAGCGCGTCGCCCTTCCGAAGATACCGCACCGCATTCTCGCGTTCGGCTTTCTTCCCGGGAACGAGGTCGTCACGGTGGACGTGGACCTCGTCATGGTGCGCTGGCAGATCATGCCCGAGCTCGTGCCGAGGCAAGAACGATCCCTGCTGCAGCAGTTCACGTCGCAGTGTCGCCTGCCGGGGTCGGACGAGGGCAAGGTCTGCTGGGTGAGCTTCGGCGCGGACAGCACCGTGCTCGCGTTGAACATCGAGGGAACCGGGTCGGTGGCCGTGTGGCGCGTCGCACCCCAGATGGAGGAGCTTCTGCCCATCCTGCTCGAGGTGAGGCCCGAGGAGCTGAAGAGCCACCTCGCTTTCGGCTCCTTCAGCGCCGACGGAACGCGGCTCGTCGTCACGGACCCCTACGGCGTGACCGTCCGGGCGCTCGACGGCGGTCGTTCTTCGCGGTTCGCCGGCCGGAGCTCCGTTCTCGCGGTCGTGGACGCGGCGGACACGCCGCCCCCTGCTGCGTTCGTCGTGGCCGCGGCGGACGGTGCTCAGGTCAAGCTCTGGCGCGAGGGAGACACGACGAGACCGTCGCAGTACCTGCAGCACGTCGGCGACGTCGGCGCTGCCGCGTTCGGTCCGCGGGGGCTGCTCGCGACCGCCGGCGAGGACGCGGTCGTCCAGGTCTGGGACCCGTCTGCGAAGGTGGCGCGGCTCCTGGCGCGGGTCCCCTACAAGGCCGTGAAGGACTACGACCTGTGGTTTCGTACCGGCATGGCCTGGGCGCCCGACGGGAGCGCCCTCGCCGTCGCGAGCCGCGATGGCGGGCACGTGGACCTCTGGTCGCTCGCCCCGGTGGAGCTCCCCTCGGGCGGCGCGGAGCTCGTCGCGGAGGCGTGTAGGCGTGTCGCGCTCGAGCTCGATGCGCGCGAGCGCGAGGAGCTCGGTCTCGCGAACGTGCCCGACCCCTGTCCCCGGCAGATCGAGCCGACCCGGCGCGATGCGCCGCCATGACGCTGCGCGCCCTCACGCAGCCGCTAGCCAACAGGAACGCCCCATGCCGCACACCGTTCATCTGGAGCTCACCGCGCCCTTCGCGCTCGGCGACTACTGCGCGGAGGTCGCGCTCGAGGACGGCACGAGCGCGCGCGTCGTGCTGCGCAAGGGTGTCTACGACGGCGCGCTGCCCGCTCGGGCCCGAACGATGCGCCTCGTGCTCGCCGACGCGCCCGACGGGGAGGCGCCGCTCGCGCTCGAGGACCCCTCGTGCGCGACCGAGCCGGCCGGGCCGCCCGTGTGGCTCGACGCCCTGTTCGACGCGGGCGTCCCGGTGCCCGCGGACGGCCGGCTCGTCGTTCAGGTGGTGTGGGGCCTGCCGTGCGACGCCGAGGTCCCCCCGCCGAACGCCACGGACGGAAAACGCTTCGGCTCGTGGGAGCACATTCTCTGCGCCGAGCGCGTCGGTCTCGACGAGCACGACCAGCCACTCGTCGCCCGCGGCGTCCGGGCCGCGGTCGACAAGAGCACGAAGCTCGCCGTCGGCAGCAAAACCCTCGAGTTCGGGCAGATCATCGCGCTGGCTGGCGACTTCTACGCGCACCTCGACGACGCGGCGAAGGCGGACGTGGACATCGCGGCGGCCTGGCCGGAGGTGGGCGGTCTGCTCGGCGCGCTCGCCGGCGACTACCGGGCGCTCACCTTGAGCGCCGACAGCGCCGCGGCCGCGCAGGCCATCCTCGGGGTCGTGTTCCGCGATCGCGACCAGCGCCCCAGCATCGCCGCGGAGGTGTTCACCGCCATCGGGGACACCCTGTTCCGCGGGTTTCCCGGGCGCCGCTATGCGGCGCTCGCGAGCCAGAACTTCTGCCACTTCGGCCACCAGCCGTGGGACGGGACCGAGGACGATGCGGCGAACGAGGCGCTGCGTCTCTACCGGCTCTACCACGCTCGCGCGCTCCGCGAGGTCGCCGCCGCGCCCCGGGACGTGAAGGTGCTCGGCCAGGCCATGGTCGTCGACGCCTTCGCCTGCCACTTCCTCACGGATCTGTTCGCCTCCGGCCACATCCGCGTCCCGCGCCGCGCCCTCGTCGGGACGCTCGGCATCGTGTGCGGCGGCAAGGCCTCGGTGGCCGCTCACAACGAGGACAACCAGGGCCTCTGGGTCCGCATGCGACGCGGCCCAGCCAAGGGCGCGCGGGTGGTGTGGCGCGCCTACGGCGACAGCTACCTGCGCACGCCGGAGAGCCTCCAGCACCTCGAGATGGTGCGCGAGGCGGTCCGCCGCTCGACGGCCGAGGTGCTGCTGACCTGTGCAGGCGAGAAGCTGCCGGCGATCCTGGCGGAGCACCTGATCCCGGTGCCCCTGGCGCCGGGCGAGGGTCCCGCGCCCGGGGACGCGCCCCCCGATGCGGCGCTCCTCGGCCCGAAGCACGCGAGCGCAGAGCGCCCCACGGGCGTGCCTGGGCACAATGGCTTCCCGCTCTACGCCCTCTCCTCGGCGGGCGTCCTCGGTCGACGACGCGGCGACGGTCCCACCTACGACCTGGCTCGCGGCAAGGGGCAATTCGTGCTCGGGAGCGCGTGATGGACCTCGGGCATTTCCAGAGCTTCTCGGCCGCCATCCCGGTCCGCGAGCTGCTCGCCGCGCTCGCGGCCCGTCCGTGCCGCACGATCGTGCTCCATCGCAGCGTGCCGGGATACCCACCGCTCTTCTACCGGTACGAGGTCGACGCGGGGCTGCTCGCGCTCCTGCTCGGTGCCGATCCGGACGCGCCGCTCGAGCGCGCCTTCGGTCTGCACGAGCACCAGGCCACGCCCGGCCTGAGAGGACCCCTCGGGCTCGCCTCGAGCGGTCCCCGCTCCGCCCCCGGGCACCCGGAGCTCGCGGTCGGCGGCGCTGCGGGAGCGCCGCGATCGGCTGCCTGGGTGCAGTCCATGTATCCCCACCTCGCGCCGTCCGTCGTGGCGCTCGCCGACGGCGATACGTTGGAGGTCGAGGTGAGTCTCGGCACCGAGCCACGCGGCTCGATCGCGTCCGCCTTGTCGGTCGCCATCCCTGCCGGGCTCGACCGGGTGGACGTCATCGCCTCCGTGTCCGACGCGCGCGGGCTCACCCGGCCGGCGGGCGCCGCATGGAGCGGCGTCCTGACGGTGGCCCGTGACGCAACCGTGTCCCCCGCGTCGTGCACCTTCCGCGCTCAGGCGCTCGGCCCGGGCCCGTACTCGCTCACGGTCACCTTCCACTCCGGCGCCGCCGTGCTCGGGCACGCCACGCTCGACCTCGCCGCCCAGGGCGAGGACCCCCACTTCGCGACCTCGCTCTCCTCGGCGCCCATCGCCGTGCGCCCCGAGGCGCGCACCTCGCAGCGGCTCCAGATCACCGGGACGGCCAGCGGCTACGAGGTGCTCATGTGGAATGACCTGGGCCAGGCCTTGCCCGCCGAGACCTGGGCTCTACCGGCCTTCTTCCTCGATCTCGCCGCGCAGCAGCTCCAAGCGTCCACGGACATGCGCGCGCTGCGACAGGCGGGTGCGGCGATCTGGGTGCAGATCCCCGCACCGGTCCGAGCCTTCCTCTGCGCCGGCGCGGGCTCGGACGTCCCGCTCGTCATCACGAGCGAGGAACCGCTCTTGCCCTTCGAGGCCATGGTGCTCGCCGACGCTCCCGGGCGCCCGCTCCTCGGGGTCGATCGCCCGGTGCTGCGCTGGGTTCCCCGCGAGCCGTCGCCGCAGCGTCGCGACCTCGAGGTGCACGCCGCTGCGTGCATCCGGCCGATCTACGCGCCTCCGAACGCGCTCCCCGACGCGGAGGAAGAAGAGAAGGACCTCGGCCCTCGGCTGCCCATCGTCGAGCACGTGCGGAGCCGCGCGGAGCTCGAGCACCTGGCGGACCAGACGGGCGTGTCGCTCGTCCACTTCGCCGGGCACGCACAGGGCGGCCTCACCGGCGGGCTGCGCTTCGATGGCGGCCCGCCCGTGACGATGCTGTTCTTCTTCGACCGCAAGCTCTTCGAGCAGCCCCCGTTCATGTTCATCAACGGGTGCCAGGCTGCGCTCGCGGCGGGTGGCAACCTCGCCGCGTATGCCAACATCCCGCGGACCCTCGTCGTCGCGCGCGCGCCGGGCGTGCTCGCCTCCGTCATCGAGGTCCAGAGCGCCGCCGCGCGCGAGGCCGCGCAGACCTTCTACGACACCCTGACCAAGAGCCCGAACGTCGGCGAGGCCGTTCGCGCGATCCGCCGCCGCGCGCTCGCCACGTCCGTGCCCGCCCACGCCGCCACGTTCCTGAGCTACCTCCTGTACGCGCCCCGGATCTCACGTTGCGCGTGCACAGGCCCGGCGCTCCGCCACCCCCTTGAAACGGGCCGTCGTCCGCCTTTGCGCCTTTGGCTGCGCGCGAGCCGCCACAAACCCCGCGTCTTGAATCAAGACAGGGGGTTTGTGGCGGCAGTGGGCGCCCCGAAGCAGCCCGCGAGCCGCCACAAGTGCCGTGTCTTGAATCAAGACAGGGGGTTTGTGGCGGCAGTGGGCGCCCCGAAGTGCGCGCGAGCCGCCACAAGTGCCGTGTCTTGAATCAAGACAGGGGGTTTGTGGCGGCAGTGGGCGCCTCGGAACGCCCGGAGGGCATGGCCCGCCCGTGTCAGCGCGCGATGCGCGGCGCCTTCGGGGCGAAGGTCACCCGCCGCACCTCGCGGATGCGCCCCTCGGCGACCTCCCCCTCGACGAGCTCGTAGCCGAGCAGGGCGAACACGCGGCCCCGCAGGAAGAGCGGGCGCGCATTGCCGTACCAGTCGACGCAGCTCGCCTTGCAGCCGTCGTCCGCCGCGGCCGGATCGCGCGGTGGCTCGGCCGCGAGCGTGCCGAGCTCCGAGAGGGCGAGCGCCTGGTTGCGCAGGAAGAGAATGGACGCCGACTCGGTGAAGAGGTGCTCGTAGCCGGGCCGGCCGGCCTGGCGAATGGGCAGGCCGAGCAGGCCCGCGTCGGCCGATTCGGGCTTGTAGAAGAAGCCGTGGCTCCGGAGCTCGCCCTGCGAGGCGTCCTTGCGGGTGTAGCGCGCGGCGAGGCGCGGCTCGCTCCGGCCGCCAGGGTCGTCCCCGCCGCCGGCGCCGGCGCCGGCCCCGAGCGCGACCGGCGAGAAGTGCAGGTCCTTGCCGGCCGTGCCGATGACGATGGCGTCGGTGCCGAGGGCCTCGATGCGATCGACGCCGTGGGGCAGGGGCAGGCGCGTCGCGGCGCCGCCGGTCGCGAAGCGATAGGCGAAGACGGCGCCGCCGTGCGCTTGGGCGTCGCCCCAGCTCGAGCCCGTGCCATAGAGCAGGTGCGCGCCGACGAAGCGGTTCTGGAGCGTGTAGCCCTCGGGCTTCGGCAGCGGGTGATAGGCCTCGCGCGGCGCGGCGTCGCCGCCGTCCGAGAACGACTCGAGCGGTACCCGCAGGAGCGCGATGGAGCCCTGGGTGGCCTCGCTCGACCACATGGCCTCGCCCGACCCCTCGCTCTGCACGACGACGTGGAGCGCGCCGTCGGCCTCGAGGAACGAGAACTGGTCGACGGGCGCACCGAGCACGCGGAGCACGCTCGGCGCCGAGCCGTCGAGGGGCATGCGGTACACGAGCGAGCGCTGCACGCTCTGCTCGCCCTCCGTCGCCCAGTCGGTGACCCACACGTAGACCGACCCGGGCGACACGTAGAACACGCGCCCGGCCGGCCCCATCACGACCGTCGACTCGCAGGCGAGCTCGGGCTTGCCGAGGTCGCACGCCGTCACGGTGTGCAGGGCGAGCGAGCTCGAGGCCATGATCGGCCGGTACACGCGCGTCGAGGTGGCGGTGCGGCGCCACTCGGCGTCGGTCGCGCCCTCGTGCCACTTGCGCAGGGCCGGCAGCGATTTCCACGGGTCGTCGTCGTCGAGGGCGAGGTAGAGTGGCGTGTAGAAGACGAGCGTGTCGCCGATGAGCCGGCTCGCGTAATTGCGCGACGAGTAGTAGTCGTTCGAGCGCAGGTGGTAGGTCGCCCGGTAGGCGAGGCGCCCGGCGTCGTCGATGTCGAAGAGGCCGAGCTCGGTGCCCCCGCGCGCGTAGCTGTAGCCGACGACCACGACCGTATTCGCGCCGAGGAGCATCTCGTCGTACCAGGTGCCGCCCGGATCGATGCCCGGACCGTAGGCGTCGACCGCCGAGACGGGCTCGAGGCTCCCGTCGCCGATCGCGACCGTGAAGAGCCGCCCGCGGCGCAGGACGACGAGGTGCCCGCCGTGCACCTTCACGATGCCGCCCTCGTCGACGCCCGCGTGCTGCGTGTTCGTGACGGACTCCTCGCCACCCGCGGCGGTCTGCGCCGGGGCCGCCGTGGGCTCGGGCGGTGCCGGCGGTCCCGCCGCCTCGCTCATGCCCGGGCTGTCGGACGCGGACCTCCTGCGCTCGCGCTCCTGCGCCGCCGCGAGCTCGCGCAGGAAGGTCTCGAGCTCGGCGTCCGAGCCGAACGCCGTCATGGTCTTGCGCGCGGCGTGCTCGACGACGAAGCGACTGCCCGGACCGCTCCGGCACCCGCTCGCGGCCGAGGCGCCGAGCACGAGGCAGAGCAGCGGCAGCGCGCGGAGCACGGGACCGAGGGCTTGTCGAAGGCGCATGGGGCTGTCTACCGAACGGCGCGGCGGGCGCCGAGCTTTCAGTGGCGCGCGCGGCGCGCGCGCCCGATCCTTGCGGCTTGTCTCTGCCGCCCGTCCATGCCACCGGATGGGCGTGAAGAAGCTGGTGGATGGAATCTACGGGTGGGCTGTCTTCTCGCAGGAGAAGCAGTACGACTTCAACTCGCTCTACTTGACGCTCGGGGACGAGGCCGTGCTCGTCGATCCGGTGCCGTTCACGGAAGAGGACGCCGCCGAGATGGAGAAGCTCGGCAAGCCCTCGACCATTCTCATCACGAACAAGGACCACCGCCGCGCGGCGCCCGAGGCCCGCAAGCGCTTCGGCGCGCGCATCCTCGTGCACGCGGCCGACGCCGCGGAGCTCGGCTGCGAGGCGGACGGCACCTTCGTGCACGGGGACCTGCTCTTCGGTTCCGTGCTCGTCGTGCACGTCCCCGACGCGAAATCGCCCGGCGAGTCGGCGCTCTGGCTCGCGAGCCGGCGCATTCTCATCGTCGGCGACGCGCTCATCGGCCGGCCCGAGGGCCGCCTCTCGCTCCTGCCCGACCTGAAATACAAGGACCCGGCCGCCGCGCGCCGCGGTGCCGCGCGCCTCGCCGGGCTCGACGCCGAGATCGTGCTGGTCGGCGACGGCACGCCCATCCTCTCGAATGGCCGCGCCGCGCTCGAGGCCTTCGCGCGCCGCTTCGGCGTCCTGCCGGCGCCGCCCCCGGGGCCAGCCGGCTCGCCCCCGCCGGGCTGCTGAGCCCGGGCGCGAGCGCCGGTCAGGCGAGCGCGCCGGTCAGCCGAGCACGCTCGTCAGCCGAGCACGCTCGTCAGGGCGCCCTTCGCCGCGAGGATCGCCGCGACGAGGGCGCGCCGCTCGGCGAGCGTGGCCCCGCGCACGCGTGCGAGCGCGAGCTCGCGGTCCTGGCGCTTCACGAAGGCGAAGGTCTCGGCGGGGCGCGCGGTCACCCTCTCGAGCCAGCGGCGCGCATCGGCGACGGGGTCGGGGACGAAGGCGTCGCCGAGCCCGAAGCCGAAGGCCTGCTCGGCCGGGTAGAGCTCGGCCGAGAAGCGCATGGCCCGCGCCGCCCGGCCGTCGAGGCCGTGCGTCACGATCTCGAAGGCCACGCGCGGGAAGGGCACGCCCACCTTGAGCTCGGTGAGCCCGACCTTGAGCTCGACGCCGCTCCGGAAGGCGAGGTAGTCGGCGGTCAGCGCGAGCACGAGCCCGCCCGCGATGGCGTGCCCGTGGACGCCGGCCGCGAGCGGCTTCGGGAAGGCGAAGGCCGCCTCGAAGGTCGCGTCGAAGAGCTCGAAGAAGCTCGAGGCCGCCCCGTCGTCGAAGCCCGTGAGCTCCTTCAGATCGAGCCCGGCCGAGAAGCACGAGCCCTCGCCGCGCAGGAGCACGCCGCGCACCGTGTCGTCCGCGGCGAGCTCGCGGTAGGCCGCGCCGAGCTCCGCGAGCAGCGCGCGCGACATGGCGTTGACCTTGGGCCGGTCGAGCACGAGCTCGGCGAGGCCGCCCTGCTTCGCGATGCGGACGAAGGACATGGCGTCAGTGCCGGTGGCTCGCGAGGGCGGCCTCGAGCGCGGCGACGCGCTTCTCGAGCGCCTCGACCTCGGCCTTGAGCTCGTGCAGCTGCGCGAGCCCGGGCACGAGCGCGCGCACCCGCTCGTCGAGCGCGTGGCGCGAGCTCTCGACCAGCTCGTTCAGGCGCGAGCGCGTGGCCTTCTCCTCGCCGGCGCGCACGGCCGCGGCCTGCGCCTCGGCGGCCGTCGCCTCGGCGGCGGCCTGGTGTGCCTGGTGGGCCTCGTGCTCGAGCTCGGCCTCGGTCCTGCCCGTGCCGTCGTTCGCGCCGCCCGGGATGAAGCGCCCGATCGGCCCGCCCCGCAGCTGCGACAGGATGCGCTCTCCGCGCTCCTGCAGCAGGTTGCGCAAGGTCCCGAGCGGCACGCTGCGCGGCTTCGTCTTCAGATCCTCGCTGATGATGAGCGCGAGCGTGGCCTCGGTCTTGTCTTCCTTCGTCTTGTTGTCGATGATGCGGACGTCCTCGCCGCCTCGCACCATCTCGCCGATCTGCTGCAGCGTGACGTACCGGCTGTCCTTGGTGTCGTACAGCTTGCGGTTCGAGTAACGCTTGATGACGCGGGGCTCGCCGCCTCGCACCGGTGCGCCGTGGTTTTCGGTATCCATCGTCTTCTGCTGCGAGTTGTCGGGGGCCCGATTGGACCACCCCCGGCCCACGCGCACAAGCTAGTCCCCCGCGCGGACATTTCCAAGCGAGCGCGCGCCCGCGCTCCGTCTGGGGGGTGCGGCCGATGAGCGCCCCCGGCGCGCTGCTCGAGCTCGAGGGCGTGGGCGCGAGCTACGGCGGTCGCGCCGCGGCACCGCTCGTCGACCTCGATCTCGAGGTGCGGCCCGGCGAGGTGGTGGTCGTGCTCGGGCCGAACGGCGCCGGCAAGACGACGCTCGTGCGCGTCGCGGCGGGCCTGCTCGCGCCGTCCTGCGGCCGCGTGCGCCTCGGGGGCGAGGACCTCGCCCGGCTCGATCGCCGGGCCATCGCGCGGCGCATCGCCGTCCTGGCGCAGCGCTGCGAGACGCCGGCCGGCTTCAGCGTGCGCGACGTCGTCGCGATGGGGCGCGCGCCCCACGTCGGCGGCTGGCTCCACCTCGCGCCCGCGGACGAGCGCGCCGTCGATGGCGCGCTCGCGCGCTGCCGCCTCGAGCCGCTCGCCGCGCGGCCGGCCGTCGAGCTCAGTCAGGGCGAGCAGAAGCGCGTGCACTTGGCGCGCGTGCTGGCGCAGGGCGCGCCGCTGCTCGTGCTCGACGAGGCGGCCGCGCACCTCGACGTGGGCCACGCGGCCATGCTCTACGCGCTCGTGCGCTCCGCGGTCGGGGCCGCGGCCGACGCCCCCGAGGGCGCGCCCGAGGCGACGCCGCGCGCCTGCCTCGCCGTCGTCCACGATCTCGACGCCGCGCGCCGGCACGCCGACCGCGTCGTGCTCTTGAAGGAGGGCCGCGTGCTCGCGCACGGACCGGTCGCCGAGGTCATGACGCCCGAGCTGCTCGGCAAGGCCTTCGACGCGCGCATCGTGATGGGCGAGCCCGGCTACGTGGCGTCGGGCGAGAGGTAGCTGTTGGCCGTTAGCCGTTGGCCGTTGGCCGTTAGCCGTTAGCCGTTAGCCGTTAGCCGTTAGCCGTTAGCCGTTAGCCGCTAGCAGCTAGCAGTTCGCAGTTAGCCCGGATTCTCGGGGAAAGGGACCACGAGTCAGTGAAAACTCGGCCCCGCAGGCAGGAGCAGGGGTCACAGGAAGGCGGTAGGGCGGGCAGCCGCCGCCACGAGTCAGTGAAAACTCGGCCGTGCAGGCAGGAGCAGGGGTCACAAGAAGACCAGAAGACCAGAAGACCAGAGGATCAGAAGCCCAGCGTGTCGTCCCCGCGGCGCTGTCCCCAGCGCCGCCTTCTGCCCTTCTGTTCTTCTTGTGAATCCTCTGGGAAATCCAACGGGAACGGCTAACAGCTAACAGCTAACAGCTAACAGCTAGCCCCGGTACACGAGCACGACGTCCCCGACGGCGATCTCGTCCCCGTCCGATAGCCACGCGTCCTCGACGACCGCGCCGTTGACCTGCGTGCCGTTGCTGCGCGAGAGGTTCCAGAGCCGGTAGCGCCCACGCTCGGCCACGACGAGCGCGTGGCGCGCGCTCACGGTGCGCTCGGGCAGGTGGATGGCCGCGCACGGGTCGCGCCCGACGAGCAGGCGCGCCCGCAGGAGCAGGTAGCTCGCGCCGACGCGGAGCGGCGCGGAGCCGCGCGCGCGGGCCTCCTCGTCGAGCTCGCCCGACGCCGCGCGCACCAC
>JACRDA010000055.1 GCA_016212965.1 Myxococcales bacterium
GGAGACGCACCGCGCGGAATTCGAGCGACTCGCCAAGGATGAGCCGGCTTACCTGAAGCGGGTTCACACCCTGTTCGCCGAGGAAGCCTTCGCGCCGTTGCGGTTCAACATGGCGCTGCAGCTGGCGACGGCCGGCGCCCTGTGCGTCAAGATCCTGGCCGCGCCTCACTCGGTGGCTCGTAGAATTCCCTGTAACTACGCGCTGTTGTGAGCCATGGGCGCCGAGGAACCCGGTTGACATTTCTCTCGGGGCGGCTACACTACTCTCGCCTTTGCCCTCACGGGGGCGGGTATTTACCCCCCCAGGGTCTGGCGAAAGCCACACGCTGGGGTCTTTTTTTATGGCATCGCCCAACCGCGCCGTCCTCTTCGTTGACGGGAACAACTGGTACCACACGCTCAAGGCTGCAGGTGTCGGAGAGCTGGCGCGTCTTGACTATGTGAAGATCGCCCAGAAGATTGTCGGCCCGCGCAGTTGGCAGGCGACCCGGTACTATATCGGGCAGGTGTCCCAAACTGGCAATACGCAGCTTTACGCCGACCAACGCAGCTTCCTTGCCAAGTTCCAGAATGCCGACGTGCGCAACACCGTTCACTTCGGACGCCTTGAGCAAAGGACTGTCAGGAGCGAGGCGGCCGCCGAATTGTTGCACTACCTGAGCAGTTTGAAGGTCAAGATCGACCCCGTCGTATACAAGGACCTGCTCGACATTGGAACACGACACAAGGTCACACGTTTCATGGTTGAGAAGGCTGTCGATGTGATGCTCGCGGTTGACCTTGTCGTGATGGCGGAGCGCGACGAGTTTGACACGGCGTACATCTTGTCGGCCGACGGCGACTACACCCATGCGGTCCACAGTGTGAGGAAGCACGGCAAGAAGGTCTTCGCGGTTTCTGCTGGCCACGGGTATCAACTCGGGACGGCCGTCGATGCATTCATCCCGATCGATTCCAAGTGGTTGGCGACCTGCTACCGGTAGCTGCCCAACGGATAGCGTTCTTGCGTCGCCCGGCGACGCGCTGCGCGTCGGCGGGCCGGCGCAAATGCGCCTGTCGAACGAGACCGGGGCGTGGCGCGCCGCAGATCAGAGCCCGAGCGGCGCCCTGCCCGGCGTCGGCATCGGCATGCTGCCGACCCGGCTCATGTAGAGCTGGATGGCCGAGACGAGCTGCTCCATCGGCAGGTCGAAGACGGCGCGCACGGCCCCGTCCTTGACCCCGAGCGAGAGCGCGATGCCGTTCTGCGTCGTGGGGATCACGCCGGGGTCGACCGCCCCGCCGCCGAGCGGAGCGAAGGCCTTCAGGAGCTCGAGCACGCGGGCGTAGCCGACGAAGAAGGGCGCCGGCGCGGCGTGCTCGAGGGCGCGGGCCACGCCCGGTGCCCGGTCGAGGCCGCCCCGGGCCTTCGGTCCGAGCAGGAGCTCGAGCGCCTTCTGCGGCTCGGCGCCCATGGCGTAGTAGGCCGCGTCCTCGCCGAGCCCGGCGGCCTGGTGCATGAGCGCGCCGAGCATGTCCGAGGCGCCGGGGGTCAGCCCCCCGAGCTTGTCGCGGTCCACCTCCACCTCGGTCGTGTCGAACGACACCCCGCCGAGCTTGAAGGCGTCGGGGTGGCGCGTCGTCTTGGCGCCCGTCGCGGCGGTGGCCTCTTGCCAGCGCGGGTCGTCGCGGATCTTGTCGAGGTCGGCCTTGGCGCGGCGCGCCTCGGCGGCGTCGCGCAGGCCCATGATGCCGCTGAACGCGAGCCCGGTCCCGTCGGGGAGCGCGTGGGCGGCGAAGGCCACCTCGCCGGTCGACGCGTTCCAGTAGCGCATGGCCGCCGAGGCGAACTCGGCGGCGCGCGGGCTCCCGTCGCCCTCCATGTCGGCGACGAGCTCGTAGAGCCGCTTCGTGAGGTCGCCGCCCTTCTGCGGATCGACGGCGACGGACAGGAACAGCGGTGCCTCGGCGGGCAGCTTGGCGAGGAGCTTGTGCGGTCGGCCGGCGAGCGACTTGAAGGTGGTCTCGAGCGGCGTGCCGGGCTTCGGCGCGAGCTCGAGGGTCACGAGCGCGCCGTCGTCGAAGGAGGCCGTGAGGAGCGCGTGGTCCACCTCCTTGGCCGCGCCCGCGAGCCAGGTGAGCGTCTCGGTGGCGAGCGCGGCGCCCTTCGCCGCCGTGCCGGGGGGCGCGCCGCCGAGCGCCGCCTGGGCCGGCAGCTCGCGCTTGAGCGCCTCGAGCGCCATGGCGAGCTCGGGCCCGAGCGAGGCGAAGGCGTTCTTGAGCGGCAGCGCGACCGCGACCTGCGCCGGAAGGGTCGCGCCCGCGAGCCGGCCGAGGAACTCGCGCAGGCCCGTGAACGTCCCCGGACGACGCGAGAACACCGCGTAGTCGCCGACGAAGTTGACGTAGGTCGGGCTGCCCTCGCCGTACGCGTAGGCGTTCTGCTGCTCGTTCTCGCGGCGCCCGGCCGGCAGGGTCTGGACGAGAGCGTCGCGGCTCGTGATGCCCACGATGAGGATCGCCTTCTCGCCGCCGCGCGGATCGACCACGGCGAAGCGCAGCGGCCTGGCGAGGTCGAGTCCTGACGGGCTGGTGAGCCCGAGCTTCTTGGCGATGGGCTTGCCGAGGAGCGCGCCCGCCATGGCACCGGCGCCGCTCGGGAGCTGCGGCATGCCGAGGGCCCCCCCGAGCTTCTGCGCGAGCCCCGCCATGGCGTCCACGCCGCCGTAGACCCACACGTCCTGCGGCGCCACGATGTCGAGCAAGGGGCCGCTGCCGACGGTGACGGTCGGCGGCGCGTCGGCCCGCTGCTCCGCGAGCGCGGTCTCGGCGGCCGAGCTCCGGTCGGGCTTGCCCTTGCAGCCGCTCGCGCCGAGCGCGAGCGCCGCACCGAGCAGGGCGATCGTTCCGAGCGTACGCGCGCGTCGTGGCAGCATGTTCCGGACCTTCGGCAGTGGTGGACGCCCCGCCGGGACGGGGTCGCGGCGGCGCGTGTGGAGGAGCAAGAGGTAGCAGCTCGCAGGGGTCGCGTCAGCCTCGGGCACGTCGCTTTCTTGCGCGCGGCGCCGCGCGTGTGGCGCCCGCGCTCCGTGCCTGCGTCACGCGCTCGAGATTCCACACGCCCGATTCCGCTATGATACCGCCGTGGCGGCGCTCGGAGCACAGGACGATCGCAACGCTGCGGTCTGGCGCCAGCTCGCCCTGCCGGACGGCGCGCGCGCGCTCCCGCCCCGCGCCACGATCCGGGCCCCCACGAGTGGCGTCGACGACGCCGCGCTCGTCGAGCGCGGTGCGCGGCCGGCCAGCGAGCGGCCGAGCGAGGCTGCGCGCGAGCCCGAGGCGCTGCCGCTGCTGCGCATCGCCCGCGCGGGCGACGACGTCGACGACGTGGATCTCGCGCTCGAGGGGGAGCTCGGCTCGGGTGGCATGGGCGTCGTGTGGCGCGCGCGCCAGCCGCTGCTCGACCGCGAGGTGGCGGTCAAGGTGCTGCACCCGCGCAAGCGCGGGCGCGCCCGCGCGGTGCGGAAGCTGCTCGACGAGGCGCGCATCGCCGCGCGCCTCGATCACCCGGGCATCGTGCCCATCTACGCGCTCGGCGCCGATGCGGACGGCGACCCCGTGCTCGTCATGAAGCGCGTGGAAGGCGTGGTGTGGCGCGAGCTCATCGAGCAGCCGGACCACCCGCGCTGGGCCCGCGTCACGGGCGACCGGCTGCCGTGGCACCTCGGCGTCCTCGTGCAGGTGTGTCACGCGCTCGAGCTCGCCCACAGCCGCGACGTCATCCACCGCGACCTCAAGCCCGACAACGTCATGATCGGCGATTTCGGCGAGGTGTACGTGCTCGACTGGGGGCTCGCCGTCGAGCTCTCCGACGGCGCGGCGCCGCCGAGCACGCGGCGGCCCGAGGCCGAGCGCGGCGCCGGGGCCGGGCGCTTCTCCGTGGCGGGCACGCCCGCGTACATGGCCCCCGAGATGGTCAACCGCGAGCCGCTCACGGTGCAGAGCGACGTCTACCTGCTCGGCTCGGTGCTCCACGAGGTCCTCACCGGCGAGCCGCGCCACAAGGGCGACAGCTTCTTCGACCTCGTCTACCAGATCCACGTCTCGGAGCCGGTCGTGTACGCGGCCTCGGTGCCGGCCGAGCTCGGCGCCATCTGCAACCGCGCGACGGCGCGCCGGCCCGAGGACCGGTTCCCGTCGGTGGCAGCCTTCCGCGAGGCGGTCGAGCTCGCGCTCGAGCACCGCGCCTCCGAGCGCATGGCCGACCAGGCGCTCGGCCGGCTGCGCGAGCTCGAGAAGCTCCGCGCCCGGCGTCCCGACGCCGAGGCCGAGCTGCGCCGCCTCGCGACCGAGTGCCGCTTCGGCCTGCAGCAGGCGCTCGAGTCCTGGCCCGACAACCCCCGGGCGCGCGCCGGCCTGGTGCGCGCCCTCGGGCGCTTCGTCGAGCTCGAGCTCGAGCGCGGGAACCTCGTCGCGGCCGAGGCGCTGGCCACGGAGCTCGCCCTGGTGCCGCCCGATCTCGCGGCGCGCCTCGAGCGCCTGCGCGCCGAGGAGCTCGCGGCGAAGCGCGGCGTCGAGCGCCTGGAGCGCATCGCGCACGGTCACGACATCAACGTGCTCGCACGGGCGCGCGGCCTGCAGCTGCTCGCCCTGTGCGCGCTGGCGCTCGCCGCGTGCGGCACGCTGATCGTGGGCATGCGCGTCTTCGGTTGGGAGCTCGGCTACGGGCTCATGTTCCCGCTCGGGGTCGCCTCGCCCGTCGCGATCCTCGCGCTCATGCTGCTCACACGGGCCAGGAAGGCGCGCAACGTGGTCAATCGCCGCCTCATCTTCGCGTTCCTGCTCATCACGCTCTTCGCCATCCTCGTGCGCTGGCTCGGCTTCCGCGCGGAGCTGCCGGTCAAGACCATGCTGCTCTTCGAGCTCGCCGCGTGCGCCTGCGGCGGCACGATGGTCGTCGTCACGCTCGACCCGACCATGTGGAAGCAGGCCGTGGGCAGTGTCTCGTGCGCGGTCCTGGCGGGCGTCTTCCCCGAGCTCGCGGTCGAGCTCACGGTGCTCGGCACGGTCGGGATGCTCGCGTGGGTCGGCCTCGCGTGGCTGCGCCGCACCGGCATCGCGGACCCCGCGGATCCCGAGAGCGGTGCACGGGCGTGACAGCTCGGGACGCCTGCCCCTGCGGCTCGGGCCGCAAGTACGCCGCCTGCTGCGGACCGCTGCACCGCGGTGAGCGCGAGGCACCCGATGCCGAGACGCTGATGCGCTCGCGCTACGCCGCCTTCGCCAGGAAGGAGGTCGGGTACCTGTGGCGCACGCTCCACCCGGAGCACGAGGATCGCGCCGAGGACGAGCGCCGCGTGACGGACGCGCTCCGCGACGCCGTCGCGCGCCACAAGTACATGGGCCTCACCATCCTCGATCGGCGCGCGCCCGACGAAGCGGGCATCGCGCTCGTGCTGTTCCTCGCGCGCATCTTCGAAAAGGGCCAGGAGCGCTCCTTCGTCGAGCTGTCGGAGTTCGCGCACGACGGGGCGGGCTGGCGCTACCTCCGCGGCCGCCTGGTGCCCGTGCGGCGTGTGGCGGGTGACCCCGCCGCGCTCACCATCGCGACGTTCCCGGGGCGGTGACGGGCGCGCACGCCCGGGCACTTTGTCCGCCGTCCGGGCGCACGCTGCGAGATACTCGCGACCATGGCTCGCTTCTCGCCCCAGGCCCGCAGCTCGCTCGCCGCGTGTGCGCTCGCGCTCGTCGTCGGAGCTCCGCTGTACTCGAGCTGCACGAAGGACGACACGACCGAGGCGCCGCCCGGCACCATGGTGGTCTTCGACCTCGAGGTCGACCGCACGACGACGGAGCACTTCTTCGACGTCCCCTATCCGAACGATCTGCGCCTCGACGCCGCCGGGCACCCGATCCTGACCGGGTTCCCGAACCCGAGGGGCGTGCCGGTGGTCGAGGGCCTGCTCGTGAACGCCACCGAGGCGGTCGGCTTCTCGCAGCTCCCGGTGGCGCACTTCCGCTTCACGGCCGGGCTCGCGCCGCGCGATCCCGCCGACGTCGTCGCGGCCGACGCCGCCTCCCCGCTCCTGCTCGTGGTCGTCGACCCCGTGTCCCCGCGGCGCGGTGAGCTCGTGCCGCTCGTCGCCAAGACGCTGGCGGCGGACCTCTACACGCCCGAGCACCTGCTCAGCGTCGCCGCGCGGCCGGGCTTCGTGCTCCAGCCCGACACGACCTACGCCGTGGTCGTGCGCCGCGGGGCGAAGGACGCGGCCGGGAGCGACCTCGCGGTGCCGCCGGCGCTCGCGAACCTCGCCCACCGCGCGCCGCAGACGGCGGCCGAGAGCGCGGCCGACGCCGTGTACGCACCGCTCTGGGACACGCTCGGCACGCTCGGCGTCCCGGTCGACGACGTGGCGGCCGCGACGGTCTTCACGACGGGCTCGGTCGTCGCCGAGTCGAGCGCGCTCGGCGCGGCGGTCGTCGGCGCGTACGACATCACGGTCGACGGCCTCGCCGCGAGCACCGACCCGGCCGACCAGTACCCCGAGTTCTGCTACCTGAAGGGCACCGTCACGTACCCGCAGTTCCAGACGGGAACGCCGCCCTTCAACGTCGAGACCGAGGGGCGCTTCGTCTTCGGCAACGACGGTCTGCCGGTCCGGCAGCGCGACGAGGTCGCGCCCGTCACCGTGCTCGTGCCGAAGACGCCCATGCCGGACGCCGGGTACCCCATCATGATCAACGTGCACGGCTCGTGCGGCTACTCGGTGGCGGCCGTGACGCCGGTCGACGACACCTGCACGCCCGCCGACCCCATCGGCTGCGCGTTCCCGATCACGTCGAAGGGGATCGCGGTCGCGGGCAGCGCCATGCCGCTCAACCCGGAGCGCCTGCCGGGGGCGAGCGAGATCGAGTACATCAACCCGAACAACATCGCCGCGATGCGCGACACCTTCCGGCAGGGGCTCGTCGAGGCGCGGCTCTGGACGGAGGCGCTGTCGAAGCTCACGATCGACCCGGCCGCCCTCGGGAGCTGCACCGGACCGACCCTGCCCGCCGGCGCGACGGCCTTCAAGTTCGACGCGAGCAAGGTCCTGCTCACCGGCCAGTCGATGGGCGGCATGTACGCCAACATGATCGGCGCGACCGAGCCGCTCGTGAAGGCCGTGGTCCCGACCGGGGCCGGCGGCTACTGGACGTACTTCTTCTTCCTCACGCCGCTCCAGAACGGCGCCTTCCCGGGCCTGTTGCGCGTCCTTCTGCAGACGCCGCAATCCGAGCTCGGCTTTCTGCACCCGGTGCTCGCGCTCGGCGAGGCGGCGCTCGAGCGCGCCGATCCCATCGTCTACACGCCCCGCATCGGCCGGGACCCGCTCCCGGGCCACCCCGTGCGGCCGATCTACGAGACCTCGGCCCTCGGCGACTCGTACTTCCCGACCGAGATCTACGACGCGATGGCGCTCGCCTACGGGCACCAGCAGGCGGGCGACGTCGTGTGGCCGAGCCTGCAGGACGCGCTCGCGCTCGACGGGCTCGACGGCCTCTTGTCCTTCCCGGTCGAGGACAACCGCACGAGCGCCGACGGCACGCCGTACACGGGCGTCATCACGCAGTGGACGGCGGACGGCGACTACGACCCGCACGCGATCTACTCGCACCGCGACGACGTGAAGTACCAGTACGCCTGCTTCTGGGACTCGTTCGTCAAGACCGGCCACGCGCGCGTGCCGGTGCCGCTGGTGCCCTGGGACCAGGCCTGCCAGTGACCGAGCGCACCGGCGGGCGCTTCGGGGCTTGAGCTTCGGCGCCTTCCGTGAAAGCTTGGGAGCGATGTACCCCGGATCTCCGCAGCAGCCGCCTCCGGGCGGCGCACCGCCACCAGGATACGGACACGCGCCGCAGGCCGTGAGCCCGCCAGGCTACGGTCAGCCTCAGGCCCAGGCCGGCTGGGGGCAGCCCCCCCAGGACGCCGGCCAGTGGGGCCAGCCCGCCTCGGGCGCCGCCCCGAACTACCCGCCGCCCGGTGCGTCGCAGCAGCCGGCCTACGGCCAGCCGAACGCGGGCTACGGCCAGCCGAACGCCGGCTACCCACCTCCGAGCGGCGGCGTCGCCTATGCGTCGCCCGGCGGCGGCTACGGCTACCCCCAGCAGGACTACGCGCAGGCGGGCTACGGGATGCAGGCCGGCGGCGGCTACGGCGGCGCCTACCCGATGCCCGCCGGCATTCGCAACAACGGCCTCGCCGTCGCGGCGCTCCGGCTGAGCGGGACCGGGCCCCTCGCGATCATTCTCGGCATCATCGCCATCGGTCAGATCAAGCGCGATCCGAGCTTCAAGAACGAGTGGATGGCCTACGTGGGCATCGGGGTCGGCGTCCTCAGCACCGCGATGTGGGTCGGGGTCGTCATCTGGGTCCTGGCGCACCTGCGCTGACGCCCGGCCGCCTGCGCGCGTCCGCGCGGGCCCGCCGCGTCGCAGGCGGCGTTCACAGGTCTCGCCGTTGTAGGTGACCTCCACGCGGCGGCAGCCACCGTGCTCGCGGCGGAGCACGTTGCCCGCCGCGTCGTGCAGCACGAGCGCGCCCGCACTGAAGCCGGAGACGCCGGGATGCCCCCGTGGTTTTGCGCGCTCGCTTCCGCGCCGACCGAGTTAGCTGCCCTGGCAACCCGGGCTTCCCCTGCCGAGCCGCATTCCTGCCCTGGGGCAATGCGAAGTCACAGCGCGAACTGCGAGTATGGGCAGAGCTCGTGCAGGGCCACCGTGTCGCAACCGGGGCCGTCGGGTCCCGGCATGCAGTCGAAGTACGCCGGGCACACGAGCGCCTGCTCACAGCCACAGCCGCACGCGTTGGCGAAGGGCAGTGCATTCGTCGGGCACAGGTAATCGATCACGGCGCACTCTGCGGGCGTGTCGGCCACGTAGTACCGGCCGTGCTCGCGCGCCGGATCGCAGGCGCACGCCATCTCGGTGCAGGCGAAGCCGGCCTGGGTACAGCTGCAGCTGTTGCAGCCGTCGCCGGCCGTGATGGTGTCGCCGAGCGCGTAGCTCGGGCCACCGTGCTCGCAGCCCACGGCGCAGGCGGTCGCCTCGCAGCTCACGCTGCCGTCGAAGTGGCAGCTGCACGTGCCGCAGCCGTCCGCCCGCGGGAAGGTGTCGCCCGCCTGGTAGACGCGCCCGCCGTAGCTGCACGAGATGCAGGCCATCGCCGTGCAGGCGACGTCACCGTCCGAGGTGCAGCTGCAGGAGTTGCACCCGTCGGTCGACGGGAACGATTCGCCCGGCAGGTACGTGGTGCCGCCATAGTGGCAGTGCTCCGCGTCCCAGACCCGGAAGTAGCACGCTGCCGGCAGGCAGAGCGCGAGCCCACTCACGACCAGAGAGCCCAGCAACCATCGTCTCATGGCGCCCTCCTCGGGCCGGGCAAGCCTCGGCGTCGCCGGTCCTCGCCTCCTAGGTTGGGTCCGCGCGCGCGGCGGGCAAGGCCTCGCGGCCGAGCAACCGCCCGTCTCGGGTCATCGCCCGAGTCCGTCGCGCGGCAGACCCCCTAGGGGGAAACTCGGCGCCAGTGTGCCGGTGGCCTCAGGCTACGGGCTTCAGGCTTCAGGCCCAGAGGCCGCGCTGTGGATCCCTGGGGCTTCCCGCTCTCCCTCCCAAAGCCTGGCGCCCGGAGCCTGGAGGCTGTCGCCGGTAGCCCGCGTCGGCCTACCGTTTCGTGCGACGCGGGTCGGGCGCAGCCCGGTGGTGGAACTGACTCGGGCAGGGTCAGCCCGGCGCGGCCGCCCAGCGCGCCATGCCCTCGATGTTGCCGCGAATGACCTTGCCGGCGGCGACGTCCGCGCCCGTCGTGAGGACCTTCCACTTGACGAAGCCGACGTCCTCGCGGCGGGGGGCCGACGAGAGCGCGTAGGCCACGAGGCCGGGCGCCACGAGCCAGGCGCCGTCGGCGTAGGCGCTGCGCGCGGCGACCTTCGGCGAGAGCACCTCGGTTTCCCGCGCGAGCAGGTGGAACTCGGCGATCTCGAAGCCCTGCCGCGGCGCGAGCCGGCGCATGGCGACCTCCTGGTGGACGTCGCCGACGAGCGGGATCTTCACGCGCTGGTAGAAGCGCACGGCCTCGGGCGGCGCGTACGCCGGGTCCGCCACCACGCGCGACTCGACCACGTGATCGATGTGGCCGAGGTAGTGGCCGACGTCCATCACGCGGCCGAGGAACCGCTCGGCGTCGACGCCCGGCACCGGCAAGACGCCGACGGCCTCGGCCGTGGGCTTGCCTGGCTCCTGCCAGTGGTGGAACGTGTACTCGCGCACGCCGCTCGCGCTCACGCGCCCGAGCACGCGATCGAGGAAGCTCGTGCCGGTCATGGGCTCACGCGCCCCCCGAAGTCGAAGCCCGCGGCCTCGATGGCCTGGCGGATCTGCTCTTCGTCGACCGCGCCCGACACCTTCGCGGTGTGCGCCCCGAGCGACACCTCCGCGCGCAGCCCGAGCTTCTCGAGCGCCTTCGTCACCGACGCGGCGCAACCGCCGCACGTCATTCCCTCGACCTTGAACGTGGCTTCCATGGCTGGCTCCTTGGGGCCTCCGGCCCACACTGGTGAGTCTTCGCCGCGCGCCGACCGCGACCGACGGCGTGAGCGCCCGGGCTCGCGCCGAGCGCCGTCCCGGGCGAGGCCGCGCGCGGCCCGCGCTCGAGATCCTCGAGGATGGGGCAGTCGGGGCGGCTGTCGCCGTGGCAGCGGTGCACGAGGTCGAGCAGCGTCGCGCGCAGGCTCTCGAGCTCGGTGAGCTTGCGCTCGACCGCCGCCACGTGCTCGAGCGCGAGGGCGCGCACCTCGGCGCTGCCGCGCCGCTCGTCGCGCCACAGGGCGAGCAGGCGCGCCACGTCCTCGAGCGCGAAGCCGAGGTCGCGCGCGCGCCTGACGAAAGAGAGCTCGTGGATGGCGCGCCCGTCGTAGGAGCGGTAGCCGTTCTTGCCGCGCGCGGGTCGCGGCAAGAGGCCGATCTGCTCGTAGTAGCGGATAGTCTTGGCCGGCACGCCGGCTCGCTCGGCCACTGCGCCGATGTGCAGTCGCTCGGCCGGGCTCAACGGGTGGCCCTCCAGCGCCGCAGCAGCAGGGCATTGCCGACCACCGACACGCTCGACAAGGCCATGGCCGCGCCGGCCAGCACGGGCGTGAGCAGGCCGAGCGCCGCGAGCGGGATCCCGACGACGTTGTAGCCGAAGGCCCAGAACAGGTTCTGCCGGATCTTGCGCAGCGTGGCGCGGCTGGCGCCGATGGCGTCCGCGACGAGCGCCGGATCCGGCCGCATCAGCGTGACGCCGGCCGTGTGCATCGCGACGTCGGTGCCCGTCGCGAGCGCGAAGCCGACGTCCGCCGCGGCGAGGGCGGGCGCGTCGTTCACGCCGTCGCCGACCATCGCCACGACGCGGCCGGCGCCCCGGAGCGCAGCGACCGTGCGCGCCTTGTCCTCGGGCAACACCTCCGCCACGACGGTCGCGATGCCGAGCTCGTGGCCGACGGCCGCGGCCGCGCGCGCGTTGTCTCCCGTGAGCAGCACGGTCTCGATCCCCTGGCGCTCGAGGGCGCGGATCGCGGCCGTCGCCCCGTCGCGCACCCGGTCGCCGATGGCGAGCGCGCCGAGGAGCACGCCGTCGGCGGCGACCCACACGACCGTGTCGCCGGTCGCTTCGTGGCCCCGAGCGGCCTCGGCGAGCGGGGCGCGGTCGACGCCGAGCTCGTCCAGGAAGCGCGGGCTGCCGACCGACAGGGCGCGGTCCGCGACGGTCGCCGTGACGCCGCGACCCGGCAGCGCGCGGAAGCTCGTCGCCGCCGGCACCGCCAGTCCGCGCTCGGCGGCGGCGGCGAGGACGGCGCGCGCGAGTGGGTGCTCGCTCCCGTGCTGGGCCGCCGCGGTGGTCGCGAGTAGCGTGTCCTCGGCACGGGCCCCGGGCTCGAGCGGCAAGAGCGCGCGCAGGGTCGGCCGGCCCTCGGTGAGCGTGCCGGTCTTGTCGAACACGACGACCGTGACGGCGTGGGCGCGCTCGAGCGCCTCGGCGTCGCGGATGAGGATGCCGGCCCGCGCCGCCGCGCCCGTGCCGACCATGAGCGCCGTCGGCGTCGCGAGACCGAGGGCGCAGGGGCACGCGATGACGAGCACGCTGACGGCCGTGACGAGCGCCCGCTCGACGCCGACCCCCGCCGCGAGCCAGGCGACGAACGCCACGAGCGCGATGGCGACGACCACGGGCACGAAGACCGCGCTCACCCGGTCGACGAGGCGCTGCACCGGCGCCTTGTGCGTCTGGGCGTCCTCCACGAGCCGCACGATGCGCGCGAGCGCGCTCCCCTCGCCGACCGCCGTGGTGCGCACGCGCAGCAGGCCCTCGCCGTTGATCGCGCCGGCGATCACCCGGTCGGCGGGCCCGCGGGGCACGGGCATGCTCTCGCCGGTGAGCAGGCTCTCGTCCACCGAGCTCTGCCCGTCCGCGACCACGCCGTCGACCGGGAGCCGCTCGCCCGGCCGCACGACCACGATCTCGCCCGCGCCGACCGTCTCGGCCGCGACCTCGAGCTCGCGTCCGTCGCGCTCCACGCGCGCGACCGTGGGGCGGAGGGCCGAAAGGGCGCGGAGCGCCTGCGTGGTCGAGCGCTTGGCGCGTGCCTCGAGCCACTTGCCGAGCCGCACGAGGGCGATGACGCTCGCGGCCGCCTCGAAGTAGAGGTGACTCGAGCCGCTGGCGAGCAGCACCACCGACAGGCCGAAGGCTGCGGTCGTGCCGAGCGCCACGAGCACATCCATGTTCGCGGAGCCACCGCGGAGCGCGCGGAAGGCTCCGCGGTAGAAGTGGGCGCCCGCCACGAGCTGCACCGGCGCTGCGAGCACGAGCTGCAACCAGCCCGGCAACATCACGTGGGCGCCGAAGGGTACCGCGACCATGGGGGCCACGAGCGGCAGCGCCAGGGCTGCGCTTCCGGCGAGCAGCGCGAGCTCGCGGCCCGCCCGGCGAGCCGCGGCACGCTCCACGGCGGCGCGCTCCTCGGCGTCGCTCGGCGCCCGCCGCGCTCCGTAGCCCGCGGCCTCGACCGCCGCCACGAGCGCCTCGAGCGACGCGACGCCCGGGGTGTACGCGACCGCGGCCTGCTCGCTCGCGAGGTTCACGCTCGCCGTCGCCACGCCCGGCTGCCGGCGCAGCACCTTCTCGATGCGGGTGGCGCACGCCGCGCACGTCATGCCGGTCAGATGCAGCCGGACGCTCTCGGTCGGCACGCTGAAGCCGGCGCGCTCCACCGCCGCGGCCAGCTCGGCCGGCGCTGCGTGCGCCGGGTCGAAGGTCACGGTGGCCTTCTCGGTCGCGAGATTCACCTCGGCCTCGGTCACCCCCGCCACGCGCCCGAGCACCTTCTCGATGCGCGTGGCGCAGGCCGCGCACGTCATGCCGCCAATGGGCAGCGTGAGCCGCTGCGCGCCGGGGGATGGGCTGGCGGGGGTCGTGGCGGGGTGCATGCCGGGGCCTCGGTCTCCCTTGTAAGGCTTCCAGTCACTGGAAGGTCAAGGCCGTCACGTCCGATTTCCGGGCGGCCGTCGCCGAGCCCGGACCGGCCCGCAGGCCGCGCCGGGGTGACCCTGTCGGGCGGCCGCCTAGACCGGGGGCGTGCGCGTGGACGGGTCGACGGTCACGTCCGTGTCGACGGTCATCCTGCCCGTGGCGTCGATGGTGACGGGGAAGTGCTCGAGCGGCGTCTCGGCCGGGCCGCCGGTCACCTTGCCGTTCGCATCGAAGGTGCTGTCGTGGCAGCCGCAGGTGAGCTCCGTGTCGGTCACCGTGCCAGTCTCCCCGATGTCGCAGCATGCGTGGCTGCAGATGAGCGACATCGCGTAGACGCCGTTGGCGTCGCGCCCGATGCACAGGGGCTGCCCCGACACGACGGTGAGCGAGCCGACCGTCAGTAGCTTGGAGTTGCCGGCCGGGATCTGACCCGAGATCCCGCACTCGCCGTTCTTCGAGCAACCCGCGATGGCGCCCGTCGAGGCGAGCGCGCCGCCCGCGGCGAGCACGTGCAGGAAGTGGCGGCGGGTCGTTTCGGGCGTGTCACTCATGCGAAGCTCCTCCGGGGCGGGCTCGGCCCGCGATGGCGTTACGGTAGGGCATGATACCGCAGCCCGCGCGGGCGCGCCGCTCACTCTTGCCGCAGGGCCTCGACGGATCGAGGCGCGACTTCGACCCGAGCGAGCGAATGCGGTCCTCGTCGTCGGCGAGGGCGCCTCGGCGAGCGGATGGTGCCCGACGCCGAGGCCATCTCGACGAGGTCGCCGCGCGCGACGGTCACGGGCTGACCGGTCGCCTGGGCGCTCGTCTTCTTGATCACCTTGGTCCAGAGGAAGTAGCCCCCAACGCCGAGCCCGCCGAGCACGACGAGATCTTCCGGCCGTTCTACCGGGTCGGCGCCGACCGGGATCGGCGCACCGGTGGCGTCGGCATCGGCCTCGCCATCACCGAGCGGGCGGTGACGGTGCACGGCGGCAAGCTCGGCGCCGAGAACGCCTCCGGCGGCGGGCTGCTCGCGACCTTCCGGCTCCCGTTGTAGCGCCCCGCGCCCGGCGCGCGGTCGGCCGGGTGAGCGCGCGCGGTCGCGCGCCCGCGCGCGCTCAGCGGCGGAGCGAGCGCACCACGAAGGGTGCGCTCACGCCCATGCTGAAGCGCGCCGCGATCTCGAGCGCGCGCCGGATACGCCGCGGGGCGGGGCCGCGTCCGAGGGCCGCGAGCGCCCCGAGCGCGAACTCGGCCCCGCTGCCGACGGCGTCGTAGCCGTCCGCCATCTCGCCCACCTGGAAGTCGCTGTCGACCGAGTAGAGGTGGCCCCGGTAGCCGACGAGGAACTGCCCGCCCTGCTCGCTGTTGGACTCGATCTTCGCGAAGCCGCGCTCCTTCAGCAGCAGGCGCGTGGCCTCGATGAAGTGGTTGACCATGAATGCCATGTCGCTCTGCTCGGGCGCCTGCGGCGCCACGGTGAGCTGGTGCTCGAGCAGCTGCCCCATGCGGAAGCTCGTCGTGTAGCCGATGAGGAAGGGGCCGCGCCGGAACACCTTGCCGACCCGGGTCTCGCGGCGGCGCCACCCGGACACCGCGGCGGAGTCGACCCCGACGTACACCGTGCCCCTCTCGACCAATCCGACGACGCAGGTCATGGACACCCTCTACACCGGCTGGTCAGTCGTCAGTTGTCAGTTGTCAGTTGTCAGTTGATCCGAGAGCCGTCGACGGTGGGTCGTCCAAGTCCACGCAGACGCCGCCGTCGAAGTCCACGTCAATGACCACGTCCACGTCTCCGTCTACGGGGTCCGTCCTTCGGCGACGGCCTGGTGGTCTCTGGACTGACAACTGACAACTGATAACTGATACCTGAACACGGATGCCTCCTCCGCCCGCCCGCGAGCTCCTTCTCGGCGCCTATCGCGCGGCGC
This sequence comes from Myxococcales bacterium, assembly GCA_016212965.1. Lineage (GTDB taxonomy): Bacteria > Myxococcota_A > Polyangia > Polyangiales > Polyangiaceae > JACRDA01. The sequence continues at coordinate 15,445 of JACRDA010000055.1, forward strand.
TCGCCGCACTCGAGCCCCGGGGGCTCGCGGCGCGTGCGGTCGCCGCGAGCGCGACGCTCGCGCGCGCGCCCGCGGGGAGCGTGCTCTTGCTCGGCGCCGGCAAGGCCGCGGCGACGCTCGCCGCCGGGGCATGCGACGCTCTCGGCTCCGCCATCGCCGGTGGCTTCGTGGTGGTCAAGGACGTGCACGCCGGCGCCACGCTCGCGCCGGGCGTCGTCGTCGCCGAGGCGTCGCATCCGGTGCCCGACGCGCGCTCGCTTGCCGCCGGGCGGGAGCTCCTGGCGCGTGCGGCGGCGCCGGGGGCAGGCATCGAGCGCATCGTCGCGGTGTGGTCCGGTGGCGCATCGGCCCTCGCCGTCGCACCAGCTTCCGGGCTCGGTCTCGCGGACAAGGCCACGGCGCTCGCCGCGCTCGCCGCCGCCGGCACGCCCATCGGCGACCTCAACGCGGTGCGCAAGCACCTGTCGGTCTTGAAGGGCGGGCGCCTCGGCGTGGCGGCCGCGGTGCCGGTCGAGGCGCTCGTCTTGTCCGACGTCGTCGGTGACGACCTCGCCACCATCGGCAGCGGCCCGTGGAGCCCCGACCCGTCGAGCTTCGCGGCTGCGCTCGCCGTGGTCGGGCGCGCGGGCGTCGCCGTCCCGGCCGCCGCGCGCCGCGTGCTCGAGCGCGGCGCGCGCGGCGAGCTCGACGAGACCCCGAAGCCCGGCGACGGCCGCCTCGCGCACGTCGCCGTCGAGCTCTTGGCTGGACCGGACGACGCGGGGCGCGCCCTCGCGCGCGCGCTCGAGGCCTCGGGCGTGGCGACCGAGGTCGAGCTCCGCGTCGGCGCGGACGTCGCCGAGCTCGCGAGCCGGCTCGCCCGGGCCGCGCGTGAGCTCGCGGCGGGCCGCACCGCACGCGCGCTCGTCGTCTCGGGCGAGCCGACCCTGCGCCTGCCCGCGCGGCCCGGACGTGGCGGGCGCGCGCAGCACGCGGCGCTCCTCGTCGCACGGGAGCTCGCCGGGCTCGCCACGGACGGGTCCTGCGGGCTTGCCGTCCTGTGCGTCGGCACGGACGGAACCGACGGCCCGACGCCGGACGCGGGCGGGCTCGTGGACGGCGCGACCGCGTCCCGCGCGCGTGCGCGGGGCGTCGACGTCGGTCGGGCGCTCGAGGCCTTCGACGCCGGGCCGGCCCTTGCCGCCGCGGGCGACCTCGTGACGACCGGCCCGACGGGCACGAACCTCGCGGACCTCTACGCCGTCGTGGCGCTGCCCTAGAGCGCCGAACATGTTGAAACACCATTGATTGCCGCAGCCTACGCTGCGACGCGGGCGAGTCTGTGGAGCGCCTCCAGGTTCTGGATTGCAGCTGCGCGGCGCAGGTCGAAGAGGTTCTTTCGGACGCCGAGGTA
>JACRDA010000058.1 GCA_016212965.1 Myxococcales bacterium
GAAAGAGACAACCACTGAGACACGGAGACACGGAGAGCTGCACGGAGCCGGCGAAGTTCAGGGGCCCCTCCGTGTCACGCTCCGTGCTTCCGTGACTCCGTGGTTCCGCTCGCTCGCTTCCGGGCGGATCGAGTGACTGCCCGGCAAACCGGGCGGCCTGGCGCCCGCGCCGAGCTCCGTGGTGTGCTCTTCCACGTACTTGGAGCAACCTGCGGGCCTGGCGGCAGTGCGTAGGTTCTCTGTTCCTCGTTCCTTGTTCCTTCGCGGCTGCTAGCTTTGGGGCACCATGTGGTCCCGAGCCCGCCTCGCCGCCTTCGCGACCGCGTCCGCCGTCGCCCTCACGAGCCTCGTCGCCGCCGCCGGGCAGGAGGGCTCCGCCCCGCCGCCGAGCCCGGTCGACGAGGCGAGCGAGGACATCCCCGGCGCCTACGTCGTCGATCTCGTCGACACGCTCGACGATGGCTCGGTCTCGGGCTTTTTCGCCGAGCTCGCGGTCGCGTTCAAGAAGACGGCGCTCGAGCCCGAGACGCGCGTCGAGCTCGTCGAGGTGCGGCCCGAAGAGGTCGGTGCCCTCCTCGCGAGGCTCGGCGCCGACGCGCGCGTGACCGACATCGAGCCCCTGTCGCGCTACCGGGTGCGCTTCGTGCCGGACGACCCGATGCTCGACGAGCAGTGGCACCTCACGCGCGTCGGGGCGCAGCGCGCCTGGGACTTCTCGACCGGTCGCGGCGTGACGGTGGCCGTGATCGACACGGGGATCGCCTGTGAGGACTTCGGCGAGTTCACCCGCGCCACGGACCTCGCGGGCAGTCGCTGCGTCGCGGGCTGGAACTTCGTGGCGGACAGCCCACACGCGAGCGACGACCACGGGCACGGCACCCACGTGGCCGGCACCATCGCGCAGTCGACCGACAACGGGATCGGGGCGGCGGGGCTCGGCTTCGACGCGCGTCTCATGCCGGTGAAGGTCCTCTCCGCCGAGGGCTGGGGCACGACCGCGGCCATCGCCGACGGCATCCGCTGGGCCGCGGCGCACGGCGCCGAGGTCATCAACCTGAGCCTCGGAGGACCGCGCAAATCGCGCCTGCTCGAGCGCGCCGTCGCCTACGCGCGGAGTCGCGGCGCCGTCGTGGTGGCGGCCGCCGGCAACTCGGGCCGCGCGGTCGAGTACCCCGGCGGGACGGAGGGCGTCGTGGGCGTGGCGGCGAGCGACTCGAACGACGCGCTCGCGCGCTTCTCGTCGCGCGGCGAAGGGGTCGACATCGGGGCACCGGGCGTCGACGTGCTGCAGCAGACCATCTGCAACCGCGGCCGCGACCGCTGCGAGCGCTTCCCGGCCATGAGCGGCACCTCGATGGCCTCCCCGCACGTCGCCGCGGCCGCCGCCCTGCTGGTGAGCGTCGGCGTGACGGACCCGGACGCGGTCGAGGCCACGCTCGCCCGCAGCGCGCGTACGGTCGAGTCCGACGGCTTCGGCGCGGGGCTGCTCGACGCGTCCGCCGCGCTCGAGAGCGTGGTCTTCCGCCAGACCCTGGTGCGCGTCCTCGCGCTCGTCGGCGCGCTCGGACTCGCGTTCCGGTGGGCGCGCAAGCGCGACGGCACCGCGCTCCTGAAGAGCCCGCGGCTGTGGCTCGCGGCGCTCTTGTCGGGGCCGGGCCTCCTGTTCCTCGTCCCGCTCGTCGGCTCGCGCCACCACGACGCCATCGACATGCTCGCGCGACCGATCGGCGACTGGGACCTGCTCCTCGACGCGCGCTGGCACGCGTACCTCCCGCTCGCCAACGTGCTCCTGCCGCTCGGGCTCACGTTCTTGCTGCTGCGGGTGCGTGGCGCGATCGCGCCCATCGTCGGCCTGTGCCTCGGCACCGCGGCCTACCTCGTGAGCGCCGCCGTGCTCGGCCAGGTGGCGGCGCCCTACGGCCGTCTCGCCACGGTCGGCTGGAGCGTCGCCAACGCGCTCGGCTGCCTGTTGCTCGCCCGGCTGCTGCTGCGCGACGAGCGCGGCTGGCGCAAGCACGGTTGAGCGCGGGCGCGTTTCGGCGGTCTCGCGCCGCGCCGGATGCTATACGGCTCGCCTCGCGATGCAGCTCGGTGCCCCCTCGTTCGCGGCGCTCTTCGGGAGCAAGCCCGCCATCCTCGCCCCGATGGAGGACGTGACCGACGCCGTGTTCCGGCGCGTGTGCCGCTCGCTCGGCGCGGAGCTGTGCGTGACGGAGTTCGTGAACGTCGAGGGCCTGCTGCGCGGCTGCAAGAAGGCGCGGAAGAAGATGCAGCTCGCCCCGGACGATCGGCCGACGGCGATCCAGATCTACGGCGCCGATCCCGAGCGGCTGGCGGAGGCGGCGCACGTGGCCGAGGCGGCCGAGCCGGCGTTCGTGGACGTCAACTGCGGCTGCTGGGTCCCGAAGATCGCCCGGCGCGGCGCGGGCTCCGGCTGGCTTCGCGACCCGGAGGCCATGGTGGCCATGGCAGCCATGGTCGTCCGCTCCGTGTCCTTGCCCGTCACCGTGAAGACCCGCCTCGGCCTCGGCCACGAGGCGGAGATGCCCATCGTCGATCTGGCGCGACGGCTCGAGGACGTCGGCGTGCGCGCGCTCACCATCCACTGTCGGACGGCCCAGGCGCGCCACGAGGGGCCCGTCGACTGGAGCTTCGCTGCGCGCGCGCAGCGCGCCGTCTCGATGCCGGTCATCGTCAACGGCGACATCCGGAGCGCCGCGGATGCAGCGCGCGCGCTCGACGAGACGGGCTGCGCCGGCGTCATGATCGGCCGCCGTGCCATCGAGCACCCGTGGATCTTCCGCGAGGTCCGCGCGCGCCTCGATCGCGGCGTCGAGCTCCCCCCGCCGAGCGTCGACGAGCGCCTCGCGCTCTGCAAGGCCCACTTCGCGGCCAACGTCGCGGCGCGCGGCGAGCCCTTCGGCGTGCGCTGCACCCGGCGCCACGTCACGGGCTACCTCCACGGCCTGCGCGGCGCCTCGCATCTGCGCCAGCGCCTGTTCCTGTGCGACTCGCTCGCGGGCTGCTCGGACATCCTCGACGAGGCCGCCGCCCGCCTCGCGGCGTGAGGCGCTGGGGCCGCCGCCATCCACGCCGTTTGCTGTGGCGCGCGCGCGCCGTTCGCGCGACGCTCCCCTCGATGCTTGGCCTCGTGCTCTTGCTCCAGGTTGGAACGCCGGCGCCGCCGGCCGCGCCGCCCGCGGCGCCGACCGATCCACTGGGTGCCGCGCCCGCGCCCGCCCTACCCCCCGGCGGCCCGCCGGGCCCACCCGGCTGGGGCCCGCCCTACGCACCGCCGCCCGGCTACGGGCCGGGCTATCCGCCGCCCGAGGGCGCGCCCGCGCCGCCGCCCGTGCCGGACGCGGACGCGGGCATCGTGCACTGGTTCCTGCGGCTCGGCCTCGGCGGCGGGCCGGCCGGCTTCTCGCCGCAGACGACGCTGCTCGCCCTCGAGGGCTACGGCGGCGGCAAGGTCTGGGCGACGCTCGACGGCGCCTACATGCCCCACGAGCGCATCGGCATCGGGGCCTTCATGGGCCTCAACTCGCGCAGCAGCGAGCCGAGCACGAGCGGGTATTACCGGTCGGCGCCGACGCTGCGGGACGTCGCCTACTTCTTCGGTGCACAGGCCCCGGTGCTCATCGTGGGGTCCCGGGATGTCGCGCTCCACGCGACGCCGCGCATCGGCTTCGTGAGCGGCAGGCTCGCGTTCGAAGAGGACTCGAGCGAGTACCCGGTCGCCTATGGCAGCGCGGCGCTCGCTCCGGTCGCCGAGACGCCTTTCCAGAACGGCGTGCTCTGGGGCGCCGAGCTCAGCCTGACCTCGTTCACCTACCACGTCGGGGTCGCGCTCGGGCTCCTGCGCGGCGTCGTCGGGCCGACCGGCGACCTCGGGGCGAATCACGATCACGGTGGGCTCTACTTCCTGGCGGAGGGCTCGATCGATGGCTGATTCCGGCAGCAGACACGCGGTGACTCGCGCACGCACGGCGGCGCTGTCGGTCGGGCTCGGCGTGACCGCGCTCGCGGCGACGGGCTGCGGCGTCGAGAAGATGCAGCCCGGGTTCCTCGAGACGGCGTGCGGCATGCAGTACGACTACTACGCCTCGCAGCCGCAGCCGGGCTGTACCCTCTCCGGCGACGTGCAACAGGTGAGCGGTCTCACGGCCTCCGACCTCGGCTTCCACTTCGGTCCCGGCGGTGGCTCGATCTTCTTCCGCCTCACCGGCATCCTGGCCAGCCAGACGACGCCGTGGTCGCTCGAGGCGCTCGCGGCGGCGTCCGGCGACGCGCCGAGCCAGATGAAGCGCGCCATCGCCTGGGGCACTTGCGGCATCTACTGCCCGACGGCGGTACCCGAGGGCACCTACGACGTCGACGCCGAGGCGAAGTGGCAGTACCTCGCGCAGGATTTGCCGGGCTACGGCTCGGAGACCCCGCCGTCGGACGGTGTGCTGCGGTTGACGGCCGCGGACGTCGACCTCTACGAGCTGCGGGTGCCCTCGCCCCTCGAGTAGGCCCGCGCCGAGCTCGAGGGTCGTGCGCGCGCCCGGTCTCGATGGTGCGCAACTCGCGTCGCGGTCCTGCCGATGGTCTCGAGCCGGGTCGCCGTCGTAGCTCCAACGGCCAGAAGCCCATGACGATCGCAGTCCTCGCCGAGAAGCCCGCCGTCGCGCGGGACATCGCCCGGGCGCTCGGCGCGAGCGGGCGCGGCGCGGGGTACTTCCACGGCAACGGCTACGCCGTCACCTGGGCCATCGGTCACCTGGTGCGCCTGGCGGAGCCCCACGAGATCGACGCGCGTCTCCGGCGCTGGCGCCGCGCGGATCTGCCGATCCTGCCGGCGACCTTCCCGCTCGTCGTCGCCGACGAGACGCGCGCGCAGTTCGAGATCGTGAAGAAGGTGCTCCACGCCCGCACGGTCGACCGCATCGTGTGCGCCACCGACGCGGGGCGCGAGGGCGAGCTCATCTTCCGCTACGTGTACGAGGCCGCGGGCTGCACGCGCCCGGTCTCGCGCCTGTGGATCTCATCGCTCACGGACGCCGCCATCCGCCAGGGTTTCGAGCGGCTGCGCGACGCGGCGGAGCTCGACGGGCTCGCCGACGCGGCGCGCGGTCGCAGCCGGGCCGACTGGCTCGTGGGCATGAACCTGTCGCGTGCCTACTCGCTCGCCTACGACGACGATCTGTCCGTCGGTCGCGTGCAGACGCCGACCCTCGCGATGGTGGTCGAGCGCGAGCTCGCGATCCGCGCGTTCGTGCCCGAGCCGTACTTCGAGGTCACCGCGCGCTTCGACCCACCCGCCGCCGTGGGCGCGGGCGACGCGTCCGCGGCGCGGAGCGGGCTCACCTACCAGGGTACCTGGTTCGCGCCGGAGCGCGGTCGCAAGGGCGAGCCCAGCCCGGCGGCGCGGCGCCTGCCCGGGGACGGCGCGCTCGCCCGCGCCATCGTCGCGCGCGTCGCGGGCAAGCCCGCGCGGGTCGCGAGCGTCACGGAGGAGCAGAAGCGCCTGCCGCCGCCGCTGCTCTACGACCTCACCGAGCTGCAGCGGCACGCGAACCGGCTCTTCGGCATGAGCGCCAAGCGCACCCTCGACGTCGCGCAGTCGCTCTACGAGAAGTGGAAGCTCCTCAGCTATCCGCGCACCGACAGCCGGCACCTGTCCGCCGCCATCGCGGCCACCCTGCCCGACGTCGTCGCCGCCATCGCGCCCGCGTACCCCGGGCTCGTCGCCCCCGGCAGCGACGCGCGCCCCCTCGGCCCGCGCTTCGTCGCCGAGGCGAAGGTCACCGACCACCACGCCATCATCCCGACGGCCAACGACCCGCAGAGGGCATCGCTCGGGGCGGACGAGCGCAAGCTCTACGACCTCGTGTGCCGGCGCCTGCTTGCGGCGTGGCACGGTGACTACGTGTGGTCGTCGACGCGCGTCGTCACCGAGGTCGTCTCCGCGGACGCGCGCGACCTCTTCCACGCGAGCGGCACGAGCCTCGTCGACCGCGGCTGGAAGGTGCTCGAGCTCGGCAAGCCCGACGCGGACGTCACCCTGCCGAAGCTCGAAGCGGGCGACCTGCGCGTGGTCGGTCGCGCGAGCGAGGTCGCCAAGAAGACCGAGCCCCCGCACCGCTTCACGGACGCGACGCTGCTCACCGCCATGGAGACGGCGGGTCGGACACTCGACGAGAAGGAGCTCTCGGCCGCGATGAAGGACAGCGGGCTCGGCACGCCGGCCACGCGCGCGGCGATCCTCGAGAACCTGCTCGGGCGGGCCTACCTCGTCCGCAACGGCAAGGCCCTCGAGCCCACCGACAAGGGGATCCGGCTCGTCGCGGTCGTGCACCCGCACGTCAAGAGCCCCGCGATGACCGGCACCTGGGAGGCGAAGCTCCGACGCATCGAGCGCGGCGAGGGCGAGCTCTCGGCCTTCGTGCGCGACATCGAGGCCTACGTGCGCGAGGTGGTGGCGGGCGTGGGGGACGGTGCACCCGCACCGCGCCCGGAGCACGCCCCGGCGAGCGCGCACCCCCCGGAGCTCGCCGCGCCGCGCCCGGAGCTCGCGCGCCCGGAGGTCCCACGCCGCGCCGCCGCACCCGCGGAGGCGTCCGCGGCCCCGGTGGAGCCCGTCCGCGCGCGCCCCGCCGGTCCCGACTTTGCCCGGAAAGCCGAAGCGCTCGAAACCGCGGTCAAGAACGACGCCCCGACCTCGGCGGAAGTCCGCAGTATTGTCGCCGAGTCCGTCCGCGCAACGTACAAGAAAGCCGAATGGTA
>JACRDA010000059.1 GCA_016212965.1 Myxococcales bacterium
CGATCCATGCCCGCGTCTCGATGAGAGAATGGTCGCCTGTCTCGACCACGTGGAGCTCTGTCGTCGCGGGCATCTGGCGTCGCACCCGCTCGAGCGCGTCGAGGGGCGCGAGCCGGTCACGCGTGCCCTGCACGAACAGCACCGGCGTGCCGAGCGCGCGCAGCACCGCGTCGCGCAGCTCCCCCTTCGCGCCGACGAGGGGGTAGCCGAGGCACACGAGCGCCGCGACCGGCTCCTCGAGCGCGACGTGGCAACCGATGCGGCCGCCCATCGATTTGCCCACGAGCACGACGCGCCCCTCGCACGCGGCGCGCGCCGCGGCGAGCGCCTCGCGGTGCGCCGCGACGAGCACGGGCTGCCGGTCGGGCCGCCCGCGGCCGGCGCGCACGTACGGGTAGTCGAAGCGCCGGACCACGCCGAGCGCGGCCAGGCGCTCGGCCCAGCCCTCCATCCACGCCGAGGTCGAGGGGGCACCGGCCCCCGGTGCGAATAGGAGCAGGCGCGCGCCCGCCTCGACCCGAGGCGGCTGCGTCATGCCGGCGCCACCCGCAGGCGCATGTGCTCGTCGAGCTCCTCGAGCGTCTTCGGCCAGTCGCCGCGGAGCAGCCGCGAGAGCGCGCGGTCGGCGAGGAGCTTGCCGCCCGTCTGGCAGCGCGGGCAGTAGTCGACCTCGTGCTTGCCGCGCACGATGCGCTGCACGGGCGCCCCGCAGTCGGGGCAGGGCTCCCGGTAGCGCCCGTGGACGGCCATGTCGGGCCGGAACGCGGTCACCGTGTCCGGCCACGCGGGCGGTGCGCCCGGGGCCGCTCGCGCCGCGAGCTCGGCCCGCATCCTGTCGGTGAACAGCGTCAGGACGTGACGCGTTGCGTCGAAGAGCCGCTCGATCTCGGCCGCGCCGAGCCGGCTCGTCCAGGCGAGCGGCGACAGGCGCGCGCGGTGCAGGATCTCGTCCGAGTACGCGTTGCCGATCCCGGCGAAGAGCCGCGGGTCGGTGAGAGCTCGCTTGAGCGTGTGGTTCTCGCGCGCGAGCGCCGCCGCGAACCCCGCGCTATCGACGGCGAGCGGCTCGACGCCCCCCGCGTCGAGCGCCGCGAGCGCCGTGCGGCCGCGGACCACGTGGAGCGCGGCCCGGCGCTCGCTGCCCGCCTCGGTGAGCACCAGGGTCGCGCGCCCCGCGGTGCCATCCTCGGCGGCGTCGAAGTCGAGGCCGAGCAGGGCGAGCTTGCCGGGCAGGGGCGGCCACCCGTCGCCGGGACGCCCGGGCGCGCCGAGCGGGCTCGGGGCGCGCCGCGCCGACGACGCCCGTGCGCGCCGCGGCTGCGCGCCCGCCGAGGGCTCGAGATACCGCAGCCGGCCGGCGATCATGAGGTGGATTGCCGCGAAGAGCTCGCCGCCGAGCGCGAGCACGATGCGCTTGCCGAGCCGCTCGACGCCCGTCAGCACCGCGCCGCGGAGCGCCGCGACGGGCGGGTCGAAGGTGCGCACCACGAAGGGCTTCGCCACGCGCACGCCCGCGAGTCGCCGCCCGAGCAGCCGCGCCCGGATGGCCTCGACGTAGAGGGTGACGTCCGGCAGCTCGGGCATGGCGGGCGGACCGCGCGTGCTCAGGCTCCGGTCGCGCGGCGCTCGAGCCAGCCGCTGCGCGCCGCGATGTGCCCGATGGTCGAGACGAGCTTCTGCATGTCGACCGGCTTGTCCACGAAATCGCGCACGCCGAGGACGCTGAAGCGCCAGCGCTGCTGCGTCCCGGTCTTGCCGCTCACCACGACGACGCGCGTCTTGTCGCCGCCCGGCAGGGCGCGCAAGCGCGACAGCGTGTCGAGCCCGTCGAGGCCCGGCATGTCGTAGTCGAGCAGCACGAGGTCGGGGGAGCGGTCGTCGCAGCGGAGCAGCGCTTCGGAGCCGCTCTGCGCGGTCTGCACGTGGATCGGCTTGCGGTAGAAGGCGAGCTGCACGGAGCGGGCCGCGAAGCGGGCGAAGTCCTTGTCGTCGTCGACCACGAGCACGGAGAGCGCGCCGTCCGGGGCCACGCGCTCCCCGTCCGGTCGCGGGGCCACGGTCGAGTGCAGAACCCCGCGCTCCCGGCGCTCGTCGTGGCGTCGCTCGGCCTCGCGCAGGACCTCGGCCATCTCGGCGCAGGTCTGGAAGCGGGCGGCGGGGTCCTTCGCGAGCGCGCGCACGAGCACCTCGTCGAAGGCGGCGAGCTCCGGGCGCAGCGACGACACCCGGGGCGGCGGGCTCTCGATGTGCTGACGCAGCACCTCCACCACCGTGTCGCCCTCGAAGGGCGGGCGCCCCGTGAGCACCTCGAACGCCATGCAGCCGAGCGCGTAGATGTCGCTCTGCAGGGTGTAGCCGTCGACGCCCTCCGCCGGGCTGCAGCGCTCGGGCGCCATGTACGACGGCGAACCGGCAAACAGCGTCGCGGCCTGGCTCGGGTCCCGCGGCGCTGCCACACCGAAGTCGAGCAGCACGGGACGGCCGGTGTCTTCCTCGATGGCGATGTTTGCCGGCTTGACGTCGCGGTGCACGATGCCCGCGGCGTGGACCGCACCGAGCCCGGCGAGCGTGCGCAAGAGCACGTTGAGCGCGCTGTGGACCAGGATGTGGGTGCCGGCGCGCGCGTGCTCCTCGATGAGCTGCGCGAGCGTCGGCCCCGACACGTACTCCATGGCGAGGAAGTAAGAGTCGAGGTAGGGCCCGAAGGTGTACACCTGCGCCACGTTCTCGTGCCGCAGCCGGGCCATGGCGCGCGCTTCGAGCTGGAAGCTCCGGGCGACGTCCGGGTCGCCCGCGAGCTCCGCGGCGATGACCTTCACCGCCACGGGACGATCGAGCCACATGTCCTGCGCCAAGTAGACGACGCCCATGCCGCCCTCGGCGAGCTCCGTCTCGAGCCGGTACCGGCCGTCGATGACGAAGGGCCGGATGGAGATCGGCGGGATGCTCGCGGTGCGCGCGCCGCACTGGCCACAGGCCGCATCGGGCGCGCCCTTGTCGGCTCCACACAGTGCGCAGACGGTCACGGCCGGAAAAGTACCAGGACTGCCTGCCCCCGCCAGCCGAAAAGGGTCGCCGGCCCGTGCGCCGCACCGTTTCTCGGGTCCGGGCGCTCCGGCTCAGCGCGCTCGGGGCCCCGACGCTTGCAGCTCGGCGAGCGCGGCCCGGATCTCGGCGACGAGCCCGTCCGGCGACACGGCGGCCGCCGGTTCCCGGCGTGCCTCGAGCAGGGCGCCGAACAGCGTCTCGAGCTTGCCGGCGGCGTCCGCGAGCACCGTGAAGCCGAGCGAGCCGGAGGTGCCGCGCAGCTTGTGGGCCAAGCGCTCGGCCGCCGCGCGCGCCGGCTCGGCGGTGGGGTCGCGACACGCCGCCTCGGCCGCGTGCGCGAGCTCCGCGATGCGCGCGGGGAGCTTCTGCGCGTACTCGGCCCGCAGCTCCTCGAGCGCGGCCTCGATGTCGGGGCTGCCGGGGGTGCTGCGCTGCCAGATGCGCGCGACCTCGCGGGGCAGGCTCATCGGGTCGAAGGGCTTGACCACCACGCCGGCGAAGCCGAGCCCGAGGTAGCCCTCGAGCTCGCGGCGCTGGCGGCGGGCCGTCACGAGCACGACCGGGATCGCGTGCGTGCGCGCATCGGCGCGCAGGGCCTCGAAGGTCGCCCGCCCGTCCATGCCGGGCATCATGAGGTCGAGCATGACGAGGTCGGGCCGCTCGCGCAGCGCGACGGCGAGCCCCTCCTCGCCACTTGCCGCCTGGAGCACGCGGTAGCCGCCGACGTGCTCGAGGCTCATCGCGACCACGGTGCGGATGTCGGCCTCGTCGTCGATGATCAGCACCGTCCGCATGGGCTCTCCGGGCGCGCGCCTCCCTCCCTTCCCGAGTAGAGCGCAAATCGTCGGGCACGGAAACCTGCCCGGCTCGTTCGTGGGCCCGACCGGGCGCCCCGCCGCGCCGCCGGGGTCGTGGTAGCGATGCAGCATGAGCGACCGCAAGATCGCCAAGACACGCCTCGGCTGGCTGCCGACGTCGGCCGCGCTCGCCGAGGAGCTCGCCCAGAGCGTGCGGGGTGCCGAGCGGCGGCGCATCGATCTGCTGCTGCGCGTCACGCTGGCGGGCTGGGTCGCCTACGGCGCCCTGTACGTCGTGCTCGGCCGCTGGCAGAGCGCCGCCATCCAGACCGGCGTCGCGGGCCTCACGCTCTTGTTCCGCGGCTGGGCGCTCGGGCGGCCCACTCTGCGCCAGCAGGCGGCCGCGCACCTCGCCATGGGGCTGTCGACGGTGGGGCTCACCGTGCTCTGCCTGTTCGCGGGCGAGAACAACGTCACGGGCTGGTTCCTCGTGGCGGTGCCCATGTTCCTCGCGTTCATGCGCGGCGAGCGCGCGGCGCTCGGCTGGGCGGGCGCCGTCGCCGTGTGCATGGTGGCCGCCCACCTCGCGAACCACTTCGAGCTCGTGCCGCGCGAGTACCCGACCCACCCGTGGGAGGCCCTGTTCGGCCGGGTCGTGCTCATGCTCATCGTCGTGTCCTTCGCCATCGTGGCGCGCCGGGCCGACGACACGAGCGCCGCGGCCGTGACCCGCGCCGCCGAGCACCGGGTCGAGGCCGCCCTGGCGCACGCCGCGGCGGAGGCGCGCGTGCGCACGCTCTTCGAGCGCATCGCCGACGCGCAGATCATCCTCGACCCCGACGCGCCCGGGCCCGGTGCGATCGGCGACTGCAATCCGGCCGCCGTGGAGATGCTCGGGGCGAGCAGCAAGGCCGCGCTCGCCGCCCGGGGCCTGCACGCCTTCTTCCCCGAGCGCCAGCCCGACGGCACGCGCTCGTCGGAGCGCTTCCTCGAGCTCTCGGCGAGCGCGCAGGCGAGCGGCGCCCGGCGCTTCGAGTGGACCTTCGCGCGCCCAGACGGCACGCTGGTCCCGACCGAGATCACGCTGTCGGCGCTCGACCTCGAGGGCAACCGCGCGCTGCTCCTCGGCGCCCACGACCTCACGCGGCGCAAGCGGGTCGAGGACACGCTGCGCCAGAGCGAGGAGCGCCACCGTGCCTCGCTCCACGCCATGCCGGACCTCGTGTTCCGCGTGCGCGTCGACGGCACCTACCTCGACTTCAAGCCGCGAGCCGAAGGGGCCCCGGCGAGCACCGTGGCGCGGGCCACGTCGGACCACTTCGTGGGCCGCAACCTGCGCGACGGCCCGCTCCGCCCCGAGGTGCGCCGGCGCGTGGCCGAGCTCGTGGCCGAGGCGGTGGCGAGCGCCGAGCCGCGCAGCTTCGAGTTCGAGCTCGACGGAGCCGACGGCATCGAGCAGCACGAGGCGCGCATCGTGCGTAGCGGTGCCGACGAGGCGGTGTGCATCGTGCGCGACGTGACCGAGCGGAAGGCCGTCGAGCGCATGAAGGACGAGTTCGCCTCGACCGTCAGCCACGAGCTGCGCACGCCGCTCACGTCCATTCGCGGCTCGCTCGGGTTGCTCGAGGCGGGCGTGACGGGCCCGCTCGGCGAGCGCGCCCTCGAGCTCGTGCGCATCGCGCGCACGGGCTCCGAGCGGCTCATCCGCCTCGTGAACGACTTGCTCGATCTCGAGCGTCTCGAGGGCGGCCACGGCCGCCTCGTGCTCGGTCTCGAGCCCATGGCCGAGCTCGTCGAGACCGCGACGACCGAGATCGCCTCGGTGGCGGCCGCGGCCGGGGTCACGCTCCGGTGCGAGCTCGCGCCCGAGGTCGCCGGAGCGAGCGCCAGCATCGACCGGGACCGGATCCACCAGGTGCTGACGAACCTCCTGTCGAACGCGATCCGCTTCGCGCCCCGGGGCAGCACCGTGCGCCTGGGCGTCGAGCGCGGGCCGCGGGGTGGCCTTCAGGTCGCGGTGCTCGACGAGGGGCCGGGCGTTCCCGAGTCGAACCGGGACAAGCTGTTCCAGCGCTTCCAGCAGCTCGGCGACCCGCGCACGAGGAAGCAAGGGGGCACCGGGCTCGGCCTCGCGATCTGCAAGGCGATCGTGGAGCAGCACGGCGGCACCATCGGCGTCGACACCCGTGAGGGCGGGGGCGCTCGCTTCTTCTTCGAGCTGCCGGCGGAGCGCGGATGAGGCGGCCGCCGTACGCTGTCTCCGCGGCACGCCATTTGGTGTAGGGTTCGGCGCACATGGCTCACGGCGGCGACACTCGAGCTCCGCTCGCGGCTGTGGCGCTCGTGGTCGCGCTCTCGGCGACGGCGAGACTGGCGAGCGCCCAGCCCGAGCCCGCTGCCCCACCGCCGGCTACCGAGCCCGGCTCCGGCAGGGCGGCGGGCGCGGCACCGGAACCGACCGCGCCCCCTGCGAAGGCAGGCGACGAGGCCGGCGACCCCACCCCCCCCGACGCCGCGGCGCCCGCGAAGGGGCCCGAGGCCAAGGCAGCCGACGCCAAGGCCGCCCCGGCGGCCGACGCCCGGGCCGCGGAGGCCGCTCCGGCCGAGGCCGCGCCGGGAAAGACCTTCTGGGACGGCTTCGCGTTCGGCTCCTACGGGCGGGTCATCGCGGCCTCCGACGCGGCCGGGCGGCCCGGCCGCGACGCCGACGTCGTGGCGCACGGCAGCCGGCTCGATCTCGACAACTACGCCGAGCTCGAGCTGCGCCGCGAGGACCACTGGGAGAGCCTCGGGGCCACCTCGCGGCTCGTCGCCACGCTCGCGCTCGGCAACTCGATCTTCCACTACTCGGGCGACTTCGACGCCGCCTTCGCCATCCGCAACCTGTACCTCGAGGAGACGGGCCTCGGCCTCGAGGACTTCTCCATCTGGGCGGGCTCGCGCATGGTGCGCGGCGACGACATCTACCTCTGCGACTTCTGGCCGCTCGACAACGTCAACTCGCTCGGCGGTGGCGTGCGCTACGCGGCGCCCACCCACACGACGGCGTCGCTCCACATGGGCATGGCGCAGCCGCAGAACCCCTTCTACCGGCAGGCGGCCAGCCGGCCGGCGCCGCTCAACCAGTTCGGCGCCGCCACCGTCGATGTCCTCGACCGGCAGCGCTGGCTCGGGGCGCTGCGCCTGGAGCAGCTCGTGCTCCTCGGTCCGGAGCCCGACAAGGCGGCGGCGCCGCCGCCCCGCGCGGGCCTCAAGTTCGTGGTCTACGGCGAGGCGCAGCACGTGCCGGCCGCGCAGCGCGAAACCGCGACGCCGGACGTCTTCGAGGACGTCCCGGCCGACCGCGGCTTCGTGGTGGGCGCCCAGATCGGCGCGTTCACGGGCGAGCGCGACACGCACCTCAACCTCTTCGTGCGCTACGCCACCGGCCTCGCGGCCTACGGCGAGTTCGCGGCCCCCGAGGCGCTCGCGCTCGACCGGACCGCCGCGGGCGCGCACGAGGTCGTGGTGGCGATGGGCGGCAACTGGGAGATCTCGGTCTTCGCGCTCACGCTCGGCGCCTACTTCCGCAGCTTCCGCAACGCGAGCGAGCCGCTCGACTTCGGCGACGTGGACGAGGGCATCTTCATTCTGCGGCCGCACGTGTTCTTCGCCGAGTGGGCGGGCGTCGCGGTCGAGGGGAGCTACCAGGCCCTCGCGCGCGGCATCCTCACCCCCGACCGCGGCCCCGACGACGCCCCGCACCCGCTGACGGCGCACGTGGGGCGGATCGGCGTCATGCCCTTCGTCCAGCCGGCCGGCCCGGGCGCCTTCAGCCGCCCGCGCATCCACCTCGAGTACGCGGCGACCTTCCGCGACAAGAGCGCGCGCTTGCTCTACCCCACCGACGATCCGTTCTCGCTGCGCAGCGTCGATCACTTCTTCGGCCTCGGCGCCGAGTGGTGGTTCGGCTCGACCAGCTACGGAGGGACGTGACATGACCCGCTGCGTCACCCGCTCCGCCGCCCGCGTGGCGGCCCTCGTCGCGCTCGGCACCGCCACGGGCGGCTGCATGGATTTCGGCGGCTACGACGAGCCCGTCGAGCTCTCGACCCACGTCGACGACTGGCGCGATCAGATCATCTACCAGCTGCTCGTCGATCGCTTCGCCGACGGGGACCTCGGCAACGACTTCATGGTCGACCGCACCGCGCCGGGGCGCTGGCACGGCGGCGACTGGGCGGGCGTCGAGTCGCAGCTCGACTACCTGTCCGGGCTCGGCGTGACGGCGCTCTGGATCTCGCCGCTCTACAAGAACGTCGAGACCGACGCCGGCGTCGACGGCTACCACGGCTACTGGCCGCAGGACTTCACCGCGCCGAACGAGCACTTCGGCGACGTCGTCGCGCTCCGCCGGATGGTCGACGCCGCCCACCAGCACGGCATCCTCGTCATCATCGACGTGGTGACGAACCACGTGGGGCAGCTCTTCTACTACGACATCAACCTGAACGGGCAGCCCGACGAGCAGGTGCGGGGCTCGGGCGACAAGTCGCCGGTCGTGCACATCAACGAGTACGACCCCGACTTCGACCCGCGCGGCATCCAGGCCTACACCTCGCTCGGCGAGGCCGGTCCCGCGCCCGTCATCTTCAACTGGGACCCGGCGACGAACCACATGCCGCCCTGGCCCGAGGCGCTGCAGCACGCCGCGGCCTACAACAAGCGCGGGCGCACGCTCGACTTCGAGGACCCGGACCAGCTCCTGCACGGCGACTTCCCGGGCGGCCTCAAGGACCTCGACACGACGCGCTGCGACGTGAAGGACGCCATGGTCGACGCCTACGCGCGCTGGGTCGAGCTCAGCGACGTGGACGGCTTTCGCATCGATACCATCAAGCACGTCGAGCGCGAGTTCTGGCGCTACTTCGCCCAGAAGGTGCGCCAGCGGCTGGCCGCGCAAGGCAAGGAGCGCTTCTTCATGTTCGGCGAGGCCTTCGACGGCCGGCCGGAGCTCGTGGGCGCCTACACCCAGACCGATCTACCGAGCGCCGACCAGCTCGAGCGCGAGAACACGTGCGTGCACGACGGCCTCGCCCTCACCGGCGACCAGCTCGACGGCGTGTTCCACTTCCCCCAGTACTACACGGTGGTGCGCGACGTGCTCCAGCAGGGCCTCTCGACCGACCGCATCGAGGGCCTGTGGTCGGCGCGGTCGCTCTACTACGGGGCGACGCCCACGCAGCTCGGCACGGGCATCGCGCCCGTCAAGACGCTCGTGAACTTCCTCGACAACCACGACGTGCCGCGCTTCCTCTTCCAGAGCGATCGGCCGGCCCTGCACCAGGCGCTCACCTTCCTCTTGACCGAGGACGGCATTCCGTGCGTGTACTACGGCACCGAGCAGGAGCTCGCCGGCGGCAACGACCCGGCGAACCGCGAAGATCTCTGGGAGACGGGCTACGACACTTCGAAGCCGACCTACCAGGTGATCGCGCGGCTCGCGGCCCTGCGCAAGGCGTACCTCGCCCTGCGGCGCGGCGACCAGACGGTGACGTGGGCCTCGAACCGCACCGGCGACGAGCCCGACGCCGGGATCTTCGCCTTCGAGCGCGGGGGCGGCGACGCGGGCGGCGCCTACGCCCTCGTCGTCCTGAACACGAACCGCGACCACCCCTCGAGCCCGGTCTTCGGCGGCGTGCCCATGCACGTCGGAGCGCCCGGCGGCACGACGCTCGTCGACGTGTGGAGCACGGCCCAGCCGCAGCCGGCCTACACGGTGGCGGCGGACGGCGCGCTCGCCATCACGGTGCCACCGCTCGGGCAGGCCATCCTGGTGCCCGCCGCCGACGTCGTGCCCGGCATCTGAGGGCCGCGCACACCCCATGGTCGCCATCCGCTGCAAGGGCGTCGCGAAGCGCTTCGGCTCGACCGTCGTGCTCGACGGCGTGAGCCTCGAGGTGCCGGACGGCGCGTTCGCGGTCCTGGTCGGCCCGAGCGGCTGCGGCAAGTCGACGCTGCTGCGCCTGCTGGCCGGGCTCGAGCGCACCGACCTCGGCACCATCTGCTTCGGCGAGCGCGACGTCGGGGAGCTCGCGCCGCGCGAGCGCGACATCGCGATGGTGTTCCAGTCGTACGCCCTCTACCCGCACCTCACGGTGCGCGAGAACCTCGCCTTCGGGCTCCGGCTGCGCAAGACCCCGAAGCCGGCCATCGAGGCGCGCGTGCGCGAGGTCTCCGGCATGCTCGGCCTCGAGAAGCTGCTCGACCGCATGCCGCGCGAGCTGTCGGGCGGACAGCGGCAGCGCGTCGCCATGGGCCGCGCCATCGCCCGGCGCGCCCAGCTGTTCCTGTTCGACGAGCCGCTGTCGAACCTCGACGCCAGCCTGCGCGCCGCGGTGCGCGTCGAGATCCGCCGCCTGCACCTCGAGCTCCGGACCACCAGCGTCTACGTCACGCACGATCAGGTCGAGGCGATGACGCTCGCGGACGTGATGTTCGTGCTGAACAAGGGGCGCATCGAGCAGAGCGGCGCGCCGCTCGACATCTACGACCGGCCGGCGACGCGCTTCGTGGCGGGTTTTCTCGGGAGCCCGGCGATGAATTTCCTCGAGGCGCGCGTCGCGACGGCCGAGGGCGCGGGCGGCACGGGGCTCGCGCTCGAGGTCGGGGCCGGGGCGAGCCTGCCCCTCGAGCCGGGCGCCTTCGCGGGCGAGGTCGTGAAGGGCGCGAAGGTCACGGTCGGCGTGCGACCCCACGACTTCGAGCCGGTCGCGGACCCGAACATCCCCGCGCTCGCGGCGCGCGTCGTCCTGTGCGAGGCGCTCGGCGGCGAGACCTACGCGCACGCCACCGTCGGCGAGCAGCCGCTCGTGGTGCGGCTCGGCGGCAGCGAGCGGCTCGACCCGGGCGCGCGCCTGCGCCTGCGCGCCCCGAGGATCCACCTCTTCGACCCCGCGCGCGGGCGCGCGCTCGCGCGCCCGACATGAGCCCCCCGGCGCGTCGCGGTCGCGCGCTCGGGGCGCCAGCGCAGCTCGCGCGCGTGGCGCTCGCGGCGCTCGTCGCCGTCGTCGCGCTCGGCCTCCCCGGCTGCGCCGCGGAGCGCGGGCCCGCGCCCATCCGGCTCTGGCACGCCTACCGCGGCGCCGAGGAGCGCGCGCTCGCGGCGCTCGTCGCGACGTGGTCGGGCCCGCCGGTCGAGCTCCTCGCCTTGCCGGCCGACGCCTTCGCAGCGAAGCTGCAGGCCGCGATCCCGCTCGGCGCCGGGCCGGACCTGTACATCGACGCCCACGAGCGGCTCGGCGACTTCCGCGCGCGCGGCATCGTCGCGCCGGTGGGGGACGCGCTCGAAGAGGACGCCTTCGGGCCCGAGGTGCTCCCCGCGGTCGAGCAGGACGGCGTCGCCTACGGCGTGCCGCTCACGCTGAAGAGCGCCGCGCTCTACGTGAACGACGCGCTCGTGCCGACGGACCCGCCCGATCTCGAGTCGATCGCGGAGCTGCGCCTGCCGGAGGGCGTGTACCCGCTCGCCTACGAGGCCGAGAACGCCTACTTCCACGCGGCGGTGCTCCACGCCTTCGGGGGCAGCTTCCTCGCGCCCGCGGGCGAGCCCGGCGCGCCCGGCGCAACGCCTGGCGCGAGCGATGCCTTCGGCTTCGTGGGCGAGGCGGCCGAGCGCTCGCTCGAGCTCGTGCGCTCGCTCGTCGACCGCGGGGTCGTGCCGGCCGACGCCGACGGGGCGCTCGTGACGCGGCTGTTCGCGGCGGGCAAGGCCGCCACGGCGATCTCGGGCCCGTGGCTCGCGAACGATCTCCCGCCCGAGACCCCGCATTACCGCGTGATCCCGCTGCCGAAGGTGCGCGCTGCCGACGGGGCGCCGCTCCGGCCCATGCTCACCGTCGAGGCGCTCATGCTCGCGCCGGCGGGCGCCGCCCGGCCCGAGGTGCGGGCCTTCGCGCGCTTCGTCGCCTCGACCGAGGGCACCGCCATCTTGCGCCGGGAGGCACGCGCCGTCCCCGCGCGGCGCGACGCCGAGGGCCTGCTCGAGGGCGAGACGCTGCGCCGGGCCTTCGACGATCCGGCGCTCGCCGCCGACGCCCTCGTGAGCGCGTTCGCCGCGCAGGCGCGGGTCGCGATCCCCATGCCGACCTCCGTGGCGATGCGCGCCACCTGGGAGCCGGCAGCGCGCGCTCTCAAGAAGGTGCTGCGCGGCGACACGGCGCCCGCCGAGGCCCTTCGGGAGGCCAAGCAGCGCTTCGACGACGCCCGGCCGAAGGCGGTCCCGGCCGCGCGGCCCGAGCCGCTCGTGGCGATCGTCGGCGTTCTCTGCCTCGCGGCCGCCTTCTGGCTCGTGCGCCGCGCGCGCCGGCGCGAGTTCCGCGCGGCCGTGCGCCGCTCGCTCCCGGCCTACGCCTACGTGCTCCACTCGGTCGTCGTGCTCGGTGTGCTCGTGTTCGTGCCGCTCTTCGCCGGCGCGGCGATCTCGCTCGCGGTCGGCCGCCCGGGCGAGCTCACCTACGTGGGCGGCTACAACTTCGTCGAGATCCTGACGGCGCGCGGCGGGCCGCTCTTCGCGAGCGGGTCCTTCTACCTCGTGCTCCTCGTCACGCTCGCCTGGACCGCCGTCAACCTGTTCTTCCACCTCGGCATCGGGCTCGTGCTCGGCCTGTTGCTGTCGCGTCCCACGCTGCGGCTGAAGGCGCTCTACCGCGTTCTGCTCATCATCCCCTGGGCCGTACCGAGCTACGTCACGGCGCTCGCCTGGAAGGGCATGTTCCACCGGCAGTTCGGGGCCGTCTCGGCGCTGCTCTCGGCCGTCAACGACCTCTTCGGCACCGATCTCGAGTCGATCGCGTGGTTCTCGCGCTTCTCGACGGCCTTCGCCGCGAACTGCACCACCAACATCTGGCTCGGCTTTCCGTTCATGATGGTCGTGACGCTCGCCGGCCTCACCGCCATCCCGAAGGACGTGCTCGAGGCAGCCGAGGTCGACGGCGCCACGCGCTGGCAGCGGCTGTGGCGCGTGACCTTGCCGCTCTTGCGTCCGACCGTGATGCCCGCCGCCGTCCTCGGCGCCGTGTGGACCTTCAACATGTTCAACGTCGTCTTCCTGGTCTCGGGCGGCGAGCCCGACGGCCAGACCGACATCCTCGTGTCCGAGGCCTACCGCTGGGCGTTCACGCGCGAGGCGCAGTACGGCTTCGCGGCGGCCTACAGCGTGCTCATCTTCCTGCTCCTCTTCGCGGGGACGGAGCTGCCCGGGCTCGTGCGCCGCTGGCGCGCCCGGCGGCGGCTCGCGCCCGCGGCGGAGGTGAGCTCGTGAAGCGCCGCGGGCGTGCCGTCCTCGAGTCCGTGGGCGCGCACGCGCTCATCCTCGTCTTCGTCGGGTTCGCGCTCTACCCGGTCCTCTGGGTCGTGGCGCTCGCCTTCTCGGGCAACGACACGCCCGAGGCGCGCCTCCTGCCCGTGCCGGTGCAGCCGACCCTGAAGCACCTGGTCGAGGTCGTGGGGCCGAGCCCGAGCGGCAGCTGGCTCTTCGGGCGACAGCTCCTGAACTCGCTCGTGGTCTCGGGCGCCACGGCGGCGGTCGGCATCGGCATCGCGATCCCGACGGCCTACGCGCTCGCGCGCTTCGAGTTCGTGGGCAAGAAGACGGGCGTGCGCGCCCTGCTCGCGACGCAGATGTTCCCGGCGGTCGCGAGCGCCGTCCCGCTCTACATGCTCCTGTCCGCGCTCGGCCTCTTGAACTCGCGCACGGGTCTCGTGCTCTGCTACGCCTCGACGGCCGTGCCGTTCGCGATCTTCCAGCTGCGCGCCGCCTTCGAGTCGATCCCCGTCGAGCTCGAGGAGGCCGCCATGGTCGACGGCGCCACGCGCTTCGGCGCCTTCCTGCGCGTGGTCCTGCCGGCGGCGCGGCCCGCCATCGCCGTCACGGGCCTGTTCGCGTTCATGAGCGCCTACAACGAGTTCATCCTCGCGGCGACCCTGCTCGGGAGCGAGGACATGTTCACGCTGCCGGTCGTCCTGCAGCGCTACGTGGGCGAGCACAGCGCCAACTGGCCGGCCTTCGCGGCGGGCGCGCTCGTCGTGTCCCTGCCGGTGATGGCGCTCTTCTACGTCGTGCAGCGCCACCTCGTCGCGGGGCTCACGGCCGGCGCGGTGAAGGGCTAGGCACATGGAACGCCGCGGTCGGAACGGGGTCGTCCTGCTCGGCGTCTCCCTCGTGCTCTTCAACGCGCACTACCTCATCGCCTACCTCGAGGGCGATCTCGTCAAGAGCATCCTGCTCGTCATCTCGCTCGGCGTCGGCGCCGTGTGCCTCGGCGGCGGGGCCTGGCTGCTCCTGCGCCGCCCGCGCGACCCGAACGGCTGAGCACGCCGCAGGACCGGGTGCGCCCCGGTGCCGCACTGCGCTAGGATGGGCCATGCGACTCTCCGGCGACCCCGAAGGCATCGCTCAGTTGAAGGCACTTCACGGCGAGGACCGCGAGTACCTGAAGTTCCTGGTCGGCGAGGCGAAGAGCAACACCGACCTCACGGCACCCTTCGTCGGCAAGAACGGCGCGCGCTACCTGCTCAAGGTCGATCCGCGCTCGGGTGATCTCGTGGTCGAGCCGCGCGCGTCGACGCCTTGAGCGCGCACCACCCGTCGCACCTGGGGAGCGCCGCCCGCGACGCGCTCGCCATCGCGCGCTACCACATCGTGCTCGTCGCGATGGCGGCGAGCGTCGTGTTCGGCTTCGTCCTCACCGGACGCCGGCCGTGGCTCGTGGCGCTCTTCGTCGGCCTCGACTGGTTCCTCGTCAACGTCGTCAACCGCGTCACGGACATCGCCGAGGATCTACGGAACGCGATCCCGGGCACCGAAGCGGTCGCGCGGAAGAAGGCGCTCATCGGCTGGGGCTCGGTCGTCCTCTTCGCGGGCTCGCTCACCGTCTCGCACCTCGTCTGGCCCGCGCTCACGCCCTACCGGCTCGCCGTGCAGCTCGTCGGCCTCGCCTACAACTTTCGCGTCCTGCCCGCGCGCCGCGGCCGCACGCGCTTCAAGGAGCTCTACTTCCTCAAGAACTTCATGTCGGCCGTGCTCTTCGTCCTCACGTGCTTCGCCTATCCGCTCGCGGCCGACGGCGGCTCGCTCGCGGGCAAACTCGCCCCGCTCGGCGTGCTCGTCCTTTTCTTCGTGCCCTTCGAGCTCTCGTACGAGGTGCTCTACGATCTGCGCGACCTCGAGGGCGATCGCGCCGAGCGCATCCCGACGTTTCCGGTCGTCCACGGCCCGGTCGTGGCGCGGCGCATCGTCGACGGACTCCTGGCCCTCTCGGCGACGGCGCTCGTCGCGGGCTTCTTCGCGCGCGCCGTCGGCGTGCGCGAGCTCCTCATGCTGTGCGCCCCGGCGGCGCAGCTCGTCTTCTATCGCCCGCGCTACCGGCGCGGGCTCACGACCCGCGACTGCATCCTCGTGACGCACCTCGGCACGGCCGAGCTCCTGCTCTTCGTCGCCGGCACGGCCCTGTGGGAGCGCGCCGGCCTGCCGGCGAACGTTTTCCTCGGCGGCGGCTGACCGCCACGCGCGCAGCGAAACGAGCGGAAGCACGGAGCGTGACACGGAGGAGTCTCTGAACCCTGTCGCCTCCGTGCAGCTCTCCGTGCCCCCGTGTCTCCGTGGTGGTCTTTCTCTAGGTGTTGCGGGGCGCCCGAGGTGCGCGCAGGAGCGTCGCGGCGAGGTAGGGCACGGCGACGAGCGCCGTGTGAGCCCAGAGGGGCGCGCTCGTCGGGTCGGTCGTGACGAGGAGCGCCACGAAGAGCAGCGCCGCGAGCACGCGCGGGAGCCACACCGCGGGCACGAGCCCGCGCCCCCGCCGCTTGGCCGCGACCGCCCACGCGAGCGCGGCGAGCGCCACGACGCCGAGCACCGCGAAGCCCGCACTCGCGAGCTCGCCCCGCAGGGTCCAGCGAAAGAACGCCCACCACGAGCCGAGGATCGCGAGGTGCGCCAGCGCGGGGCCCGTGACGACGATCCACGCCGGCCGCGGCGCGAGCGTCGCGCCGAAGGCGAAGTACCCCCAGCCGAGGATGCCGACGAGCGGCACGCCGAGGTGCCCGGGCTCGCTCCAGCTCCAGAGCCCGGCGCGGACGGCCACGACCTCGACGAGCGAGGCGTCGAACGCGACGACGGCCCCGACGAGCGCCGCACGCTTCACCCCGGTGACCTCGGGCGCGAGCGCCCGGACGACCTCCTGCGCCGACAGGACCACGAGCGGCCAGATGAGCGGCACGAGCATTGGCACCCCTGCGAGTCGCAGGTGCCAGCTCGGCGCGTAGCCGTAGAAGCCGTAGCCCGCGACGCACGACGCCTCGCCGAGCCACGCGGCCGCCGCGAGGGCGACGTACTCGGCCGCGAGCGCGCGCGGCGGCCGCGCGCGCGCCATGAGCGCGAGCGTCGCCACGACGACGCCGACCGAGAGCGCCTCGAAGAGGGCGATGGGCACACGCCGAGCCTAGTCGGCTCGCGCGCCTTGCTGCCAGCGCGCCGAGCGCCTGTGCGGCTTTCGTGTAGGCTGGACCCATGAGGTCGCTCGACTCGGTTGCCCGCTCCGTCCTCGCCGTGGCCGCCATCGCACTCGTCGCCGCCTGCTCGAGCAGCGTCGCGAGCGGGGATGGCACCGGCGCCAGCGGCACCACGAGCTCGACGACCACGAGCTCGACCTCGACGACGGGCACCGGTGGCGCCGGCGGCGCAGGGACGGGCGGCGCGGGGCAGGGTGGTGCGGCGGGCGGCGCGGGGCAGGGAGGTGCCGACCCGTGCGCGGGCGCGTACCTCTCGCTCGTCCTCGGCGGCGGCGACCCACCGCCCGCCTACCCGATGAACGCCGCCTGCCCCGGGACCTGGGGTGCGAACGAGACGAGCCACGTCGTCGGCTACCTCGGCAACGCGGGGGAGGGTGGCGCGATGCGCCTCGTCGTCACGGGCTGCGACCCGGTGAACGGCGGCCGGGCCGATGTCATCGTGCCGCTCACCGACGTAGGCACCGCGGCGAGCGAGTCGGTCTCCGTGGATCTCGGCGGCGGTGCACAGCCCTTTCAGACCACGAACGGCGTCGACGTCACGGTGTCGGCCTTCGGCGCGACCCAGCTCACGCTCATCCTGGGCTCGCTAGCCGGCAGCCTGAGCGACGGTAACGGGGTCTCGCACACCGTCTTCGGGAGCTTCGCTGCCTGTCGCGTGCTGGATCTGCTCGCGCCCTAGGGAGCCGGTGCAGGCTCAGGGCACGCTGCTCGAGGCCGGGCGCACCTGGGAGAGCGACGTGAAGCTCGTCTCGTCGCTCGAGACGCCCCAGAGCGAGCGATACGGATGGGCCTCGTTGCGGGCGAGAAAGTCGCCGACCTTTTGCAGGGTCGTCGCGGTGCGGTGCCCCTTCATCTGCAGGGGCACGCGCTTACCCTGATCGAGGTAGCAGCGGATGAAGAGGCTGTCGGCGTCGCGCGGCAGGGCCGCCACGTTGCCGACCCACTTCGGCCACGCGCCGCCCTCGAAGAGGTACTGCTCGACGTTCGAGACGTAGAAGGCGTTGAGGGCGAGCGACCGGCGCCGCATCTCGTCGCCCACGGCGCGCAGGGCCTTGCCGCCCGCGAAGTCGCCGACGACCGGCACGATGCGGTCCTCGCGCTCGAGGCGCTGCACGGTGCGGAAGGTCGCCTCCTCGGCGAGAAAGCCGCGGCGCTTGCCGTCCGGATCGGCCGCGGACACGAGCTCGCGCAGCGTCGGGTAGCGGCGGCCGTTGTCGGCCTTGAGCTCGAAGCGGAGCTCGAGCCCGCCCTTCCAGAAGGCCTTGTGGGTGCGCTTGAAGGTCTTCCGATCCGCCGCGCCGAGGGGCTCGCCCCAGCGCGCTTCGGCGTGGGCGAGCAGCTCGCCGTGGATGCGCTCGAAAGCCTGCGAGTCGGGCTTCACGCGCTCGACGGCGTCGAGCACGCTCTCGAGGCTCGCGTCGGGGCCGGGCGCGGTCGCGCGGTCGAGGTCGCGACCGACGAGCAGGGCCACGAACTCGGCGCGGCTCTCGGCCCGCTCGAAGGCCGCCTTGTAGAGCAGCTGCTCGACGAGGTTGTCGCGGCGGATGTCGACGATGAACGCCACCTCGGGCTCGAGGAGGGCGATGTAGCTGAAGTTCTGCTCCGGACCCACGCCGACGTAGGCCCCGCCGCGGCGCCCGCGCTCGGCGAGCGCCGGGGCCACCTGCAGGTACGAGGTCTCGTTCGAGATGTAGTTGTCGCTGAAGAACTCGGCGCCCTTCTCGGACAGCGCCTGCGACAGCGCGCGGAGCTCGACGCCCGACGCGCTCGCCACGCTCGGGGCGGCGCTCGCCGGGCCGGCGGAGGCGGTGCTCGAGCCCGCGCTCGACGACGCCGGGGCGAGTGCGAGTGCGCTCGCGGGCGCGGTGGTCGCGGCGCGGGGCGTGGTCGGAGCGGGCGCGGTGCCGGCGGGGCTCGCGGAAGCGTCGCCGGGGCGGTCGGCGCAGGCCGACAGCCACGCGAGCGCGGCGAAGGTCACGGACAGGGCTCGTTTCGTCATGGGGTTGTCGATCGAACGCCGCGTCGGCGCGGGCCTATTCCGCGCGCTCACCTTCGCCTCCGCGCGCCGGCCGCGGGCCGCCCGCCCGCCGAGCGCCCTCCGGGCCCACCCCGGCCGGCTCCGGCGCGTGCCGCGGCGCCGCGCCCGCC